>JAYEGM010000046.1:0-17854 GCA_034659075.1 Pseudomonadota bacterium
CTCTGATGGCTATAAGTTGCTGGTGGCAAAAGGTGGTCAGGGCGGTCTCGGTAACACCCGATTCAAGTCCAGCACCAATCGTGCACCAACAAAAACCATCCCCGGCAGGCCCGGTGACCAGCGTGGTCTACTGCTGGAACTGCGCCTGCTGGCTGATGTCGGGCTGCTTGGCCTGCCCAATGCGGGAAAATCTACCTTATTGAGAACAGTTTCCCGTGCCCATCCAAAAGTGGCGGATTATCCTTTCACCACCATGTATCCTCAACTGGGTGTGATTCGGATTGATGAAGGCAGCAGCTTCGTCATGGCAGATATACCGGGCTTGATAGAAGGGGCTTCAGAGGGTGCAGGGCTCGGTATTCAGTTCCTGCGACATCTGTCGCGTACTAGCCTGCTGCTGCATATGGTTGATATCATGCCGCCGGAAGGGCAGGACAACATTATTGCCAACATACGCGCTCTAATTAATGAACTGCAGCAGTTTGATGAAGCACTGCTGGATCGTCCACGCTGGCTGGTATTGAATAAAACAGATCTACTGGCTGATGATGAATTAGAAAGAATTCGCCAGCAAATCGTCGCTGAACTGGACTGGCAGGGTGAACTATTCATGATTTCTGCCGCTACCGGTAAAGGCTGCCCGGAACTGGTGCAGGCAATTATGAAATGGCTACTGCGGCAGCAAGAAGAACTGGACGGCTGACCAGGTGAGAGGGATTTCGATAAGATATTCTCAGTACTGAAGAATTGATAATGGTGAGTAAAAAAAATCTAAACAAAGGCCACAATAAAAAACCTTGCTGGGTAATAAAGATTGGCAGTGCGCTGCTGACAGCCGATGGCAAAGGCCTGGATGAGCAGGCGATAGCCAGTTGGGTAAAGCAAATGGCACAGTTGCAGAATCAGGGCATTCATATTGTACTGGTTTCATCCGGTGCAGTGGCTGCGGGCATGCAGCGACTGGGCTGGACGAAGCGCCCGCATGCCCTGTACCAGCAGCAGGCAGCCGCAGCCATCGGCCAGATGGGCCTTATACAGCTCTATGAATCAAAATTTCAGCAGTTCGACCTGCATACAGCGCAAATTTTGCTGACTCACGAAGACCTGTCAAACAGGAAACGCTATCTCAATGCGCGTGGAACCCTGCGTCAAGTACTTAAACTGAACGTCATCCCTGTCATCAACGAAAACGATACAGTAGCGACTGATGAGATCCGCTTTGGCGACAATGACAGCCTGGCTGCTATGGTCGCTAACCTGGTTGAGGCTGATCGTATGGTCATACTGACGGATCAGGAGGGGCTGTTTGATCGCGACCCGAGGAAGCATTCAGACGCCACATTAATTGAAAAAGCAGAAGCGGGTTCTGCTGAGCTTGAAGGCTATGCCGGTGATAGCGGCAGTCTAGGCCGCGGCGGCATGCTGACCAAGATTCGTGCCGCCGAGCGGGCAGCCAGATCGGGTGCCAGCACTCATATTGTCAATGGACACACAGAGAATATCCTGCTGCGATTACACAAGGGTGAAGCACATGGCACGCTTCTACAGCCAACTTCCGGGCGGGTCGCAGCACGAAAACAATGGCTGGCGACACACATGCAGTCATGTGGAGATCTGTTGCTGGACAATGGTGCGGTAAAAGTATTGCGTGAATCCGGTCGAAGTCTATTGCCTGTTGGCGTGACCGCCGTGAACGGCACCTTTGCCCGCGGTGATATGGTGCGCTGTCTTGATCAGCAGGGCAGGGAAGTGGCCCATGGCCTGATTAACTACTCCTCGAATGAAGCTGAGAAAATAATTGGCCATGCCAGCGATCGAATTGAATCAATTCTCGGTTATGTGGATGAAGCGGAATTGATCCACCGGGACAATATGGTGGTGTTCTAATTTTAGTTAAAACTAACTTAGGGAGCCTCTGATTTATTCGTCATTGCGAGTGAATTTCCCCATGCCACGACAGCCAGAGCAGCCGAGATGTCTACAAGGCAGATAAGAGAAAATGGTAAAGGAGCCAACTCCATTGGCATCATTCTGCTGGCGATCAAGGCTGAGATATTGGATAAGATTAATTGATACTCCGGGCGATACAGTAGTGTATCCAGCCAGCCATGTGCATAAGAAAATTCGAAAAAGTGACGTCCATCTTCTGCCCGGAAGCGGGGGTGGGTCAGTAGTGAAATATCTCGAAAGGTAACAAAAAGAACTGCAGCAGCAAAGATCACCCAGGGCAGGTAAGAGGGTAGAGTTTTTTTCTCGGAGCTTGAGTTTATGTCATTGTGCTGTTAGAAAAACGTATATTATCTTTCCCAGATAAAAGTGATCGATCAATGTGCTGGTATTAAAGTGCACGCTGGTAATTTTATTATTTGAAACGATTTAGATTGATTGTCCAACCTGAAGGCCAAATATTTAGAATATGGTTATGGTCATTCTCCCATATAGCGACTTCCTTTTTCCATTCTGGCCATGAAGAGTGCTTGAGAGGTTCTTTATAAAACTGTTCAATACTGTTTATTAGCCCAAGGCATAAAATCAAGATGGCAAGAATTGACCATGTACTGGAGTAATTTACGATGGTTGATCTGGAAATTAACGACATTGTTACAATTAGGATGAGCACGCTTGGTACATAGAAATATCGATTTCCTGTGTTGGTCTCTGTAAGCTGAATATTGTCTTCCCCTCCGATGCCAAAAATGCTTGAGAAAATGAAAAGCAGGAAATAGCAAATCAACAGATAAACACTGGGATTATTTTTTTGCAGGACCACCAGCAAAACTATTAGCGAGAACCAGATAGCTGCTAAAAAATAACCGACATACTGTACGTGTTCTGTCTGGCCATCGGGTGGTACCAGCCTCCTGAATAACCAAAGGAATTCTGACAATTCCGTACTAAAGGTCAGACCCATTGCTTTCACACCGGCAATCCAGCCAAAGGAATAAATGCTAGTGAGCAATTCACGAGGAGCATTATACTCGGCATGTAAAATAGAGATTAGTTGAATAACAGCACCTGTACTGAGAATAAGTGCCTGTATGAGAACTTCTTTGTCACCCCTGTTTTTAAGGACCTTGAGCCAGAATACTGGTGTCAGCAGGCATGAAAGTACACCATTGAGACTTCCCAGAATGAGTAAAAAACGAAAAGCATATTTTTTAAATTTACCTGAATTTTGCATCGATTCAGATAGAATTAATGCTGTGATCAGGGATGTGTAATACTGGGTGCCATTGGCGTTTAACCAAATCTCGCCCGACCTTGGGGCGAAGATTATTATGGCACAAACCACTATTTTTTTAACGGGGCTATCCCAAACAGTAGAATTACCCCATAGTACGATGGCGAGTGCGGATAAAATAGTCGCAAGCCATATAACAGAAAATGCAAGGGGGGCATGTTCCAGTGATAGAAAACGGGTAGCTATGAATGCTGAAATGTTAGATAAGAACAGTCGGTATTCGGGTCGATATAGGAATGTATCTATCCAGTCATGCCCATAGGCGTATTCGAAAAAATCTTTACCGTCTTCAGCCCAGAATCTTGGGTGTGAGAGTAACGAGATATCACGAAATATGATAAAAAGAAATGCAGTGGAAATTATTAACCAGGGCAGGTAAGGCGGTAGAGCTTTTTGCACGTAGGAAGAGCTAAAACCATCGAGTAAATATTCACATGTACTACATCTTCCACTTTTTCTTTGATACACAAACATGCCAATCAGGATAATAATCGAGGCAATCGCAAGGTTCTTGTCAAAATTAAGGCCAATGACAAAGAAAAATAGTATCGTAACTGGCCAGTGGTATCTGTAAGAACTGTTAGTAAATTTCGCGATCATTTATGGTTACTGTGTTGTCAGTAAAATGTGAAATAGAATTTTTCTGTACACTAAGTGGTACTGAATTCAAGGGCTGTTTCTGGTCTCAATATATGCAATAACAGTGCTTTTAAACGCTATTTTATATTTTTTTGCTGAAGATTGATTGTCCAGCCTGTTGGCCAGATTCTTAAAATATAGTTATGGTCTTTTTCCCATTTAGCCGCTTCCTTTTTCCAATCTGGCCACGATGGATGTTTTATCGGATGTTTATAAAAATGTTCAGCACTATTTAATAGTCCAAGCCCTAAAATTAAACTGGCAATGATAACCAGAGATCTGCCATACCTGACTGCTGATGGTAGGAAAATTAATGACATGGTGACAATTAGAATAAGCGCACTGGGTACGTAATAATATCTGTTTCCTGTGTCAGTCTGTGTAAAAAGAATATTGTTATCTCCTCCGATGCCAAAAATACTTGAGAAAACAAAAAGGAGGATATAACTGGCCAACAAATAGATGGAGGCACTATTTTTTAATTTACAGGCAAGGAATGTAATTAACGAGAGCCAGATAGCCACAAATATCAGTCCACCAACCTGTATTGTCTTCATTTTCCCATCTGTTGTAGTCAGGTGTACTATTTGAGCGATATATTCTGACAGCTCAGTGCTAAATGCTAGACCCAGTGCTTTTACACCTGTAATCCAGCCAAATAGTGGCACACTAGTAAGAATGTCACGAGCTGCATGCTTTGGAGACATCAATATCAGAGCTAACTGGAGAATTGCCCCGACACTCAGAATAAGGGCCTGTATGATGATTTCTTTGTCATTCCTGTTTTTAAAGGCTTTGATCCAGTAAAGCGGGGTTAGCAGGCAGGAAAGGACCCCATTGAGACTGCCGATGGCAAGCAGGAAGCGAAAAGAATATTTTTTAAAACGGCCGGCATCAAGTAATGGCTCACACAGTATTAATGCTGTTATCAGCGATGAGTAATATTGACTTCCATTTGCATTGAGCCAGATCTCGGCTGTTCTTGGTGCGAAAATTATTATGCAGCAAACTACGATCTTTTTAAGTGTCGTATCCCATACTGATGATTTCCCCCATGCCACAATGGCCAGAGCCGCCGAGATGTTTGCAAGCCAGATAAGGGAAAATGGTAAAGGAGCCAGCTCCATTGGCATCATTCTGCTCGCGATCAGCGCTGAAATGTTGGATAGGATTAGCTGATATTCGGGCCGATACAGCAGTGTATCTAACCAATTATGATGATAAGAAAATTCAAAAAAATGACGTCCATCTTCTGCCCAGAAGTGAGGATGGGTCAGTAATGAAATATCTCGAAAAATAACTAAAAGCAAAGCCAGGCTGAAGATCAGAACCGGTATATAAATCGATTTGTTTCTTATTAATGGGGTAGGGCTGAATTTGTTAGCAATATCTTTGCAAAGGCTACATGATCTTTTCTGGTCAGCAAAGATAACTATGTAAATTAGAAGAATGGCAGAAACAAGTGCAAGTTCTGGATAGAACAATAAGCCTGCCAGAGTTGAGAGAGTTAGAATAACAGGCCAGGTGCCTGGATATATACGTGGTGAAATACGGTTCACATTACTTCCAGTCAATAATTTCAAGATTATTATTTTGTGCTTTGAGTCGAAGTTTTTTGTCAGGATTTACGACTATTCCCTTATCGGCCAGCTTTAATAGTGGGAAATCTGTTTCATGGTCAGCGTAGGCAGTAAGGAATTGGCTATTAGTGCGGTTCTCTAACCATTGCTTAATTCGCTCAGTTTTAACAGCACCATAACAATTTTCCCCGTCCAGTTTATTCCCAAGTACATCATTATCCCAACAGGTCTGGGTGCATATTATATGTTTAAAGCCGAGCATTTCACCCATCTGCTCGACATAAATGTCCAGGCTGGCTGACAGCAGGACAAGTTCATCACCTTTGTGCTTATGCTGTTTAATGCATTCTTTCGCATCACTGTGAATACCTGTCTTAACAACTTTCTGGCAAAAAGAGACGGCCAAAGCGTTTAAGGTATCTCGTTTTTGACCTGTAAGGATGGCATTAAGAAACTGAACCTTGAGCCAGGTATTACTTTTAAAGCCAAGTTTATGACGAAGGACGTCAATGGCAAGTACAGGCAGGCGAAATAGTTTTAAGGGATTTCGATATATGACAAATAACAGAAAGCGAACATAGGTGTCGTAGCGAGTAATTGTTCCATCAAGGTCGAATACTATGACAGCAGGCTCATCCTGATTCGGCTGATTCATACCGCAGTTGTTTTACTTAATAAATCGCTCAGCCAGGGAAAATCGATAAACATCAGTAAGATCATAATGATGGTGGTTATTAATAACAGGGTCATAAGGCCCTTGTTTTTATAGAGTTTCTCAGGATACTGAACGGGGCTGTCATGATGGAAGCCTATATGGATATACCAGGCGATGACGGCGGCGATCAAAGGAATTGATAGAATTAGTTCTGTATGGTATCGGGTAAGGAAGATACCGAAGAAAAGTCCGAAAGCAGCGACGTAATATATGATACTGATTAGCAGTCGCTCCTCATTATAATGTTTAAATGAAAGGCGGTACTCTCCGGCACGTGCAGGATTATTAATATGTCTGTACTCTGCAAAACGCTTAACTGCCATAAAGAATGCGCCGATCATCCAGTAGGAAAGAACTAATGACAACGGTGGAACTAAGGCCGTGCCCGTTGCGTACCAGCCAAGCAGTAGGCGCAAAGGGTTATTGAGTGACTCTGAAAGTACATCCAGATAGGGCTTGTCCTTGGTTCTGATCGGTTTTATGTTGTATATGCAGCCCATTAGCCAGAGCACAGCGGCGGATGTAAAAAAAGCCGTTCCAAGGGCGAGGGAACCGAATACGCCTGCGGCACCAAGTAATAACCATTCAAGATAGGCAATTTTGATGTTTACACGCCCAGAAGGAACGGGGCGGTGGCATTTCACCGGGTGCTTTTTATCTGTTTCAGCATCCAGAACTTCATTTAATACGTAATAACTTGAGGCAACCAGGCCTACCAGAAAAAAGGCCAATAACACCCTGGGTAACAGCTCTGCTGACCATACCCCCTGATCCAGGTACAGAGCAATTACTATGCCGGGCAGCATAAATATATTTTTAAACCAGTGATCAATGCGTGCGATCTGCAGGTAGGGGTTTTTGAAGATGGCCATGATTATTTGGGCAGCCTTTAGCAAAAATCAAAGAGTGGTGCAGTAGGGGAGGTGGATTATATCATTTCTGTTATTAAGCCTCCATATATTGGAAAATCCTGTAATCAGGAGATTTCTATTCAGCAGAATCAGGATGACTATGAATGTCATCAAAAAACTCATCTTTTTTATCCCGCACTGGTAGAATACGCCGCACACATCCTCAGCTTTCTATTTAAAAATGACGACACGTACTCGATTTGCTCCCAGTCCGACCGGTTACCTGCATGTTGGCGGTGCACGCACGGCCCTGTTTTCGTGGCTGCATGCTCGCAAACATGGCGGGGCGTTTATCTTACGTATTGAAGATACGGACCTGGAACGCTCCACGCCTGAATCTGTCAATGCCATTCTGGAAGGGATGACCTGGCTGGGCCTGGAATATGATGAAGGACCGTTTTACCAGACTAAACGCTTCGATCGCTACAATGAAGTGATTGAAGAGCTGATGGAGAAGGGGCTTGCCTATCGCTGCGGCTGTTCACGCGAGCGTCTCGACGATCTGCGTGAAACGGCGATGGCCAATAAAGAAAAGCCCCGCTACGATGGACATTGCCGGGATCTTGACGTAAATCCGGATACACCGCATGTCATTCGATTCCTGAACCCGGACGAAGGTGTGGTTGTGGTAGATGACATGGTTCGGGGCAGGGTGGTTTTCAGCAATAGCGAACTTGATGATCTGATCATACGCCGTACCGATGGCTCGCCTACGTATAACTTAACCGTAGTCGTCGATGACTGCGATATGAATGTCACCGAAGTGATCCGTGGTGATGATCATCTCAATAATACTCCGCGGCAGATAAACATCCTGCGGGCCCTGGGTAAGGACATCCCGCGCTATGCACACTTACCGATGATACTGGGTGATGACGGTGCCCGTTTGTCAAAGCGCCATGGTGCGGTCAGTGTCATGCAGTACATGGAACAGGGCATGCTGCCTGAAGCTCTGCTGAACTACCTGGTACGACTGGGCTGGTCGCACGGTGATCAGGAGGTCTTTTCGCAGGAAGAGCTTATCCAGCTGTTTGATATCAATAATGTCAACAGATCAGCTTCCAGCTTCAATACAGATAAGCTGCTGTGGCTGAATCAGCAGTACATCAAAGCAGCTGACCCTCTGCATCTGGCTCATCTGTTAAGTCCGCACCTGGGAAAGCTGGACATTGATCCTTCCGTAGGCCCTGATATTCTCGAGGTGGTCAAAGCACAGCAGGAGCGTGCCAGTACCCTGGTAGAAATGGCTGAAATCAGTGAGTTTATCTATCGGGATTTTGAAGAATTTGATGAAAATGCGGCAAAAAAGAACCTCCGTCCTGTTGCCAGGGTGCCGCTAGAGGTCGTTCAGCAGGCACTGCGGGAACTTGAGTCCTGGGATGAAGAAAGTCTGCATGAATGCGTAGAAAAAGTCTCCGCTTTACTTGATCTGAAAATGGGTAAGGTTGCCCAGCCATTACGGGTAGCCATCGTTGGCCGTGCGGCATCACCCGGCATCGATGTCACACTGAAGCTGGTTGGTAAAGAAGCAACCTTACGACGCATAGATAAGGCGCTTGCCTATATCGCCAAACGTGAAGCACAGCTATAAAGGCAGCAATATAATGGACGAACAGGAAAAAGCGGCTCCCACTAACTTCATTCGCCAGATTATCGATGGTGATCAACAGACGGGTAAGTTTGGCAACAAGGTCCATACCCGCTTCCCGCCCGAACCCAATGGCTATCTGCACATTGGCCATGCAAAATCGATTTGTCTGAATTTTGGCATAGCAGGTGATTATCAGGGTTTATGTAATCTGCGTTTTGATGACACCAATCCACATAAAGAGAATATCGAATTTGTTCAGTCTATTCAGGATGACATCAAATGGTTGGGTTTTGACTGGGGTGACCGCTTATACTTTTCTTCGGACTATTTTGAACAGCTCTATACCTTTGCTATTGAGTTGATCAATAAAAACCTGGCCTATGTCTGTGACCTGTCTGCTGAAGAAACTCGTGAATACCGGGGTACACTGACAGAGTCTGGTAAGGAGAGTCCACATCGCTCTCGCAGCATAGAGGAGAACCTGTCATTGCTGGCTGCAATGAAAGCAGGAGAGTTCGAGGATGGTTCGCGCGTATTAAGAGCGAAAATTGATATGGCCTCGCCCAATATGAATATGCGTGACCCTACCCTGTACCGGATTCGTCATGGTGTGATTCACCACCAGACAGGTGAGGAATGGTGTATCTATCCGATGTACGATTTTACCCATCCTATTTCGGACGCACTGGAAGGGATAACACATTCGCTCTGCACGCTTGAGTTCGAAGATCATCGACCACTTTATGACTGGGTGCTGGACAATATTTCAATTGACTGCCATCCCCAGCAAATCGAATTTTCCCGGCTTAACTTACAATATACTGTTGTCAGCAAACGTAAACTGACCCAGCTGGTTGATGAGAACATTGTTGATGGCTGGGGTGACCCGCGCATGCCGACCATCGCAGGGCTAAGGCGCCGGGGGTATACGCCGTCTTCGATACGTAAATTTGTTGATCGAATCGGCGTAACCAAATCAGAAAACTCTATTGAAATGGGTGTACTGGAATCCTGCATACGAGAGGATCTCGAAGCCAATGCACCGCGGCGGCTGGCAGTATTAAATCCGTTAAAAGTGATCATAGAAAACTATGACGATGATCAGAGTGAAGATCTTATGACGGCCAATCATCCTAAAGATGAAGAAATGGGCAGTCGGCAGATACCGCTATCACGTGAGATATATATCGACCGGGCAGATTTTCGGGAATCAGCAAACAGGAAGTACAAACGCCTGGTGACAGAGGGTGAAGTACGCCTGCGCAATGCCTATGTTATTAAATGTGAGCGCGTGATCAAGGATGATGAGGGCGAAATCATCGAACTGCGCTGTAGCTACGACAAAGAGACCCTGGGCGCGAACCCGGTTGGCAGAAAAGTTCGCGGAGTGATCCACTGGGTGTCAGCCAGTCAAGCAGTAAAAGCAGAAGTACGCCTTTATGACCGGTTATTTACAGTCCCGGCACCCGATGGCAGTAAAAATGAAACATTCCTGGATTATGTGAACCCGGATTCACTGGAAATTGTAAAGGGTGCAATGGTTGAGCCATCTTTGCAAGATGCAAAACAGGGTCAGCGATTTCAGTTCGAACGTGAAGGATATTTTTGTGTAGAAAGACCAGCATCTGAAGAGGGTGGATTGGTCTTTAATAGAATCGTTACGCTACGGGATTCATGGGCAAAGATTGAAAAGCAAGCTTAAAGGTAAAAGTGCAACTCTGCGCCTTTGCGAGGAACGTAATGACGTAGAAATCTTTATCCGACGGGTCCTTTCAATATATAGAGCTACCCTGAAAGCCTTCAGTTTTCGTTCTTCCTCATCTGCAGGTTTTCAGGTGCAACAATATCCTGTCTGACAGTTCTTTCCGGGATATCATTGTTCTTTATTCCCGGCAGTGTATAACTGTTTTTCCAGACCATGACTGACAGTGCGAGTACCAGAGCAAGAGATAAAATACCTGGATTGCTCCAGATCAGAATGACAACTATCGCAAGCAATGCAAAAACTATCTTTATCGTTGATGCGGTGACTTCATAGTTATTTTGATACAGGAATTCTACCTCACTGTTTCCTGCAGGTACATCAACCGCCATCAGTCGACTGTTTACACGGTATATTTTTGCCGGCTCACCTTTTACTGTAGCGTGCCAGAAGTCGTTGTAGTTATACGGAATTAGCACAATCGATTTATCCGATGTGTTGACCTGGAACTCCAGTTTATTGATAGAGACACTGAGTGCATCTATGGTGCAGTCAGCGGGTAATTGCCCGCTGGAGAGTGGCAAGTCGCTGCCAAGAACTGGCCGATCGAATCGTTCAAGTGATTTGGTCAGCTCAGCTATGATATTTTTAGCCGATGAGATTTTTATATAGTCCGATGCACAATACACACGGGGGAGGTGGTCAAGCATCCGGTAGATATAACTATTATTATCGAAATTAACCAGGTCTGCCTTATCCGTGTCCATCTTTTCATCACTAATAATATATTTAACATTCATCTGTCTCAGAAAGTCCAGATTTCCACCCTTAAACAGATACAATATGCCGTTCAATGTGATCCTGGCTTCCCCGTAAGAATTTTTTATAAAATTTAGATAGTCAGTTGAAGCGACGGTCAGATAACCACCAATAGTTGGCAGAGAATAGTAGCTAAGGATATTTGGGTGATACATTGGTGAATTAGCCAAAACAGCTACCCTGAATATGTCGGGATCACTTAACAGGTATTGTATGGTTTTGTTTTCCGGGAAGATGCGGGAATTTCTCATCCTGGTGTTGAAATCGTAGGTGACGGAAAATAGATCAACAACAGCTACAAGTATTACAGCATAGGCTATAAATCTCTTTCTTTTGCTTAGCACAGCCACAATGATTAGGCAGGTGGTAACTGCAAGGATTACATACGAATAGCGGAACTTATCAAGAGAAAAATCACTATCGAAGATGCGTGCAATGATGGGGAGGGTGCAAAATATTACCAGCGCTACTGCAACCTTCAGGTACTTCTTTTCCACAAGGTCGTGAATCAGATGAGAAAGACCATAGGCGGCAAAAATACAGAGTAGAAATATAAGTATTGTCAGTATTCGGCTGTAGCTGCCGGATCCACCAAAGGGTATGAGATTGTAGATGCTCATTACTACCGGGTCACTATAGAAGAACCCAATAAAGAAGAAGAAGAGAAACAGCAGGACATAATAGAGTCGTTTGTCTTTCAGTAGCCGGTGGCCCGTTATTGAATAGAAAGACAGAAAGAGACCCAATACCCCATAATAAACACCACCTTCTACAATATTGCCCGAAAGCTGCTTGTCATAGCTTTTATTCCAGATACCACCAAGGTAATCGGGCGAGAAAAACCGCTTCAGTTCATTAATATCAGGTGTGAAGTTTTTAAATAATTCATAGACAGTAGAAAACGCAAGCTTAAGTTCTGTGTGACGCTCCCTGAAACCCTGCGTCCCCCGTAAGCCTAATTTGAGATCGTTGAGTTCTGATAAGACATCAGCGACCAGGATGCTTACAGCAAGTATATAAATGCCATTGACGACTATCCATTTTGTAACCCTCTCTCTGACTGATCTCGATTGATCAAAGCCGATGTAGAGAGTATTAAACAGACCAATAAAAAAGTAGTAGTAAAGAACAATCTGCGTGTAGCCACTGGTGTAGAACAGCAGATTGACCAAAATCAAACCTATAATCAGGTTTGGAGGAAAAGTACTCCTGCATTTAATCAACTGAATATTGAGTAATAGCAAAAGTGGCATCCACAACTGCGTAGCGAGGTGCTGTGGGAATTCAAGCCAGACTATCTGGTGCAGGTTATAGGTCCAGAGTATCCCTGCCAGAATGGCACCGAACCGGTTGACCCCCATGCTGGCCAGGAACAGATACATAAAAAATCCGGCCAGCGTCATCCTTAGCCAGATTGACCAGTCCATGGCTCCCGGGGTATCGAAGAAGAGCTGAGGAAAGCTTGTTATAAATGCACCCGTCTTTCTGCCAGTGTAGGATGAACCACTGAAGATATAGGGGCTGAAGTCAAAGTTATGACCCTGTTTGAAAAGCTCCCAGTTGAGCTTTCTTTCAGGGTAATGGGCAAAGGGCGAATCGTTCAGTACCGGCTGGTGGACGCCTTTGTAGTCGAACTCGGTGTTGAAACTAGGCTGGGCAAGCAGAACATCAAACGCGGCCAGGCCTTTGTTTGAAAACAGCACATCATGTAAAAATACAGCCGCCAGCAGTGGAAAGATGATGAGAGCAAGGCGATGCACTGAAACCAGATGTCGAAGTTCAGTAAAGCTTATCTGCAGGTAATTTTTTATTCTATCTACCATCGACTACGGTTGCCTGAGATCAGGGTGTATGGTGCTTTTCTCAAACTGTATATTATATGTAAAAAACAGCTGAAATGCTTTAGATGACAGGCTTTGAAAGCGGATTAGAACAATTCCTGATATATTTCTTATAAAATCAGAAAAGTACTGGACAAATTCCCCTTCTTTCACTAGTATTCTGCCCTCATTTTCAGGGGCCATAGCTCAGCTGGGAGAGCGCAACACTGGCAGTGTTGAGGTCGGGAGTTCGATCCTCCCTGGCTCCACCAGATATAGAAAAAGTTCCTAAGTCCCCATCGTCTAGTGGCCTAGGACACTGCCCTTTCACGGCGGTAACAGGGGTTCGAACCCCCTTGGGGACGCCACCTTATCCCCCAGGTCGATTCCAATACGGTAATCGATCTGGGCTGAGTGGTTGGCCGGGTCTAGTGTGACCCGGCCGATTACGTTAGTTAAAAAGTCTTTTAGGGCATCGCGGCTTAATGTGCCCATGTTCTCGGCTATCCCGCACAAAAATTGTTTTATTTGTGCTTCGGATATGCCATCGAGCATAGATGCTGCCGAATATTCCGTTTCTACTCGCCTTATTTCAGATAGCCTGGCATTTCGTTTTTGTTCCAGTTTGTCTACTTCACGTAGGGCAGGGGCAGGATTTTCCAGGTTTGATGCCATTTCCATCATTTTTGATATTCGCTTCTCAAGTTCTGCAACATCTATGCGTTGATCTTGAGCAGGGTCTGCCTGATGGGCTTCACGGTACTTAATGGCTTCTCGAGTCAGTTGAGCAATGAATTCAGGAGATTGCAGATCCTTCATTACCTGATCAAGGACAGCCTTTTCCAGTCGTTGCTGGCTCACTTTTCTGTTGATCTCAGAAGATTTGTCCTTGGTGGCATATCTTTTTCCACCATCGCCATACCACGGCTCACCATTTGGTGTCTTGAGTAATCCGCTCAGTAGATACTTTGCAGGAGTTCTGCGGCTTCTAGAGTTTGAACTTTCCTCTAGTCTGGTCAAAATGGAGTAAGCTTCTTCGTCTGTGATCAGGGCTTCATGGGTATTTTTTGCAATGATCCATTCTGATCGAGGGCGACGTTTTGTACCGCCCTTATATCCAGACCCCCTGGTTTTTTCATTATGGACATTCCAGACAGTGTGTCCTGCATAGGTAAGAGCGTTCCATTCGATGCCTATAGCACTAGTTTTTGCAATAGCTAGATCAAGTTCTTTGAGCACTCGTGTTCTTGAAATACCCTCTGCACGCATCTTAAGGTAGCGTGTTATAACAGGCGCATCTTCACTGGGTTCCAACTTTGATTTAGTAACCGCTTCACCTTCACGCAAAGCACCAGTTGGAATTTTTACAAGTTGGTAGCCCTTTGGAGCACTCCCTCCTGCCCGAAATCCCTGTCGAACATTTTCTGCCATCCCGGCCAGTCCCTTTTCTTTTGACATCAGGCTGTGGAGTTCATCGAAAACTTCCATTACGCCAACGATTACCATATCTGCAATGGGATCAGATTCGGGAAGTTTGGCATAAAGAATCTGAATATTTCGCTTTTTAGCTTCGTGTTTGAATACCTGAGCCATATAGCGCCGTCTGGAAAGGCGACTGGTGTCGACTACCAGCAACGTGCTCCAGGAACGTGAAGTAGCTTTCAGGTCGGATAGTAGGCTCTGGAAGCCGGGGCGGTTTTCGTCTTTAGCAGACTCCACCACGTCAGAGTATTCTTTGACAATGATGAGGCCCTGGTTAGTTGCCAGATTCTGAAGTTCCCGGCGTTGGGCGTCGATCGATACATCTTTCCGGTCTTTGCTCGATCTCAGATAGATTGCCGCAGTTTTCGTCGTGTTGTCCATAAGATAATTCCTCCAGTAGCAAGGGTAACACATAGCTGGCCGCAGCCTTATGGTCAGGCTTGCCTACCGAAGGTAACATCTCTATTTCAGATATTGTATCCACTTAAGCTGCTCTACAGAGTCCTATTTCATCGCATTGACTGCAAAAATTGTCATGTGCAGACTCTAATGAGTTAAGCAGTATTAAACTTGTCTGAAAGTAATGCCTATATGTGATCCTTTTGTGCTAGATATTGTTGTGAAAATGTCCTCAGTAAAAATATATCTATATTTTTCTGTCTGAAAAGCCCTTCAGAAAATTATTTGTTAGGTATTCCACCAGGTCCAAAACATGCTCTTTACCCGAACAGCTAAGTTTCTGGGTAATACCCAGCATACAGATTCCATAAACACCGGCCCAAAGGCTGCTGGCGGCCTGTGTGATCTCACTATCTGTACAGGTAGGGGCAAGGGGTTTAAGTGTCTCTTCGACAATCGTAAACATATTCTGAATATTTTTTTTGTACCAGCCTGGAATCGCATCATCTTTCGAGTAATGCTGCTCATAGATCAGTGCCCAGCGATGTGGGTCAGCGTAAGCAAAGTTGACATAAATATGTCCGAGTCGAAACAAATGCTCTTTTTGTGACAGATCCTTCATTTCATCACCAGTCATGAGCAGATAAAGCCTGTTCAGCGTACGTGCGTTGATGTGTGTGACCAGGTCATCAAGATTCTTAAATACCAGATACAGCGTGCCTACGGTGTAGCCAATATCACTGGTTACTTTGCGCGTGCTGAGCCCTTTCAGGCCATGCTCCATAACGATTGTTTCGGCTGCATTTAGAATCATGTCGCGTATCTCATCGTGGCTGTGATCACTGCGTCGAGCCATATTAGCCGGTACTCCGATAGTGTGTTCAGGCTTGCTGATTAGTAATTAGCTCAATGAATGTATTATAATTAAGCACTGTTCACAATTCAACACACTCAACACGACCTTCACTACATTAATAAAAATATAAGTAGTGGGAAGTTTTATTGTTGTTTGCTTTAGTGCATTTTCTCCCGGAAATAAAGCAGGAAAGGTGATCATATTGGGTGAGCTTTCGAGCAGAATAAATTCTGCAACGGCGGCTAACATACGCAAGGAAGTAATTCTACAGGGAGAGGTACACATGAAACTCGATTTTTCCAGCATTAACCTTCAATATTTAATTCACGTCCGTGATGTCGCACGCGAGGAACCTGATGTGGCGGCATCTTTGTTGGGAATATCTCCCGAAATTGCCAATCTGCTGGCACAAGTGCCCAGCGAATATCTGACCAAAATCACACAGGTTAAGGTGCCGTTACTTGTTGCACGGGGTGACGCAGTCTGGTGGTATCGACTTTTCAATGCACTGATCGAGAATCAAATTGGCGAGGTTGAATCTGTTCTTCAGGGAACAAGTCTGGCTCTGCTTTCCTGTCCGACACAGGTTCATGCTCATGTGCATGAATAAACAGGAGCAATTACTCGCACTCATTTCCCGTACAGATAACAAGCCACCTTTCCCTGACAATATTGACATTATCAATCGTTCAAAAGATACCCTTGATGCAGCAATATTAGTACAACTGGGGGCGCGCACGGCTCTGGTCTGTCAATTAACAGGGCTGAGTCGGAAGTTAGTTAGCCAATTACATATACCTCTAACAGGGATGCCATCACCGCCTGGCCAGGTGCCGTTTACCGATACGTGGTACCTGAGGAGTAATCAGCGCCTGATACATGCAAATGTGGTGTGGAAGCTGTTCCAACGTCTGGAAAATGTTGGTCACAGTTCAGCCAGTATGCTGGCCCATGTCTATAAAACCTATCTGGCAATAATGGATGAGCCTGTACTGAGTCTGTCGCGGGCATATTTTGCACCGCGTCTGGTCACCATAAATGCATGGTACGAGCAGACCTGTGATTACTGTAATCAGTCATATATCGGCCCATTGGATAGTCAGGGCTCAATTTGTCCCGCATGTGTCGAGTACTTTAGTTTCCGTTGTCGAAAATGCGGGTCAACAATAAAATCTCATGCAAATGGCAGACGGAAGTCCGCCTGTACGAGTTGTCATGAAAGGAAGAAAAAGAAACAAGAAAAACCTGATTTGAGGAGCTTCCGATGACGACCGAGAATCTGAGCGTCGAGAGTACGCAAAGAGCCACAGATGAAGTCAGGTCAGTTGTACTGGATGTACAGCGTATCAAGACCTATGAACGTAACCCACGGAGAAGCAAGAACCCTGAATACGAAAGGATAAAAGATTCGATCCGAGCCACGGGCCTTGATCAACCGCTTGTTGTTACCCAGCCACCGCAAAGTACAGATTACATCGTGCATTCTGGTGGAAATACCCGGTTGCTCGCACTCAAGGACCTGTATGAGGAGACCGGAGATGCCCGTTTTGGTGAGATTCATTGTCTGTTCAAGCCCTGGGTGTGTGAATCCGATGTGCTGTTGGCGCATCTTAGAGAGAATGACCTTCGCGGGGAGCTGATATTTATCGATAAGGCCCGAGCTATTTTCGATATTAAGCAGCTACTCGAAGAGGAACTGGGAATAGAAGAGCTTTCACAGAGAAAACTACAATCTGTACTGGAAGCTGCAGGATATAGATTAAACCAGGGACTGATCTCACGTATGGGCTATGTTGTGAATCGATTGCACCCACTGATACCGCAGGCGTTGAATGCGGGACTAGGTCGCCCACAGACCATGCAGATCCGTACACTTGACAGGGCAGCACTTAAAATATGGCAGAAACATGAGTTGGGAGATGAAGAAATCTATGATGACGTTTTCAATACTTTATCCCGTCGTTACGATACACCTGATTGGGATATAGGGTTACTGCAGGGTGCAATCGAAACAGAAATTTCAGAACAGGCCGAGATTAGTATCCAGACGATACGTGTTGAGCTGGATGCCCAGATAGCAGGGCGAGAGCTGACCATTC
>JAYEGM010000047.1:0-17642 GCA_034659075.1 Pseudomonadota bacterium
CTATTTACTCGTCTTTGCGAGGAGCGTAGCGACGCGGCAATCTCTAAGTTATTGATTCTTAATAAAGAGATTGCCGCACTTCGTTCGCAATGACGGAATTGTTGAATAAATAGAGATGTCCTTAAGTTTTCGGAAAGGTTTTGCCGCAGGGGCGAACCTCCACACAAAGCATATTACTCTTTCATCCTTCGTCCAGAACCCTTAGTCTTTCCCTATGCCAGCAGTTCCTGAACCCTGTCGAAAACCGCATCGAACATCTGAGGTGTCAAACGGCGGGTTTGCGTGTTGTAACGGCTGCAGTGGTAAGAATCAAGCAATGTCAGTTGTCCGAGTTCTTTCTCAGCCAGATGCCCGAACGGGTAATCTTTCTGCCGCCCGCCAAGTGCTTTGACACAGGCCTTGTGAGACAGCCCTCCCAGGGCAAGGACCACACTTCCCGGTTCCAGTTCAGACAGCTCTTCCATCAGATAGCTATTACATTCATTCACTTCAGACCCTACCGGTTTATTAGCAGGTGGCAGGCACTTAACGGCATTGGTAATACGGCAGTTCTTCAAAATAAGTCCATCGTTGGCAGATACGGATACTGCTGCACTGGCAAAGCCATAGCGGTGCAGTGTATCGTAGAGCATGATACCGGCATGATCCCCGGTAAAAGGCCGCCCGCTAGCATTGGCACCATGCATGCCTGGAGCCAGACCAACAATCAGAAACCGGGCTTTTTCGTCTCCAAAAGGTGCTACTGGCAAGCCATGGTAATCTGGATATTTTTCACGCACATCCTCTAGAAATGATGACAGACGCGGGCAGCGCCGGCAGTTTATGTCGAAAGTGGCTCTGTCGTTAAGTGATTTGCTCATTATGTCAGGATCTCCATTGATAGATTCTATCAACAGGGGAAAATTGGGTAAAAGATAAAATATTGAAAAAATATAATAACATGCGGAAAAGTCAGGATGTGAACTTACATCATTGATAACTGTGTTAGGACCCATCCTGAGCCTTCCGGGTAATGCACGTCCTACTCGCTTGATGTAAAGTATCAATGTCTGATTTGGATAGTGGGTTCTGCCCGTAAGTGAGACGGGATGTCATTTAAAAATATGCAGATGAACCATGATGAAAATCTTTCAACAAATATCTGAGAAAATACTTTGATAGAAGCTCTGATGCTTGTTCTTGTAGCAAACGGAACACCAGTAATCGCCAGCCGGATACTGGGTGATCGCCTTGCCTATCCAATTGACTTGAATCGATCCACAGCTGATGGCCATCGCTGGCTGGGTGAATCAAAAAATATCCGTGGCATTGTCCTGGCGATCATCACTACTGCACTGGCAGCTTTCGTATTGGGGCACGACTGGAAACTGGGTGCTATGATCGGCGCACTTGCTATGGCAGGTGACATAATTTCAAGCTTTATCAAAAGGCGTATGGGAATGGCCGTCAGCAGCCAGGCACCGGGGCTGGACCAGGTGCCTGAAGCATTACTTCCCCTTGCTTTCTGCGCAGGACCGCTTGGCTTGCAATGGTATGAGGTGCTGATCCTTGTTGGTATTTTCTGGGTACTGGAGTTGCTGTTGTCGCGTGTGCTCTATGCCCTGCATATACGTAAACAGCCGTATTAATCTGTTCTGCGCAAACGATGCAATGTGACCTCTGGCGGGCAGTTAAGGCGTACATCAACAATGCATGTCCCGGCACCAACCGAGGTATACCCCTTCATCGAATGGTAACGCCAGTTGCCTGACCCCATATAGCGCGGGCAGTTTGCATCCAGCGTTAAAGGATAACCGCCCGGCAGACAAATCTGGCCACCATGTGTATGTCCACATAGCAAAACGTCGAAGCCTGCATGGGCAGCCTGGCGGTAGACTTCCGGTGTGTGGGAAAGCAATATGGAAACGCTGTCGCCGGGAATATCGTGGGCAGACTTTTCCAGGTTATCGACGCGATAGTAATGGGCATCATCTATTCCGGCGAGATGGATAGTTTCACCTTCGCGTTGCAGGGGAACTGATTCATTCAACAGCATCCTGATGCCCATGTCCTCGAGATGAGGCACCATGTGGATACTATCATGATTGCCCAGAACGGCATAAACCGGTTGTTTCAAAACCATGCATAGCGTACGCATACCTGCCATTGCCTGGTCGATAGGACCCATGGTCCAGGCACGGTAATCGCCGGTAATAACGCAGATATCGTAGTCGAGCTTTTCGATACGCCGAATTAAAGCCTCGTTGGCTTCCGGGTTCATATCGACATGTAGATCGCTAAGGTGCAGCAGCGTCAGTCCATCGAATACTGCAGGCAGGTGGGATATAACGATCTCGTTCTCGGTAAGCTGTATATCCAGTGTCTTGCGTCGGCCATACCAGTAGACACCCGTCAGTTTCAGGATATAGCGAATCAGGGCATGCGCGGAGTACCAGTTCTCCGGGTGAAAGAAATTCAGTCCCTTGCCGAAGACCCTTGGAGATTCATTTTCAATGCCCATGCGCTGCCGGGCATGCACCTCACCCAGCCTGTCCGAGAGCTTTTTATAAACATCGTCATCCATCTTTTTAATTATACACTTTCATACTAAGAAAACGTCATGAGCCGGTTACACTTGACGGGCCCACGCTGGCCTGTATCCTGAACAATAGATAACAGAGAACAAAAAAACATGTTTTCGTTGTGCAAAAATATCGGGAACAGCCCTGAGTGTCATCTGCAAAGAATAGACTGCTTTGGTGAACTCCAGGAAATATTGTAATTTTCTGCTTTTGTCTGCGATGTCTCGCAGATTTTCCCTTTTCCCTTTTCTCTTTTACCTTTCCCCTGTCTTCCCCTACAATCCCGCCTCAGATATCAAACAGCTCAGGGAACATAGTAATGAAAATTTCAGCTTTTGAAATGAAGGTAGGCAACCTGATGGAACATCAGGGGAAACTCTGGCGGGTACTGAAGCTTGGTCACGTTAAACCCGGTAAAGGCGGCGCCTTTGTGCAGGCCGAAATGAAAGAAATTACACACGGCACCAAGCTCAATGAACGTTTTCGCTCTGATGAGAAGCTGGAGAAGGCCCATGTTGAGCCCCGCAAAATGCAATACCTGTATGCCGAAGGTGATAACCACATCTTCATGGATCTGAGCACTTACGAGCAGCTTGGCATCAATGAAGAAGATATCAGCGAGCAAATGGGCTTTTTACTGCCCAATATGGAAGTTCAGGTCAACTTTCATAACGAAAACCCCATCGGCATGGAACTTCCGCTGAATGTAATTCTAGAAGTCATCGAGACGGAAAGTGTGGTCAAAGGACAGACGGCGACCAGCTCGGGCAAGCCCGCTAAACTGGAAACGGGAATTACCGTTACCGTTCCACAGTTCATAAGTGCCGGGGAAAAAATTAAGGTCAACACAGGCACAGGTGAATACGTCGAACGTGCATAGCCTGTTTTGAAAAAATATCTGCTGCTTGCTGCAAAGATTGCTGTCAGCCTGTCGCTGCTCGGCTATCTTTTGTGGCAACTGGACTGGCCGTCACTTATTGAAAAAGCAGGAAACCTTTCCTGGTGGACCCTGCCCCTGGCTGTCTCTATCCTTTTTTTCTCTCTCTACATCGGCACACTGCGCTGGTCGGTATTGCTGCGCACACACTATTCGTCGTTCAGCACCCGGCTGTTATTCCGCCATTACCTGGTTGCAACGCTGTTTAACAATATCCTGCCGACAGCAACCGGTGGTGACCTGATTCGCAGCTTCTATATCTACCGTCACAACAAGGACGCGGTATGTGCGGTATCACCGATAGTGACTGAAAGAGTCATTGGCCTGGTTGTACTACTGGCTATCAATGTCGCTGCAATTTATCTGACAGATTCAGTAGCAATTGTCAGTAAAACCCTGTGGTCGACGCTGACACTGATTTTGACCGGTGCGATCGCTGTCCTGACCCTGATCGCCCTGCCTGCAACATACTGGCCGCTGCACAGAATGCTCGAGCGACTTGCCCGCTTTCGCCTGATAAGCTTCATTCTGCGCATGGGTGAGGCCACGCATGGTTATCTGAAGCATCCCGCCACACTGCTGATTATCATCCTCTACAGCGTGGCGGCTCAACTTCTTGGGGTATTAGTTTATTATGTTCTGGCAATGGGGCTGGGCGTAGATGTCAGCATCCAGGTAATACTCGTTGTCATCCCCCTCGCCTTCATGGCAGCCGCCCTGCCCATATCTATCGGTGGCATGGGAGTCAGAGAACTGGCAACCGTAGGCCTGCTGATGCGGTTTGGTATAGCAGAAAATGACGCCGCTGCCATAGCATTGTTCTATATCCCTGTACTCCTGCTGGCATCACTACCGGGGCTGTATATCTACTTGTCACAGTCCAGCAACAGGACCTTGCTCAAAGAGGCAGAGGAAAGCAGGATAAACTGAAGTAGAAAGTTTCAAGTTTCAAGTTTCAAGTTTCAAGTTTCAAGTTTCAAGTTTCAAGTTTCAAGTTTCAAGTTTCAAGTTTCGCATTATGCTCGTCACCCTTATTAATATATCAACGTGTTACGTGATTATTTATTATCCTCTTACACTGGGGTTCCTGCCTTGAAACTTCAGACTTGAAACTTGAAACTTCTTTAACTAAAACGAAGACTCCGGACCAGCCAGAAACTCCACTTCCTCATCAGTAGATTCACGGCCAAGAATAGCATTGCGATGCGGGTAACGACCAAAGCGGTCAATGATGGCTTTGTGTTTTTTCTCGAAATCCAGGTTGAATTCCAGGCCTGGCTGGCTGTATAGCTCCAGGGCTGTTTCATGAATCAGGGCGGATTCGCTATGCATCAGCGGCATGTAGAGAAAGGATTTTTGCGGCGCCGTTAACTCTTTGTCGACCTGGTTGGCAACGGCTTCCTGGACCAGGATTACAGCCAGCTTATCTGTAGCAAACGCCTGCGCCTTATCGCGAAACATATTGCGTGGAAACTGATCGAGAATGATGACCTCTGCCAGCCAGCCCAGTGCATCCTGACGCCATTCGAAAAGCTCACAGCTTGCCGCCTGCCTGTAAATATCTGAAAATCGGTCACGAATCAGCTGGTCAAAGGCTTCATCTTTTTTCCACCAGCTCTCCGGCTCGATCTCGCCAAACCAGAATTTAATAATGTCTGAATAGCTCATCATGCTATCTCCAAAACTGATGCCACCGCCTGCTGCCAGTCTGTTGATTTTTTCAAACCACCGGCCATCATGATTTTTGGTGCAAAGGCATCCAGCCGTGTCCCCGGTAATATCAGTGCTTCTAATGACAGGCCATCAATCACTTCATTCAGTGCCGGTGTGTCATTACAGACCAGAACCACGTCACAGCCTGCATCCATCGCTGCTTTCGCGCGGGCATAGGGCCCACCGGCCATTTTTGCACCGGCCATGGATAGATCATCACTGAAAACCAGCCCTTTGTAGCCCAGTTCCTTGCGCAGCACATCCTGCAGCCAGTAGCGGGAAAAAGTCGGCGGCAGCTCATCCATCTGCGGGTAGATAACATGGGCCGTCATAATTCCCTCTACAGCCGAGGCTATCATTACCCGAAATGGCACCAGATCATTCTCTGAAAGCTGCTTAAAGCTGCGTTCATCCACCGGGATAATATGGTGGGAGTCACCCTGTACGGAGCCATGGCCCGGGAAATGCTTGGCGGTTGCGGCCATCCCGGCCTTACGCATGCCTAGCATAAATGACAGAGCAAGCTCAGCGGCTATACCCGGTTGGCTGTGAAATGCACGGTCGCCAATAACATCCGATACGCCGGTTTCAAGATCAGCTATCGGCGCAAAACTAAAGTCTACGCCCAGCTCCAGCAATTCAGCAGCCATCAGCCAGCCCGCTGTAGAGCATTGCTGTAACGCCTCAGCCGGATCATTATCAAACATCTCACCATAGCGGTGCATCGCCGGCAATTGTGTAAAGCCCTGCCTGAAACGCTGTACCCTGCCGCCTTCGTGGTCAACTGAGATCAATAAGGGAGGAGTACGCAAGTCGTGTATATCGGCCGTTAGCACCTGTAATTGTTCGGTTGATTCATAGTTACGCGAAAACAGGATTACCGAACCTACGCTCGGGTGACAAAGGCGTTCTTTTTCCTCCTGTGTCAATGTAAGACCGGAAATATCGGCCATGATCGGGCCGCGGGGTAATTGTAAAGGATCGGTTTGCATAGTCCCTCAGGAATTAATTGTAACGATTGTGCCGGGGCCAATCCGTTCATAGAGATCGATCAAATCAGCATTGCGCATACGAATACAGCCATGCGATACCGGATGACCTATCTGCTCTTCATAGGGCGTGCCGTGAATGTAGATATAACGACGCATAGTATCCACCTTTGCCAGCCTGTTGATACCTGTTTCCAGACCACTCAGCCAGAGTATCCGGGACAGTATCCAGTCACGCTCCGGTTCAGCCTGCGCAAGTTCGGCTGACCAGATCTCACCGGTTGTGCGGCGACCGACAAACACTGAACCCACTTCACAGCCCGCACCGATTGCCGCTCGAATTATATGCCTGCCGCGCGGCGTACATTCACTGCCAAATTCTTCACCCGGGCCATTTTTTGCGGTGGATACCGGGTAACGCTCTAGCACTACACCCTGCTTGTACAGTTCAAGTAATTGCTCAGGCATAGAAATTACTACTTCAATTTCTGGATTATATATTTTTTATATCCTATTGTTTTTATTTACTTTATATGTAACTTTATATCAGCTAGCAGTCCTATGGAAGCATCTTCAATCAGATCCAGCACATTTTCAAAACCTGTATCGCCACCATAGTAAGGATCAGGGACTTCCCGTTCACTGCGCTCGGGGGCAAACTCAAGAAATCGCCTTACCCTGAATATTTCTTCCGGCGGGGCCATTTCCCGCAGGTGATATTCATTCGATTCATCCATCGCCAGGATGTAATCAAAGATATAGAAGTCACCCTCATCAACCCGCCGACCGACCAGGCTGCTCATATCTATGCCACGGCGTCTGGCTGCTTCCTGTGCCCGGTTGTCCGGAGGTGAACCAACATGATAGGCATGTGTGCCAGCAGAATCGATTTCGATATAGTCTAGCAAGCCCTGATCTTCTACCAGTTTACGAAATACCCCCTCGGCGGTCGGCGAGCGACAAATATTTCCCAGGCAGACAAATAATACTTTAATCATGTTTACTGAAATCCTGAAGTTAATGCAGTAGTATTGTAATACAGTCGCATTGTACCTAATAATCTTTCCAATAGCGTTTACGAGTGTCACAGCATGAGTGAAAAACTACCGATCAGTGTGAATGAACTTCGTGCAATGATAGGCATGCGTGTCTGTTATCAGGGTAATCAGGGGATAATTATCGAAGTCCTGGAAGATGGGCCTTCACTGGTTCTACAGAATACCAGCGCTGCTTCTATACAGAGCAACCTGCACGGCCACCCTACCCGCCGCAGCCCGCAAACCCTGGCAGTGCGTGTGTTGAGCGAAAACGGCACGGCTTTGCATAAAGAATTTCTTGATCTCGACCTGGAAGAATAAGGAATCGATTTAGGTTCGAGGTATTACGCAGCACCTAAATCGTAAAACCAAAAAAACTGTTTATCCGCTGAACAAGGCCCGTACCCGCTGCAGATCATCTGGCGTATCCACTCCATGCCCGGGGTCTTCAGTGGTTTCCATAACCGCGATTTTACCACCATGCCATAGCACGCGCAGCTGCTCCAGGGCCTCTACCTGTTCAAGCACACAGTGTTCCAGCTGGGTAAACTCCGCCAGATAGCCACACCGGTAGGCATATAGGCCAATATGACGGTATACCCGATGGTCATGGTCACTATCTCCATCCCGTAACCAGGGTATCGTCGAGCGACTGAAATAAAGGGCGTGGCCAACGCTGTCCGATACCACTTTTACAATATTCGGGTCGGAGATCTGGACAGCATCATTAATCTGGATGCAGGCAGTGGCCACGACTGCCTGTTTATCATTCTGCAGGGTTTCGGCAACATGGGTAATTAAAGATACCGGCATCAGCGGCTCATCCCCCTGCAGATTCACCACCAGGTCATTATCAGACAGGCCAACAATCTGAGCGGCTTCCGCCAGACGATCAGTGCCCGAAACATGACGGTCATTGGTCAGGCAGGCATTTCCGCCAAAGCCACGAACCACCTCTTCAACCCGCAAATTATCGGTGGCAACCGTCACACTGGCAGCACCCGCCTCCATCGCACGTTCGTAAACATGCTGAATCATAGGCCTGCCGGCAATATCCAGCAGCGGTTTACCGGGAAGCCGGGTGGATTCAAAACGGGCGGGTATTATTATATGGTAAGTCATTATTATCAGTAAGTTGCAGTATACTTTTTAAGTGTAATATATCGTATTAGGTATTACGTATTAGGTGTTACGTAAAACCTAAACCGTAAAACGTAAAACATTTTAGTCCAGTTTCCTGGCTTCATTTTCCAGCATCACCGGTATTCCATCCCGAATCGGAAATGCCAATCTATCCGGCTTGCAGATCAGTTCCTCTGCCTTGCGGTCGTATTTCAGCGGTCCTTTGCATAAAGGGCAAACCAGAATATCCAGCAGTTTTTTATCCATGGCTATCAAACTCCTTAATTGTCTCAAACACTGTTGAAAGTATACCTTCATCCACCTCCACACTGACAGTCACTGCCCAGTGATTACGGGTGGCAAACTCACTACATTTTATCGCATCTTTGCCAGTCATTATTACCGGCAGGTCATCAGCAAATGAGATATCTGCCGGTGAGTAATCAAAATGATCAGGAAACGGGTGTGGAATAATTTCCAGTCCTGCGGTACGCAGACTGCTAAAAAAACTATGCGGGTTGCCTATACCCGCGATGGCATGTACAGGACTGTTCCAGAAAGCACTCAGCGGTAAACGCATAGCCGGGTTATCCAGCCGACTGCATTCGCCGGGCAATAAATCCATTGAGTGCCCGGTCAGGGTCGACTTTTTTTCTCTACTGATGACCAGGTCAATGCTTTTCAGGCGAGACGGGTTTTCCCGCAACGGTCCGGCGGGCAAACACAGGCCATTGCCTGCAATTCTGTCAGATGTAATAACAGCAATCTCCAGATCCCGTCCCAGTGCCAGATGTTGTAAACCATCATCCGATATGATGACATCGCAGAGGTTCCGCTCAACCAGCCAGTTTGCGGCTGCTACTCGATCTGGGTCTATTACCACCGGACAACCGAGACTGCGGGCGATCATTGCAGGTTCATCACCGGAAATTGCGGCATGTGTCCGGGCATCCACCAGTAAAGGAAATTCTTTTGCTCTACCGCCATAGCCCCGACTGATTATGGCCGGCCTTATACCCTTTCTAGCCAGGTGATTGGCGAGCCATATGACGAGTGGTGTTTTACCCGTTCCGCCAACGGATAAATTGCCGATGACGATGACAGGCTTTGCGATCCGGGAGACCTTCAGCAAACCCGAGCCATAGGCCTCCCGCCGCAGTATCATCACTGTGCAGTAAAGCAGGGAAAGAGGCAGCATTAGCCATGCGTACAGCCCCCTCTTCCGCCACTGTGATTGAAGCCAGATGGAGAATTTCACTTCACCATCTCATTACTGAGGAAAAATTTCTGCAACGCAGCATCACTGTTATTATTCTTCTGCTTCCTCATCCTCGTCAACTTTAGGGGTCCCCTCAATATCCAGGTCGCTAAAGTTGCGGTGATAAAGTTCCGCGTAGGCAGCATTTTTCTTCAGCAGTTCCTCATGTGAGCCCTGTTCCAGAATTTTCCCTTCATGCAGAACAATAATCTTATCTGCATGCTCAATCGTACTCAGACGATGGGCGATAACCAGTGTCGTGCGCTTCTCCATCAAGTGTTGCATGGCTTCCTGCACATGGCGCTCTGAGCGTGTATCAAGTGCGGAAGTCGCTTCATCCAGCACCAGGATGGGTGCATTTTTGTAGATAGCCCGGGCAATCGCAATGCGCTGCCGCTGGCCACCTGATAACCTGACACCTCGCTCACCGATCTGTGAATCCATGCCATCCGGTAGATTCGCAATAAACTCCTGCACATTGGCGGCAATGGCGGCATTAGACAATGCCTTCTGATCAATCTCGCCGTCACAGCCATAAGTGATATTTTCAGACACGCTGCCATCAAACAATATCGTTTCCTGGGGCACAACAGCCATCTGCTTACGTAAATTCTTCAGTCCCAGCGTGCAGACATCGATGCCATCTATCAGTATCTGTCCCTGCTGCGGGTCATAAAAACGGGCCATCAGTGAAGCTATGGTGGATTTACCACTGCCGGATGCGCCGACCAGTGCCACCACATTCCCGGGGACTATCTCAAAGCTGATATCTTCAAGTACCAGGTCATCATCGGGATGGTATCTGAAACCCACTTGCCTGAATTCAACATGACCTTTTATTTCATCCAGTACATCCTCGCCGCTGTCTTTTTCTTCCTGCTCATCCATCAGCATGAAGACACTCTGTGCCGCGGCAATGCCTGTCTGCACCGGTTCATTGATTTTTGTCAGGCGTCTGATTGGCGGCATCAGCAGCAGTACAGCCGTCAGGAAAGCGATGAAGGAGCCAACCGTTGCAGAATTCTGGTCAGTGCGGTTAAGCATGAAGGCAATTAAACCGGCCAGTGACAGGGCGATAAACATTTCCACTACGGGGATCGCCATCGCAGAAATTTTTGCTTTTCTTAAATACTGCAGCCTGTTTTCCTCATTGGCCTGCTCAAAGTAGCGGGTTTCTTTCTCGTGCCCGCCATAGGTCTTGAGTATTCTCTGCCCTTCAATCGCTTCCTTGGCGACATGGGCAATATGCCCCATGGAGGATTGTATTGAGGTGCTGACGGTACGAAAACGCTTGCTCATGAATCGTACGAATACAGCGACTGCCGGGCCTATGATCAGAAACATCAGGGTCAGACGCCAGTCCAGATAAACCAGATACAGCAGCAGCAGGGCTACCGTCAGGCCATCCTTTACCACGGTCGTCAAGGCACTGGTCGCCGCTGTCGCCACCTGCTCGACATCGTAAATTAGCTTGGCCACCAGCTTGGCGGAATGGTTTTCATCAAAAAAAGCAGTGGGTAAATGAATCATACGCTGAAACATTTCACGGCGAATATCATAAATGACCCGTCGACCAACCCAGTAAATACCAAACTGAGAGGCAAAGGTTGCGGCCCCGCGAATGAGGAATAATAATATAAGATATATTGGAATCATCCGAATATACTCGGAGTCCCTGGCGATAAATCCCTTATCTGTAATCCCTTTGATCAGATAGGGCAGTCCCGGCTGAGTCGCCGCAACAATAATCATGCCGATAATGGCAAAGAGAAAAACCTTACGATACGGCTTAACATAACTCAGCAGGCGCCGGTATAACTCCCAGCCGGTATAGCGGGTATGGGCAGCCTCGGACACCGTGGTCAACCGTCTTCCGGTTGTGATTCAGTGGCAAAAGTAATACGTGTGATACCAAGTTGACCAGCCACTGACAGTGCCCGGATAACCGCTTCATGAGGCGTTTGCTTATCGGCACGGATGATAACAACAATTTTTTCCCTGTCCTGATTCTCAGCGGCTGAACGAATCACCCGCTGCAGTGCTTCCGGACTGGTATTCAGAATCTGGCGCACCTCCTCATCATCGGGGCCTTTTACCGCGTAGACGCCCAGCGCGCTGATTTCAATGATGAGCTTCGGAATTTCCTGTGGTGCTGCTTTCTCACCCTCGGCCTGTGGCAGCTGAATTTTTAGCTGAGATTCTTTTGTAAATGTTGTCGAAACCATGAAAAAAATCAACAGCAGAAAGACAATATCAATCAGCGGGGTGAGATTAATCTCAAGTTCATCATCGTCTGTTGGATCTTTAAATTTCATCTGGCCGGCCTCAGTACTCGCGGTCGCCCTGGATGATTTCAACCAGCTTTACCGACTGTTGTTCCATTTCTACTGTCAGCGAATGTACCTTGCCCTTGAAGTAGCGATGGAACATCAATGCGGGAATACCGATGGAGAGCCCGGTAGCGGTAGTGATCAGTGCCTTGGAAATACCTGCAGCAAGTACCGTCGGATCACCGATGCCCTGACTCATTACTTCCGGTGTAATCGAGGTAAATACCTGAATCATGCCAATGACCGTCCCCAGCAGTCCGAGCAAGGGGGTGATTGCCGCTATTGTTCCCAGGGTATTGAGATACTTGTCCAGTTCATGGACTACGATGCTTCCCTCTTCTTCTATCGCTTCCTTCATGATTTCTCTGCCATGATCACGATTTACAAGACCGACAGCAAATAACCTGCCTAAAGGGGAGGACTTGACCAGCAGTTTCAGTAAATCTTCACTGACCCGGTTTCCTTTTTCGTGATCCAGCACCTGCTGCAACAGCTGTGCCGGTGCCACATTACGTTTTTGCAGGGTCCAGAATCGTTCAGCAACGATGGCCAGAGCTATAATTGAGCAGAACAGCAGCGGCCACATTAGCAGCCCGCCTGATTGGAAAATTTCTAACACCGGGTATATATCCAGAAAGGGGTTTTAACAGCACGCTAATGTATCAAAAGGCAGGGGTTTCAGAAAGTCCTATAGCCACTTTACTGCACCTCCCGTCGATTTCAGACGCATCCCAAATCCGCCTGTTTGACTGCCGCCAGGACCTTGCGGAGATGCCTGTTTCAGCAATCAGCACAGTAATAGCACCACAATCACCCGTTGACAGGGTCTTTATCTGCCTGTTTGTCAGTCTCTGCAGCACTTTTTTTGCCGGGTGATGATAGCGATTCATCCAGCCGGCCGGGAACAATACCAGCCCGGGAGATACCGCATTCAGGAAGTCATCACTCGATGAAGTATTGCTCCCATGGTGTCCGGCAATCAGTATGCTGGCACGCAAAGCATCAGGATAACGTGAAATAATTTCTTTTTCGGCCTCATTTTCTATATCGGCCGGCAGCAGTATCGAACCAAATGCTGACTGTACCTGCAGCACACAGGAGGCATTATTACCCTGTACCACCTTACTATTACCCGGATGCAATAGTCGAAAATACACTCCCTCCCATTGCCATTGCATACCTGCCCGGCACGGCATCACGTCAGTTCCAGAAATCACTTCATTACTGACTACCTGCTTAACCGCCACGCCGCTCAGTATTTTCTGCGCACCGCCAATGTGATCATTGTCGCCATGTGAAACGATAAGCGTATCCAGTTTGTTGATTGACAATGACTTCAGTACCGGCAGCACAACGGCATCACCGGCATTGAATCGTTTACTGAAGCGGGCACCTGTGTCGAATACCAGTACGTGGTGACCAGTCATGACGACAGCAGAGAGCCCCTGGCCGACATCCAGCAAAATCATCCTGAACTCACCTGCAGCCAGTTCAGTTTGTTCCCCGTGCAGCGGATAGAAGAATACCAGCAGGCCGACTACTGCAAGCTTTCGTATTTTTAATCCGGTCGGCAGCATTAAAACCAGTGTCGCAAAAATTATACCTGCCAGTGCGACTGCAGAATATTCGACTGAAAAAGGCAGGGCCTTAACCGTCATTTCCAATGACTCCAGCCAACACCAGAGCAACTGCAAAATAATGTCTGCTGCCCGAAAAAGAGCCTGCTCAACAATACCAGCACCAAATAATAAAAAGAATAAACTGGCCAGTAGCACCAGCGGTACAATTAAAAAGGCAATCACTGGAATAGCAACAAGATTAGCCAGAGGCCCTGCAATAGGTATCTGCTGAAAGAATAATAGCGTGGCAGGCGCCATCATCAACGATAACTTCCACTGCATATTTACAGCCTTAAACACACCGCTCTCTGCCCAGCCACCTTTATGGCTACGTAGCAGCAATATGTACAAAATCATCGCCACCGCAGAAAATGACAGCCAGAAACCTGCCGACAATATTGATATCGGGTCAATGATCAGGACCAGCAACAGAGACAGCGACAATACATCCAGTGCCCGCACACGGCGTTGTAAAATAATTGCGACCATCAGCACTGTCAACATTAACAATGCCCGTTGCGTGGGTAGAGAAAACCCCGCCATCAAGCTGTAGAAAGCCGCACAGAACATTGCCGCGACTGCCGCCGCTTTATGCGAAGGAAGCAATAACGGGAACCGGGGCAGCGCCGTAAACAGTAGCCTGAACAGGAAGAAAGCGATGCCGGCGACCAGGCCGACATGCAGGCCGGATATCGCCATCAAATGCGATGTCCCAGTCGTTTGCAGCACAGACCACTGTGGAGAATTTATGTCTCTACGGTCACCGATAGCGAGTGCCGTAATAATGCCTCGAAAAGCAGAATCCGGCAGGCTGTTTTTTATCCGGGCCGCGATACGAAGCCGCATGCGATCGATAATGGCTGAGCGGTCCTGGCCTGGAAGTCGGCCGTTTAGCCTGGAGATATTTTCTTTATTTTTTCGTATATAAGCCGTCGCAATAATGCGCTCACTGAAAAGCCATTTTCCATAATCGAAGCCCGCCGGGTTGGCAAACCCACGAGGCGGCTTCACTCGTAACAACAGGCGCCATGCTTCACCTGGCAGCGGATCAATGGAACTGCGACGGTAATCACTGACACGGATGAGCCCGCGTATTTTACGGCCTGCAACGGGTTCGGATCGAAACACATTAAAGTTATAACGCAGCACCCGCCCTTCCCTGACCGGCAGCCCTTCAACTACGCCCTCGACAATAATATTCTTACCCGCCAGCTCCTGTGGCAGGGTATTCGACAATTGCTGACTAGCCACAAAGCCTGCCCAGAAAAAACCTGCCAGAAGAAACAAAACAGGCCACCGCCATTTATCAATAAAAAGCAGGGCTATCAGAACACCAGGCATCACCCCGGCCATTGCCCACACAAGGTCCAGATCAGGCAAAGAAAATAGCAAGACAGTGCCCGCCAGAAAGGCAAGTGCACTCATGGGAAGACGTGAAAAAGTAATGGCTGGCATCCTTGCCTGCTACAGTTGGTTATATCCGTATTGTGTTCTCAGATTAGATGTCGAAACAATTTACAAATCAAGTGAAAAAGGCTTTTTTCACCACAGAGGGCACAGAGCACGCAGAGAAAATATTTTTAAAGTGTTTATAACTTTGCGAACCACTGTGCTGTTGATATCACATTATCAAAAAAACCTCATTGATATCACAAACACTGGAAGCACAGCATCATTAGAAGGAATACAAGGCAATAATATCTTTTCTATTTTCCTCCGTGACCTCTGACGTGAGTAATAACTTAAATTGTTCATAAATCAGATAAAAAGCTGATTCTCCGGTGCTATACTTTAAAAATGCCCAGGAAGTTTATTAAGCGTTACCTGCCAAACCGCCAGAGTTTCCATGAAACATCACAATTGCGGCCTTTGAAAGGTTTTCTGCATAATCCCTGTCTCTGGCATCTCAATCGAAGAACTGTTTCCGGTGCTGTCGCGATCGGTCTGTTCTGTGCTTATCTGCCCATGCCACTGGAAATGCTGATAGCAGCTATGATGGCCATTTTATTCAGGGTAAATCTGCCTATATCGGTTGTCTTCGTCTGGGTGTCCAACCCGGTTACCTGGCTGCCTTTATACGGTACCGGTTATCTGCTGGGAGCGAAAATACTCGGCAGGGAGATTGTCAGCTTTGATGAAATGACCATGAGCTGGCTGATGTCACAGGTTGTTCCCCTGTGGCTGGGCTCTCTTATTCTTGGAAGTTTACTCGCCCTGACAGGTTACCTGGTAACCAGGGCCCTGTGGCGCATACACATCGTTAGAAACTGGCAACTGCGCCGCAACCGCAAAGAAAAAATTTGCCATGCAAAGGACTTGTAAAAAGTTTCAGGTTTCAAGAGGAAAGGTTTCGGGGTACTAAATATCTCTGTAATCCCTGTTTCCTTTGTGGTGAGCACTTCTATCTTTAGGTTCTTTGTTTTTCGACTTGAAACCTGAAACTTTCAACTTGAAACTTTTTTCAAAACCCCATCATCAAGAGTACAAACCCTGTCCATCCGTTCGGCCAGGCTCTGATCATGGGTAACGATCACAAAAGCTGTCCCGTTTTCCTGATTCATCTCCAGCATCAGCGAGTAGACCGATTCGGCCATTCGCCAGTCAAGGTTACCGGTGGGTTCATCGGCCAGTATGCACTGTGGCCGGGTTACCATCGCCCTGGCCAGCGCGGCACGCTGGCGCTCACCACCGGACAGTTCACCGGGCTTGTGCTGTAGTCGATGCGACAGACCTACCCGCTCCAGTATTTCTGCCGCCTGCTGCATTGCCAGCTTGCTGCCTACACGGCGAATCAACAACGGCATAGCGACATTTACCTGGGCGCTGAATTCCGGCAGCAGGTGATGAAACTGGTAGACGAAACCGAGACTGCGATTACGCAGTCTTCCTCGTTCAGCCTGTTTGAGAGAATTGATGTCTATGCCGTCAACTTCCACTGTTCCCGAACTGGGTTCATCGAGGCCACCCAGCAAATGCAGCAGGGTACTTTTGCCGGAACCTGAACTGCCGATGATGGCAACCTGTTCACCTGCTGCAACGGAAAAATTAATGCCTTTCAGTACGGCAACATCTGCCGGGCCTTCAGTGAATACCCGGTGCAAATCCCTGCATTGCAGCACTGTTTTTTCACTCATAAGGATCACTCATAGCGCAGTGCTTCCGCCGGCTGCGTTCTTGAAGCCCGCCAGGCAGGATACAGGGTCGCCAGCACCGACATGACAAATGACAGCACACCGATAATAGCTACATCATTCCAGTCCAGACGGGAGGGGAAGCCGGAAATGTAATAGAGGTCAGGCGGCATAAACTGTACCTGAAGGAAACCTTCTATGGCACTGACGATGGCAGAAATATTCAACGCCAGAACAATACCGCCTAACAATCCCAGCAAGGTGCCGATCAGGCCGATTATGATGCCCTGATAGACAAACACCGACATTATATTTGCCGGACTCATGCCGAGCGTTCGCAGGATAGCAATATCAGCCTGCTTGTCCGTCACTACCATCACCAGTGTTGAAACCAGATTGAAGGCGGCAACGGCAACGATCAGCATCAGGATTACAAACATGACGTTGCGTTCTATTTTTAGTGCGCGGAAAAAACTGACATGCTCCTGAGTCCAGTTTCTTATCCGGTAGCGTGAGCCCAGTTGTTTGATTAAGTTCATGGAAAATAATGGTGCAGCATCTAACTCATCCAGTTTCAGACGCAAACCTGATACGTTTTCTCCCATCCGGTAGAGCTTCTGTGCGTCAGCGATGTGTATCAGCACCAGGCCACTGTCATATTCATACATGCCGGCTTCAAACACACCTGCAACGGTGAAACGCTTCATGCGCGGCAAAATACCGGCTGCTGTCACTGAGGCCTGGGGAGCCATCAGTGTTACCTTGTCACCCACCCATACCCCCAGAGAAAAGGCCAGCTCCTGCCCCAGTATGATGCGGTATTCACCGGCTTCAAGCTGTTCAATTTTACCGCCTTTCATATTTTCGCCAAGACTGGATACCGATAACTCCTCTGCTGGCAATATTCCCCGCACCATGACCCCGCTGCTCCTTGTTTTCTCTGTC
>JAYEGM010000048.1:0-4854 GCA_034659075.1 Pseudomonadota bacterium
ATGCCAAATGATGGACACTTAATGTCACTGTCTGGAAAGACCGCCTCAGCGGTCATCTACCTGCTCGCGTTCGCCCTGCTAGGCTGGGCAGCTGTGGACCTTTATCAGCGTTACCAGTCCCACAGTGAATGGAAAAATGAACGGAGTGCAGAAACACCGGCGGCAGCCAGTGCCCCTCAGACCAGCAACCCGAAAAGCACCCTGTCCGTCGCCAGACAGCATCTATTCGGAGAAAAGAAAACCGCCCAACAAGTCGAAACCATTACCCGCGCCCCGGCCACCAGGCTGAAACTGAAACTCATCGGTGTTATAGCGTCACATACAGGCGGAGCATCAAAAGTCATCATCCAGATTGAAAATGCCGATATAGGCGTTTATTCTATCGGCGATAAATTACCACAGGGTAATGCCATTATAGAAAAGATAGAACCTACGCAGGTGTTGCTGAGAAGAAACGGCAAACTGGAGAGCCTGGCGATCATCCGGCCGGAGCTGGAAGATGTTAGCGGAGACAAAGGGCTCGAGACTAAAGACTAAGAATATTAAAGGCATTCGTCTTTCGTCTTAAAACTTAAAACTTAAAACTCTAGAGCTTGCCCTCTAGCTCTAGCCTAATATTAACCCTCGGAAACTCGGCCGATTTTGTAATCGATACCCTTGTCACATCTATATCCTGGGCGGTGATTTTATCCAGCCATCTTAGCCAATCTTTAAATACCACCTTGTCAAACCACAGTTTCGCAGTGCCGCTTTCCTTACCGGGCTGAATCTGTTTTATCCGGTCACGTATCTTCTGCGCTTTTGCCGTCTGGTCTACCAGGGTCAAGATAGGCTGTTTGCTGACACCTATTTTTGCTGATGGGCTGGAATTGAGTTTGCGGATTGTATTCGCCTGCTGTTCCATCCAGGCCAGGTCAGCAGATTTGCTGACGACCTGTGGGCGGAGCAGCTTGAGCTGGTCCTGCAAGGGGGCCCAGATCAGTGTGTATAACAGAATAGCCAGCACAGCCAGTCCACCATATGTTAAAACACGCTGGTCCCTTGCCGGCAGGTTGGACCAGTATTTTTTCAGGCCGCTCATGTCGCCTGCCTGGTGATGACAAAACGGGCCTGGACTTTGCTTCCACGAGCACCGGATTGTTTTAAGCTTACATTAAGAGAGGGGTCATCCTGCAGTTTCTGCCGCACCCTGTCGAGATGGGCAAAATCATTCAGTGTCAGTACAGCCACCAGCTGTCCATCACGGTAATCCAGTTCTTCATACGTTACCTGCTGGCTTTTTAACAACGCCGACGAGGTTACCAGTAGATAGGTAAAGTCATTACCTGCAGACCGGTTTTGCAAACTGTATATTTTATTTTTTGTCTGTACGCGTGCTCTACCGGGCAGTAATTTTGAACCAGGGAACAGTTCCTGGTAAAGAGACTGCATAGACTGTTCGAGTTGTGTATTTGTCTTTTGCAACCAGACCAGCTCAGCGACATCACTGCCCAGTTTGATAAAGCCCGCCAGTGCAATCATCGCTACGGCAGGCCAGTACTGTTTGAAAAAGCTGCGCTTGCTGCCTTGAGTGAACTCCCGGTTCAACAGACCGGCACCATAGTCAGGTACACCCTGTGAAAGCCAGTCCAGCAACCCACCGCCAATCTTTTTCTTAATGAGACGCCGGCCCATTTCATCAGGCAGCTGGGCTGCAAGACTATCATCAGTAATCAGGCTTGTTTCTTTATCCAGCTCGTTCAGCCAAGCAGGCAGATTTCCAGGATCAATCACCGCACCCTGATACAAACCCGAACGAACCAGTACACGTTTATCACCTGTCATTGTTATGACGGCAGTATCAGGCGCAGCTCCCGGCAGCAGAAAATAATCAGGCAGCATGGCATCAACTTTGATACCGGCTTCATGGATCTGCGCCAGCCATGATGTCATAAGCTGCCGACTGACGTAAGCAAAAGTCACCCTTTTGGCATCACCGATATCCAGCAGCAGGAAATGCAGATCATCTACCCGACTAATCAAACTGTCTTCAATAGCAAAAGGTATCGCCGCCATCAGCTTGGCCCGGTTCTTCACCGGCATCACCTCAACCCGAGTCACCACCTGCTCACCCGGTACGACTGCTATACAACGCTGCCCTGCCACAGGCAGCTCAGACAGGCTGTCAGCCACACCGGAGTTCTCGACGCCTTTTGCGCCGAGGGTTACCCATTGGTGGGGTTGGTTTATGGTGAAGTATAGGGACATAAAATAAGTTTCAAGTTTCAAGTTTCAAGTTTCAAGTCCTCAGTTTTTGATTTCAGTCCTGAAACTTTAAACCTGAAACTTAATTGCTACAAAACAGGACTCCGCCCAATCACTCCCACCTTCCCATTTTTCCGTTCAACCAGGCTAACGATTTTGGCCCTTGACCTGCCTATTTCTGCACTGCTTTTAATCAGAAAATAACTGCTCTGGTTAGTAATCAGGGGAGTAGCAATATCCTGTTCGCCTGCCATCATATCATGTTGCAGAAATTCCTCTACCGTATAGCCTTTGTCCTGCGGACGATCACTGACCAGCCTACGGCTTTCATCAATCGATAAAGTGTTTTTACCTAAAATGCGTAATAGACCGGCGGGAGCGGTATTGATATTGATACGGACATCTTTGGCAGGCAGTGCTGCTATAAACGGGGCGAGTTTCTGTACTGTCTTTTTGTCAAAACCTTTCACCTGCAGCAATTCAGAAATTTCGCTGAAAGCATGATTCGCCGTACGATAGGGTGGTGTCATGCTGAGGTAATCGACATCTTCTGCTCCACTGGTGCCTCGCACGTTCTGATCAGGGTCCAGCCAGTCCAGTACCGCATCAGACAACAGGGGATTCAACTCCAGAGAAATCAGCAGCCGGCGAAAGGCCCCGGTCCAGATACGTGCGTCTGGCTTATTAGGCGTTTGCGGCGAGCTGATTATGGATTCTTCTATCATATTATTCAGGTTCAGCCGTCCCTGCATGTCCTCAATCACAGTCAGCAGCCTGCCCTGTTCGATTTCAACACCCTTCCCCAGACTGTTCCAGCCTTCTCCCGGGTGGTCGCTCTGGCTTTCCTGACTATCTTTGATCAGTACGCTAAGTGCCCAGGACTCTGAGCCTAGCAGGGTCTGCCAGGCCTGGGTGCTGTTTCGAGTGTTTTCTGTCGTACGTAGATGCAACAGAATATCTTCAGACAACCAGGCGGCGGTGGTGGTCATTATGACCAGAATAAACAGCACAATGACCAGTGCCATTCCCTTTGCTGTGGACTTTCTACTGCGCATGCTTGATCTCGAAAATACGTCGGTACTGTTTACCGTTCGCCATACGAATGTGCCATTCCACCTCGCCAGGCAGTCTCTCTGGATCTTCCCAGCTGGACAAGGACTGCACCACGCCGCCCAGACTCTGCAGAATGTTTACAGTGACACTCTCTACATCCGTCAGCAGCAGATGCTTTATCTCACGCGCATCCTGGTCCCGGTCCAGCACCCGCCAGTTTATCCGGATGAAATCACCATTTTCCCAACGGTAGGCCGTACGCTGAAGCTCACTTGCGCCTGCCAGCGCGACACTGCGACGTGCCGTGGTAAAACGCAGCAGTTCACCGGCAATATTTATGTTATTGAGTATCACCAACGGTTCCTGATCGCCGTAAGCATCACGCACAGCGCGCTGCGACATGAAGCGCATATCCTGCTCCAGCAGACTGAAGGCAAGCTGCAGTTGTCTAAGCTCATCAATCTCTGCTTCCAGCACGGCACTATTATCCAGAAAGCGGTTAAGGCTGGCATAACTGACCACCGCAATGACAGCAAAAATGCCAATAGCGACAACCATCTCCAGCAGAGTGAAGGCGCGGCTATGCTTCATGGTGACTCTCTTTTAGTCGGCTGGTTGACTGGCGGGGGTTGATTGTTGCCCGCGCGCGGTGAGGGGGCGATATTCGTGCTAATGATCTCCGGGGCATCCAGCAGGTAGCCTGTCAACATACCGGCCTGGTCTGTTTCATCCCTGTCAGTAAAGACAATAACATCCACACGAAAAAGTAAGGGGTCAGCGGTAGTACTGAAGGTTTCTCGAAAATACCATAACCTGTCAGCCATCTCCTCTGAACCATGCGTTGCTCCCGGGACAGGCTTATCGGCCAGCATCCTGAGTTCTTCAAGGCGGTTAGCAGCCACCCAGTTGGCGACCATGCGCTGTTCTAGTGTGGCTGTAGTCTCTGCATAGCCGGTAATGACTCGCGAGACAGCGAGGATGCCGACAGCAACAATGCCGAGTGCGATAATGACTTCAAGCAGTGTAAAGCCCCGGCACAAGCCCGGCCGGTTACTGCACTGCACTGATTTCCATTTTCCGCATCTCATTAGTGTGGACCCTGTAACGTACCCCGTCAAAATCAAACTCTGCGGAGAATGGTGTCATGAAACCATCAGGCTCGCAACGAAGGTATGCCGCATCTTCACCCGGCACAGTGTCATCAACATAAAGATTCAGGCTAATGCCTTCCGGCAACTGGCGCTGGCGAAAAATATCATCCTGTCTAACTGCCTGCCACTCAGCATTATCAAGAACAACAAATGTATAGGCCGTCGCACCTGCATCAGTAAGCGCAAATACCCTGCCCTGGGTAATACTTTCCTGGCACATCTGATCAACCAGCGCGACAAAACGGCGCGCCTCTGTTTCAACAATTTGTGATGAATCGTGACGGAAATTGATCGATACAATACCGACGGTTAATGCGATCAGGAAGACTACCACCATGATTTCGAGGAGGGTGAAACCAGAATTTGAAGAAGTTCGAAGTTTCAAGTTTCAAGTTTTAAGATAACA
>JAYEGM010000049.1:0-4853 GCA_034659075.1 Pseudomonadota bacterium
GCTATTACGTGCAATTCTTGCCTTGATATAACTAGTTTTGAATTACAATCTGATCATCCAGAATTAATAGTGATGCCCTTTAACAAACTGTTTTTAAAAGATAATATGTCAGCATCATCGCTGCCGACCTCTTTTCTACTGTCATCTTACACCTTGTTATGGCATTTTACTGCCTTAAGGGCCTCTTTCTGTGTGGGGCTGGCAAAAACCTGTACCAGGGCTACCATTAATAACTAAGGAATCTCTGATTAATTCAATGAAGCCCGTCATTGCGAGCGGAGCGCGGCAATCTCATGCAATATAATAAACAGCTTAGAGATTGCCACGTCACTTCGTTCCTCGCAATGACTAATAAATCAGAGGCTCCCTAAGGCGACTATTTTATGGCTAAACAATATCCGGCTATAACCGAAAAACTGTCTGTCTTTATTGCAGAGCAAAAAATTTTTTTTGTTGGCACCGCAGCAGAAAAGGGAAGGGTGAACATCTCTCCAAAGGGCATGGATTCACTACGAGTCATTAATGAAAATCGTGTTATCTGGCTCAATGTTACCGGCAGTGGCAATGAAACCTCGGCACACATTCAACAACTCAACCGCATGACGATCATGTTCTGTGCCTTTGCTGGAAGCCCTATGATCCTTCGTCTCTATGGCATGGTCAGAGAGATTGCGCCTGCAGATGAAGAATGGGCCAGGCTCTATTCATTATTCTCACCTTTGCCGGGCAGCCGTCAGATATTTGATCTGAAAGTTGAACTGGTGCAAACTTCCTGCGGCTCAGGCGTACCTTTATTTGATTATTCTGATGAGCGGGACTTACTCAATAACTGGGCAGGCAAAAAAGGCGAAGAGGGTATAAAAAAATACTGGGAGGAGAACAATCAGCTAAGCATTGACGGTTATCAGACGAACATCATTAAATAAATATACCGTGCTTCTGCTGTCTTTACTGACCAGGAATCAACTCATTTTTCCCGGCTGCTGCTGCACTCTATACAGTAATCTACTGTGGGATTTACCTGCAGGCGCTTTTCTGCAATTTCTTCACCGCATTCTTTACAAAAGCCATAGTCACCGGCGTCAATCTTTCTCAGCGCTACACTGATATCTCGCAACGATTGCTCGCGTCTTCGCGTAGCTTCCTGCAGCATGGCCTGTGACTGCAGTGCATCCATTCGTGACAGGCGACCAACGCTGGTTTGATCCAGTTTTACTGTACCAGCAGCACTTTTTCCACTATCAAGAACTTCCAGTATTTGCTTACGCTGCTGCTGCAGCAACTTCCTGAAGTAATCAGTATTCACGCTTTAAAGAAACTTCCAGGCTGTTACTCCTCGGTAAGAATACTTGCCAGCATGGCACCGTCCAATGGTGTGAGTTCGTGGGCCGAAGGAACAGTAATCACTTTTGCCCGCCCGGCTATTGCTACAACATTATTCAGATCCTGGCTGATACCCGGAACCATCCAGTCACCTGTCATAGTCAGATTCTGGCCACGTACTATAGCAATATACTCTACATCCGGATGCGGCCGGGTATTTAACCAGCCCAGATAGGTGCCCGGCGTCGCCGGCAACAGATCAATCAGCAGGTGTCGGGAACGTTTTACAGTGTCATAGCCTTCTCCGGCAAACAAATCTGCTGCCATGCTGAAAGGCCACGGGATGTCTGTCGCATCCAAGGCCTGTATTGTGCGTTCTGTGCCCAGGTTCGGCGCCGCGATAGAAATCAATCGGCTAACCCCGGCCGTATTTCCCCCGACCAGCACCGTTCTGGCAACAATGGCTCCCGCAGAATGGCCCGCCAGAGTAATCGCCTCTGCAGGATAACGCAGGCGCACGTCATTCAGCGCCTGGCTTAACAGCTCCGCCTGCAATGCGACCGGTGCTTCAGAAGGCAAATCTACAACGATGGCTGTGTTGCCGTTATTTGTGGCAGCACCGGTATAGAACTGCATCGTACGCCCTGCAGGCGCATACAGACCACCCCGCGACCAGCCATTTTCCTCCAGTATTGAGGATACACCGCTGGTTTCCCAGGTATAGGCGCCACTGTGATAACCATGAATCAGTACCACTACGTCAGCCATTACCGAGGCGGGCAATGACAAACAAAGAATTAGTATTACTTTTGTTAAAAATATTTTTGTTTTCATCCGGTTGATACCTGCTGTTTCTTGCTTTTGAATAGTATTATTATACATCTCTAACCGGGCTCTTTTACTTGATATTATCCCTATGAATCAAGATTCAATTAATCACTTCAATAAGCAGCTTCTTCTGCTGCCAGGTGAGCTTCAGCAGGATGTGGATAGTATCTTTAATGAAATTATCGAACATTTGCCTGATCCATCCACGAACACCGAAGACTGGCTAGGCGCACTGCCCGCCGTACTCTGCAGCAGCCCGTTTATTGTCGGCCTTATACGCAGAGACCCCTCCTATTTAGCTGAACTTATCGATAACGGCAGCCTGTTTTTGCCACTGGATACAAACAGCTTATTGTCTTCAATTACCGCCTCTCTCGCTGCCGCCGATGATGATCAGGAAATGATGCGTTGCCTGCGCTACACACGCAACCAGGCAATGCTGCAGATAGCCTATCGTGACCTTGCCGGCTGGGCGGACCTCAATGAAGTAATGTCCAGCCTGACAAACACTGCCTCAGCCCTTCTTTCAGCGACACAAACACGGACATACGAGCTGACCGTGGCAAGGCATGGCACCCCTCTCGGCTCTGATGCCGCTACTGCTCAATCACTGATCATACTCGGCATGGGCAAACTGGGTGGTGGTGAGCTGAATTTTTCTTCCGATGTCGATCTGATTTTCTGCTTCCCTGAAAATGGCCAGACTACCGCCAGCAGACCACTTTCAAACCAGCAGTTCTTTACCCGGCAGGCAAAGATATTCATAAAGCTGCTAACTACACAGACTGCCGACGGCTTTGTTTACCGTGTCGATACGCGCTTGCGGCCTAACGGTGACAGCGGCCCCTTATGCCTGTCATTCAATGCCATGGATAATTACTATCAGATACACGGCAGAGACTGGGAGCGCTACGCTTATATCAAGGCCCGGGTGGTGGCCGGCGACCCTGTAATAGCAAGGCCGCTTTTAGACAACCTGCGGCCGTTTATCTATCGTAAATATCTGGACTTTTCAGCCATTGAATCACTGCGCGATATGAAAGAAATGATAGAGCGCGAACTACTCCGTAAGAAAGAAACTCGGTGCAATATAAAACTGGGCCGTGGCGGTATCCGTGAAGTAGAGTTTATCGTTCAGGCACATCAATTAATTCGTGGGGGAAGGGAACCGCAGCTGCAACAGCAAAGCCTGCTGCTGGCGCTAAATCAGCTGCGGTCCTCAGATCTGGTAACAAAAGAAGAATATGCCTGCCTGACCGAAGGCTATGAATTTTTACGACGCTGTGAAAACCGTCTGCAGGAATATGCTGACCAGCAAACCCACAAGCTGCCCGAAAATATTCTGCAGCAACTTGTACTGGCCCAAACGATGGGCTATCCCGACTGGCCTGCCTTTCATGCTCAGTTACATCATCACATGCAGGCCATTCATGAGATCTTTCATGAACTATTCATCACAACAGCCGACCCGCAGGCTAACTCTCCCACCCTCAGCCTGTCTCAATTATGGGGAAATGAACTTGATGAGAAATCAGCCTGCCAGGCATTGACAGACAACCATTATAAAAAACCTGACCAGCTTTTGCTCCGCCTGCAGGCATTTCGCAGCAGCTCTCTCTATAGCAGCCTGACCGCCACGGCAAGAAACCGCCTTGATCGACTGCTGCCTGTATTGCTGTATGAAGTAGGGCAACTCGCTGCCTGCCCGGACAGTGATACCGATACGAATGAAACCGTTTTTCGTTGCCTCGAGCTGCTTGCTGCCATCGTCAGACGTCCTGTCTATCTCTCCTTATTGCTCGATAATGCAGCGGTGCGGCATCAGTTGATACGACTGACTGCTGCCAGCCCCTATGCTTCCGTATTAATTCAGCGCTATCCCATCCTGCTTGATGATCTTCTTAGCGGCTATTCACTTGCGGACTTTACCCACGAAGCATTGACAGACGAACTTGAGAAACGCCTGCAAACGACTGCAGCGGATGACCTGGAGCAGCAGATGGGCCTGCTCAGAGAGTTTAACCACAGCAAGCTGCTTGCTGTCGCCTCACTGGATATATCATCCAGGCTTGCGGCCAGTGATACCGGCCGGGCCCTGTCTGCGATTGCCGAGGCCAGTATAAATAAGAGCCTGCAATTAAGCATACAGGGCATCATTGCCAGGCACGGCACGCTGCCGGAGACCGATCCGGCCAGGCCTCCTTTCTGCATCATCGCTTATGGAAAGCTGGGCAGTCGGGAACTTGGCTTTGGGTCAGATCTTGATCTGGTTTTTGTTTCTGCAAGCCTGGCCGATTCGGTAAAAACATCGGGCCCAGGAAAAATCTTTTCCGCGCAGTTTTTTGCACGTATCGGTCAGCGCCTGGTGCATATAATGTCGACTCGTACACCAGCAGGCCGATTGTACGAAATAGATATGCGCCTGCGGCCAAGCGGAGACTCCGGGCCCCTGGTCACGAGCATTGGCCGACTACAGCGCTATCAAAGAGAGAAAGCCTGGACCTGGGAACACCAGGCCCTGGTCAGAGCACGCATTATCGCCGGTGATCCGGAGCTTGCTCAGGCAATTAATGCGCTGCGTGAGGAGATACTCTGCCGCCGGCGGGATGAAGATAAACTGCGAGTTGATATCGTCAACATGCGAGAAAAGATGCGTCGGGCAAAAAATGTGCTTGATAGCGATATATTTGACCTTAAACAAG
>JAYEGM010000050.1:0-4853 GCA_034659075.1 Pseudomonadota bacterium
AGTAGCAGTAAGGTTTCTTGAAACTTGAAACTTGAAACTTGAACCTGAAACTTGAACCTGAAACTTGAAACTTGAAACTAATATTAATACAAAGAACTAAAAGGGATATACCTGACGTTATCACCTTTCTTTAATTTCTGATCAGGATTAATAACAACCATACCATCTGCCCAGGTAACTGAGCTTAATACACCTGATGAACGACTAGCATAAACATTAACCACACTCTGTCCTTCATCATTTATTTCGATGCGCGCACGCATATATTCAGTGCGCTTATCCGGTCGCTGCCAGTCAAAACCTGCTACTGCCATATACTCTGCAGGTGCTATATCTGCTATACCCATGCTCTGTAAAATAAATGGCCTGACAAAGATATTGAATGTAACGAACAAGCTTACCGGATTGCCCGGCACACCTATAAATGGAACAGCCCTGACCTTGCCGTATGCCAATGGCTTACCCGGTCTAACAGCAATCTTCCATAAATCCAGGCTACCCAACTCTTCAAGCGCCTTCTTAACATAGTCTTCTTCACCGACTGAAACCCCACCACTGGAAAGGATCAAATCTGCCTTGTCAGCAGCTGCATTAATAGCATCACAGGTAGCCTGATATTCATCGACAATATTCCCCAGGTCAATTATCTCAGCACCGATCTTTTCCAGTAAGCCTCTAAATAAATAATGGTTCGAGTTATATATCTTTCCATCATCAAGCGGCTGACCCGGCATCGTTAGTTCATCACCGGTAGTAAAGATAGCTACCCTTAGTTTTCGCTTTACTAGCAGTCTGTCTATACCCGTAGAAGCGGCAAGCCCTATATGCTGTGTTTGCAACTTACAGCCAGCTTCAATTATTACATTGCCCTGACGTATATCTTCACCGGCGCGTCGAATGTTCACACCTGAATTGACATTTCCATTAATACGAATCATTTCACCTTCGCGCGATACCATTTCCTGCATGATGACAGTGTCTGTACCCACAGGTACCGGTGCACCGGTAAATATCCTTGCCGCCGTTCCGGGTTGCAACGGCTGACCGGTGGTCCCGGCAGGGATACGCTGTGAAACAGGGATCAGATCGAGGCTTGCGATATCATCATAACGCAGTGCATAACCGTCCATAGCACTGTTATCCCAGGCAGGTACATTAATATTAGATGTCACCGGCTGCGACAGCACCCTGCCCATCGCCTCATCAAGTATCACAGTTTCTTCATCAGCGACTGGCCTGGCACTGTTAATTAGTAGACTCAGGGCCTCATCAAGAGGCATAAGATTAGAAGAAGACGAAGAACAGCAACTCATGGTTTCACCTTATATGATACGTATTAGGTATTAGGCATTAGGTGTTACGTAAAACATAAAACCTAATACCTAAAACGTCTCGTTCCTAACCACCTGTCATGGACATAAAACGAACAATCTTGCCGGGTTGTTCGTTAAATTCATGGCGTTCTGGCTTTCTGGCGATTGCTTCGATTAAGACTTTCTGTAAATCTTCATCGCTGATGCCTGCACGCAACAGGGGACGCAGCTCAACTTTGTCGTCCTGGCCCAGGCAGAGATAAAGTGTACCTTCTACTGATAGACGAACACGGTTACAGGTTTCACAGAAGTGCTGTGACATAGGCGTGATAAAACCAACAGTAGTTTTGCTGTTGCGCATCTGCAGATAACGCGCCGGGCCACCGCCGCGGGTAACGGCAGGAACCATGTCATACTTTTTAAGCAGATCCTTTTCGATTTTCTGCAGGCTGACATAAGAATTGCAGGAACTCCGTCCGCTATCACCCTGCGGCATGGTTTCAATCATCCTGAGGGTGAAGTCATTGTTGCCGCAGAACTCGACCAGTTGATCAACCTCATCAACATTCACACCGTCCATCACCACCATATTTATCTTTATAGGTGAAAGTCCGACCTTTTTAGCTGCCTGCAAACCGGCCAGCACTCTCTCCAGTTTGCCTTTAGTAATCTGACGGAAAGTGTCTGCATTAAGGGTGTCCAGACTGACATTAATACGTGAAATACCGGCCTGTTTAAGCTCCTCTGCCATCTTGCCAAGCCGTGTAGCATTTGTACTGAGTGACAGGTCGTCAATACCGGGAATATCATGCAGGCGACGGATAAGGTCCGTCACATTGCGTCGAACCAGCGGCTCACCGCCGGTAATACGCAGATGGTGTAAACCCATGCCGGCAAAGACACGGACAATCTGCTCAGTCTCGTCAAAAGTCAGCCAATGGTCAGGCTCGGAAAAGTCCCGGTGATCAGCCGGCATGCAATAACTGCAACGCAGATCACAACGATCAGTAACCGAGAGCCTCAGATACTCAATACTGCGTCCAAAGCCATCTACAAGTTTTGTCATCTTCACCAACCATCGAAAGCTAAAAATCTAAAGTCTTTTCACCATAGAGGTCACAAATGTACACAGAGTTATTGAGCTTAATTTAAAACCTCTGCCATCACATCTTAATACGAAAATGCTGTGATGTCATACGTCTCCAGAAAGTGTTTTCTTCCTCTGTATCTTCTTTTGCCCTCGGTGGTAGACATCTTTTTTTCTTGATAATCCGAATCAATATGCAGTAAATGTACTCCTATGTATATGACCTATGTCAATATTACTGCTGATAGAATGCCAGTGCCGCCGCCACTGCAGCGCCCTTGTTGATTTTATCCGTCATGCCAGCCAGCACGGCATCCAGTGCACCAAGGCAGAACAGGACGTTCTTTTTGTTACAGGCATAGCCCATCAGGCCAATGCGCCAGACCTTGCCGGCCAGAGCGCCGAGTCCGGCGCCAATCTCGAGGTTATAATCAGCCAGCAGCTGCTTACGTACATCTGCATCAACCACCCCATCAGGAATCGTAACGGCATTCAGTTGTGGCAGGCGATCTCCTTCCGGCACCACAAAACCCAGGCCCATCGCCTCTATGCCAGCGCGTAATGCCTGATGATGATAGCTATGTCGCTGCCAGGCCGCTTCCAGTCCTTCTTCTTCAAGCATCACCAGGGCTTCATGCAGGCCATAAAGCGCATTGATCGGTGCGGTATGATGATAAGAACGCGCTCCGCCCCCACCATCACCCCAGTAGGCCATCACCAGGTTGAGATCAAGGAACCAGCTTTGTACGGTAGACTTGCGGTTCTTTATCTTTTCCACAGCACGTTCATTAAAACTGACCGGCGACAAACCCGGCGTACAGGACAAACACTTCTGCGTACCGGAATAAATTGCATCAATATTCCATTCATCAACCAGCACTGGCACACCACCAAGAGAAGTCACAGCATCTACAATAGTCAGACAGTCATGTTTGTGTGCTATTTCACATAATGTCTTTGCATCAGACAAAGCGCCGGTAGAGGTTTCTGCATGGACAAAGGCGACCAGCACGGCATCGGGGTTTTCATTCAGAGCTGCTTCAAGCCTGGCCGGGTCAACAGCACTACCCCAGTCATCCTGTACCATCACAGCCGTACCGCCGCAGCGTTCAACATTTTCTTTCATACGCCCGCCAAACACCCCGTTCTGGCAGACAATCACCTTGTCACCCGGCTCAACGAGATTCGCAAAACAGGTTTCCATACCCGCAGATCCCGGTGCAGAAACCGGCATGGTCAGCTGATTCTCAGTACGGAAGGCATAACGCAGCATGCCTTTCATTTCTTCCATCATCGCAACAAAGGCCGGATCGAGATGGCCGATAGTCGGGCGCGACAGGGCCTCAAGTATACGCGGGCTGACATCAGATGGGCCGGGGCCCATTAGTGTGCGGACAGGGGGGTGGAAACTTGGCATTTCTGATTACTCCAATTGTTAATATACTTTGATAGTATCGCATCATTTGTCTGGCAACACCCTTATATCATTTGTGGATTTTTTGTGCTGGCGCACGGTTTAATATTTCTTTTTATTCGTTTTCTTGAATTATTCCTAGTTTTTCGTCCTTCATGGACGAGTTCATTTATTCAGGCCATCCATGGCCTTCACCCTTCGGGCCAGTCTTCGACTGTTCAAATCCGCTTCCTGCGGATTTAGTCTTTTGAATTATTTATACAGAACCAAACAAAAACCGTCCCGAAGGGTTGGGCCTGTAGCTGCTCTGTGTGCTTCAGTCTGAACCGGGCACGGTGAACTCGGGCTACGCCCTCAGACTTGCACCACGCTTTTCCGGCCCAGCCTTCCAGTGCTCGACAACCCAAAAGGGGATGAAAACCAGGGGAAAGGAGGAAAGAGGAAAGAGGAAAGGAAAGTCAAAGCCTGGCAATTACCAACGTGGTGGAATTAATTTTCTGTAGGTCCGAATTCATTCGCACAGAGTTTTGCCCGAATGAATTCGGACCTACAAAGCTGATTTTGAATTCTATTTCCTCTTAGGCCCTTAGTCTTTAGTCTTTGATCTATAAAATCCCGTTCAGGCTTGCCGAGACGCGCAGATTGAGCCGGATAAAAGGGACGTGTTGTCTGAGCGTAGCGAGTTTCACGTCCCGCCGGCTCAATTGAGCATCGCAGGGGACCCGAAGGGCAAGCATGCGGGTGCTCTTTCTTTTGGTTACTCTTCTTTGAGCAAGCAAAGAAAAGTAACTCGTCTATGAAGGACGAAAAACTCAGATCAATTCGAGCAAACGAATAAAAATACAACCAATCCAGACCAAATACAGGTTATTTATAACCCCGGAGAAAGGTATGATACACCCCATGCAAAATACCCCCTTCATTCAACAGCTATCAAAAACTTTACCAGCAGACCGCTTGCTGCTGAAACAGGAAGACCTGACCCCCTATGAATGCGACGGACTGAGCGTACTGCGTGAGCGGCCATTGGCGGTTGCTA
>JAYEGM010000051.1:0-17569 GCA_034659075.1 Pseudomonadota bacterium
GAATCAGCGCTTCCTGCTCAAGTAATCTGAGTGACGGTGTATAGGCATTATGCAGCCCGCTGCCGGCCATAAGTTTGCCACGATTGAAGTGTTGCTGTGGATCAACCTGTTCTTTGTAGCGGGTAAATGCCTCTATCGTATTTTGATCCAGATACTGCATTTTTGTCAGGCCGATACCGTGCTCACCGGAGATGACGCCGCCCAGGTCTTTTGCCAGTAACATGATCTCATCAACGATACGATCGGCCTCATGCAGCATTTCATAATCGTTTGAATGTACCGGGATATTGGTATGTACATTGCCGTCACCGGCATGCATGTGAGTCGCCACGAACAACCGCCCGGCGCGGACTTTGCTATGAATTTTATCCAGTTGCTGCCGAACAGCCTGCATAGCCTTGCCGCTGAATATTTCTTTTAACGGCTTCTCGATTTCGTCACGATAGGAGATGCGCAGTCGTCGTGACTGCAGCAGTGAGAAAGCAGAATGCTTTTTATCACTATCATTAGATAATGCTGCCGCCAGGCGTGGAAATTCAGCCGCTGCTTTATCCGGGTCTGCAATGATTGATGCCCAGCAGTGTTGAATAGCCTCGAGGTGTTCAATGGCAGTGGATAGCTTGGCTGCAATGATTGCATGGCTTTCATCACTGTCACCAAAGCCGGCATCGTCGATGTCCTCAGCGGCAGAGGAGGCAAGGTAGTCTGATACGGCATCAATAATGGCCAGTTTGTTTCGTGTCGACTGAATGATATTGATTCGTTCAATACCATTTGTATATTCAGCCAGGCGGGGCAGGGGGATGACCACGTCTTCGTTTATTTTGAAGGCGTTGGTGTGTGCGGCAATCGCGGCCGTGCGTGCGCGATCCAGCCAGAAGCTGTGGCGGGCTTCGGCACTGGCAGCAATAAAACCCTCCGCATCACGTTGTCTGGCAAGCTCAACGATTTCCTGGCTAACCTGGTCCAGCTGTTGTTCGTCATCACAGCTGAGGTCAATCAACAGGATCATGCGCGGAAGTTCTGCCCGTGTCGCCTTGGTCGTGTAGCCAACGGCTTTCACGTAACGCTCATCGAGGTGCTCAAGACCTGACAGCAATATGCCATCATTTTTTTCAGCCAGATCAATGATGTCGACGATGGTCGAAACTGATTTTGTCAGATCGTTGCCGAAAAATTCAAGGCAGATAGTGCGTATGTTTGATGGCAGGCGATGCAGGATGAAACGGGCCGAGGTAATTAGTCCGTCACAGCCTTCTTTCTGTATCCCCGGCAGGCCACCGAGGAACTTGTTAGTGACATCCTTGCCAAGGCCGTTGCGGCGTAATTCACTGCCTGGAATTTCCAGTATTTCTGCCTCGCCATCAGCTGTCAGGCCATCTTTTTTGAAGCGCTGCACCCTAAAACGGACGGAATCCATTAAGTGGATTTTACCGAGGTTATGTTCCAGTCGTTCGACTTCCAGCCATTTAGCATCGGCTGTCACCATGCGCCATGAGACCAGGTTGTCCAGCGTTGTACCCCACATTACAGCTTTTTTACCACCGGCATTCATTGCGATATTGCCGCCGATGCAGGAGGCATCCTGTGACGTGGGGTCTACGGCAAACACCAGTCCGGCCTGGTAAGCCTTATCGGCAACCCGACGGGTGACTACACCGGCCTGCACATGGATGGAAGGCGTTTTGATATCCCGCCCGAGTAAGGAACAGTCTTCAACTTTTCCAATATCAAGCAGGCGTTCGGTATTGATGATGGCCGTATTAGTATACAAAGGCACTGCACTGCCGGTATAGCCGGTGCCGCCGCCCCGGGGGATGATGGTCAGGCCGAGATCTATACAGGCTTCTACGATGTCCCTGACTTCCTGTTCGCTATCCGGTGTGATGATGACAAAAGGATACTCAACCCGCCAGTCGGAAGCATCTGTCACATGCGAAACGCGCATCAGCCCGTCGAAATGGATATTGTCCCTCGCGGTTACGCGCTCCAGTCGCCGTTTCGCTTTCTGCCGTAACTGCCGGCTGTTATTCAGCTCTGTTTCAAACTTAATGACAGCGCTGCGCCCGGCATCGGCAAGTTCCAGTGCCAGCTGGTTTTTCTGTGCCCGGCTGATGACCTGGTCCAGCCGTTCGTGCAGGGTGCTGACCAGGGACTTGAAACGTTTCTGATCTGCTATCAGGTCATCCTGAATGTAGGGATTACGGCTGATAACCCACATGTCGCCCAGCACATCGAAAAGCATGCGGGCCGAGCGCCCTGTACGCCGTTTATCTCGCAGAGTATTGAGGGTCTGCCACATCTCATTGCCGAGAAATCGTGAAACAATCTCCTGATCGGAGAATGAGGTGTAGTTATACGGTATTTCGCGTATACGCGTGTTCATCAGGCTGACCTAAGCAGATTTATCTGCCCAGCATAAATTCCAGTACGAACTTGGTGCCGAAATACCCGAGTATCAACAGGCTGAGGCCACCTATCGTCCAGTGCACAGCATTGCGTCCGCGCCAGCCCCAGCGCCAGTGACCAAACAGGAAGATGCCGAAGACCACCCAGGCACTGGCAGACAGGACGATATGATGATTAATGACGAAGGCTTTGCCGAATATCAGCTCGGAGAAAAAGATACCGCTGATCAGGGTAAGCGTCAGCAGGATAAAGCCGCCCCACAGCAGCTGAAATAACAGGGATTCCATGGTTTCCAGCGGCGGCAGTTGCAGATTAATCTGCCTGGCCTGATGCTTGTGCAGGGCTTTTTCCTGACTGTTGACAAATAATGCCTGTATGCCTGCCAGTGCCAGCAGGCTGTAGGCCAGTACGGCAATGGCAATATGCAGATGTAAAAGAGGGCTGCCGCTGGCAATCAGCGTGTTTGCGGGCAGGAAAATAACGATGATCAGGGTGATGATATCCAGTGGCAGAATGACGGCACCGATGTTGGTGGCGCAGCGGAACAAGCTGGTTACTAAATACAGCAGGGTGATCACCCACATCACCAGTGACATGGCGTATCCGAATGAAAGATTAAGCCCCTGATCAGTGAAAATCTGTAGTTTTAGTAAAATGCCATGAAAAACTAATGATGAAATGAGTGCCATTAGCAGCATGCGATGCTGTGGGCTGGCCAGTGTAGCGGCAGGTTTGACCAGGCTGCGTATGGCGAGCAGACTGGCTAGTGCATAGAGTATGACTACAATGGCCATTAACACGGTGAAAGTCATTATTTGTCCAGATTCAGAGGATGGTTCATATCAAAATGAATACAACTTTCAATAATACCCTAATGAGACACTGTTAAGAAGATAAACTCTGCTTCAGGGTGATTGTCTTTAGACATATCTAGCCACTGTTTTTCAATATTTTGTTACCTGTTTTTTCTACTTTTCCTGCGTCTTCTGCGATCGCAGCCAGAAAATGCTAGAAACTAAAGGCTGTTATCTATCGTGGAGTTCGCAGAGGACGAGGGGAGATCAAATAGTAATAAATCTATACCGTGACCTGGATGGTGATGTCAGAGTAAAATCATGAAATATTCAGTACTACAAGGTAAATACATATGTTTGAGAATCTCGGTGAACGCCTGCAGGGCACATTCAAAAAAATACGCGGCCAGGGCAAGCTGACAGAAGATAATATCCAGGAGGCCATGCGCGAGGTGCGGATGGCACTGCTGGAAGCAGATGTAGCTTTGCCTGTAGTAAAGACCTTTATTACCCGGGTGCAGGAAAAGGCCGTCGGTCAGGAGGTTGTCGGTAGTCTGACGCCTGGTCAGGCGGTGGTTAAGGTGGTGAATGATGAACTGATTCATCTGATGGGTGAGTCAAATGACCAGCTTAACCTGGCGGCCCGACCGCCGGTTGTCATCCTGGTGGCAGGACTGCAGGGTGCAGGTAAGACTACCACTGTTGCCAAGCTGTCATTGTTCCTGAAGCAGCGCGAGAAGAAAAAGGTCATGGTGACCAGCGCCGATGTCTACCGTCCTGCTGCGATAGAACAATTGAAGACACTGGCGACACAGGTGGATGCCGTCTTTTTTCCCTCTGCCGCCAATGAAAACCCGGTTGATATTGCCGTCAATGCGATAGAAGCGGCGAAGAAAAAAGGTTGTGATGTCGTCCTCATTGATACCGCCGGCCGTCTGCATGTAGATGAAGAAATGATGGCCGAAATCAAGGCTGTGCATGCAGCGATAGACCCGGTTGAGACCCTGTTTGTTGCCGACAGCATGACCGGGCAGGATGCAGTGAATACCTCGAAGGCATTTAATGAAGCCCTGCCGCTGACAGGTATTATTCTTACCAAGACAGACGGTGATGCAAGGGGGGGGGCGGCATTATCAATACGTGAAGTGACGGGTAAGCCAATCAAGTTCCTTGGCATCGGCGAAAAAATGGATGCGCTGGAAGCCTTCCACCCGGACCGCCTGGCCTCGCGCATACTCGGTATGGGCGATGTAATGACGCTGGTTGAAGAAGCCCACCAGAAGATTGATCACGACAAGGCTGCAAATCTGGCGCGCAAACTGAAAAAGGGCAAGGGATTTGACCTGGAAGACTTTCGCGAGCAACTGCTGCAAATAGAAAAAATGGGTGGCATGGGCAGTATGCTGGATAAATTACCAGGTATGGGCAATTTGCCGAGCAACGTAAAGGAACAAATCGAAGGCAACCCGCAGAAACACCTGGTTGCCATCATCAACTCCATGACTCCGAATGAAAGGGCACATCCCGCAATCATCAGGGCCTCCCGCAAGAAGCGCATTGCAGCCGGTTCCGGTACATCGGTGCAGGAAATCAACCGTATGCTGAAACAGTTCACCCAGATGCAGAAAATGATGAAAAAAATGGGCAAAGGAAAAAGGGCCATGCAGGGACTGATGCAGGGTATGGGTGGCGGCATGCCGGGGATGCCTTTTAGACGATAAATGTTTCAGGTTGTATGTTGTAGGTGTTATGTAAAACCTAATACGTAAAACGTGAAACTGCTTCCAGATGCGCCGTGATAAGACATCGTACCCAGTATTTTTGATCTTTTATCACCTAAAAAATGGTTAAGACCCTTCCAAAGCCTTGAAAATCACTGTAAAATCGCTCGATTAACAATTTTGTATAGATTGCCCCCTGGCGGTCTTTAGCATTAGTCCGGAAAAAGTTCGAGGAATATTATGGTAGTTATTCGTATGACCCGTGGCGGAGCCAAGAAAAGGCCTTTCTACTCAATCGTAGTGGCTGATCAGCGCCGTGCTCCACGTGGACGTTATATTGAACGTCTTGGTTTCTATAATCCACGCGCCAAAGAAAACGAAGAGACTCTGCGTCTGGATCGTGAGCGTGTTGAATACTGGGTTGGTAAAGGTGCCAAAATGTCCGATACCGTCGCAGGTTTGTATAAGAAACAGGCTGCCTGAGAATAGACAGGGCTTCTGATCCCGCCACACCATCGATGAACATTACCCTGGGTAAAATTGTCGGGGTTTTCGGTGTCAAAGGATGGGTCAAGGTGTTTTCAGAGACGCGTCCCAGAGAACAAATCTTTAAATACAGTCCGTGGACACTGGAACTCAATGGTTCTGTTGTCGAAATAAAGGTACTTGACGGGCGAGTACAGGGTAAAGGGCTGGTAGCCAGTCTTGATGGCGTAAAGGATTGTGATGCCGCAGGGAAACTGGTTGGCGCGGAGATTTCAATACCGCAGCAGGTATTACCGGCAGCAGGAATTGATGAATACTACTGGTCTCAGTTGGCCGGTCTTAACGTCGAGAATGCCCAGGGAGTAAATCTTGGCCGGGTGACCGGGCTATTTGAAACCGGCGCCAATGATGTCATGGTTGTTAAGGGCGGCAAAGTAGATAAGGAACATCTTATTCCTTTTACTGAATTTGCCGTTATCGATGTGGACCTGGATAATGAAAAAATAGTTGTCGACTGGGATCCGGATTTTTAGCGTTATGAAAATCGATGTGATCACCCTTTTCCCGGGGATGTTCGATGCTCTGACTGAATATGGGGTCACATCCAGAGCAGTAGAAAAGGGAGTTCTCAGCGTGCAATGCTGGAACCCGCGAGATTATACCGAGGACCGTCATCGTACTGTTGATGACAGGCCTTATGGCGGCGGTCCGGGCATGGTGATGAAGACCGGCCCGTTGGAAAAAACGCTGACTGCGATATTAAATCAGCGTGGCAGTCAGAGAAATGACTGCAAGGTTGTTTATCTGAGCCCTCAGGGCCAGGTATTTAATCACCGGATGGCAGAAGAGTTTGCTCTATTGCCGGGCATGATTTTATTGTCCGGGCGATATGAAGGTATTGATGAACGGTTTTTACAGGATCACATTGATCAGGAAGTTTCGATTGGTGATTTTGTACTGACCGGTGGTGAATTACCGGCAATGGTTTTGGTTGATGCTGTTGCCAGGCTGTTGCCCGGTGTATTGGGTAACGAGGGTTCTGCAGAGGCAGATTCTTTCGTTGATGGCTTGCTGGATTGTCCGCATTATACGCGGCCTGAAATTTACAACGGGCAACAGGTGCCTGAAGTGTTGTTATCCGGTAACCATGAAGCAATCAGGCGCTGGCGCCTGAAACAGTCATTGGGCAGAACCTGGTTGAGACGGCCGGAATTAATTGAACTGGCTGATCTTGAGGATGAACAAATAAAGTTACTAAACGAATTTAAGTGTGAATTTAAGCAGGAACAGGAAAGCAGGAGAGAACTATGAGTAATCTGATACAGGCAATTGAAGCCGAACAGCTAAAAACCGATATCCCTGAGTTTGGACCGGGCGATAGCGTTATTGTTAAGGTAAAAGTCAGAGAAGGTGACCGCGAACGTCTGCAGGCCTTTGAAGGTTTTGTCATTGCAAAGAAGAACCGCGGCATCAATTCATCTTTCACCGTACGCAAGATCTCATACGGCGAAGGTGTTGAGCGTGTTTTCCAGACTCACAGCAAACAGATTGATTCAGTAGATGTTGTGCGCCGTGGCGATGTACGCCGTGCAAAGCTTTATTATATGCGTGGCCTGACAGGTAAAGCAGCAAGGATTAAAGAGAAAATCTAATTTGTATCCACAGTCGGGAATTCCACATCGACAGTGCTGTTTTAATATAGTTTTAAAAAAGCGGACAGGCGCGTTAGCCTGTCCGCTTTTTTTTGTGTTAAGTTATCCGCATGAATAAGAAGCAGAATTTCACAGCAATTTTTAAATCTCCCGTTGGCTATCTCGGTATTCTTATAGATGGAAAAACACTCGCAGGGCTTGAATTCCTGGGCAGGAAAAAACCACTGGCTGAAGTGGCAGCCGATAGTAATGAAGTGACAATTAAAGCAGTAAGTGTAGCGCTGAAACACTATTTCAATGATCCCTGTCATGTGGGCCAGCCCGGCATAGTACTGAATGGAACTGCTTTCCAGAAAAAGATATGGAAGGCATTGTCACTCATAAAGCCAGGAAAAACTCGAACTTATGGTGACATAGCCAGAGAGCTTAAAACATCACCACGCGCAGTTGGCAATGCCTGTCGCAGTAATCCTGTGCCGATATTTATTCCCTGCCATCGCGTGGTATCCACATCCGGGCGCGGCGGTTTTATGGGGCGTACTTCGGGTGAGCCATTAGCAATTAAAGAATGGTTGTTGGTGCATGAGCAGAAAGCCGCTGCAGGAAAGTGATAAGAATGATGGCGGCAATAGCACTATTGACGCTTTCATTGATTCCCTGTGGCTGGAAGACGGTCTGAGTGATAATACACTTTCCGCTTACCGTACAGATTTGAACAGTTTTGCCCGCTGGTTATTCAATACCAGAAACCTGCAGATAGAGAACGCAGAAAGAGACCAGGTGCAGCTTTATCTTGCGACCAGAGTACAGAAAGGTGCAAGCCCGCGTAGTGCAGCTCGCCTGTTGTCTACCCTGCACCGCTATTACCGTCACAGGATCAGAGATGGTCACCGGGATGATGACCCGACCCGGGATATCGATGCGCCAAAAATAGGGCGACCATTACCAGACAGTCTGTCAGAAAAACAGATCATGGATTTATTATACGCACCGGATACAAAAACAGTGCGGGGATTAAGGGATAGAGCGATGCTTGAGTTGCTGTATTCAACAGGTTTGCGTGTCTCAGAACTGGTAGGCTTATCCATGCAGCAGATTAACCTGCAGGCTGGGGTGTTGCGGGTCATGGGTAAAGGCTCAAAAGAAAGAGTGCTGCCAATTGGTGAAGTGGCGGTAGACTGGCTAGAGCAATATCTTACAGAATCAAGACCTGCTTTGACATCCGGCCACAGCAGTGATGCTGTTTTCTCAGGCCGTGCGGGCAAGCCCCTGACCCGTCAGGCATTCTGGTATGCCATAAAAAAATACGCAATGGCCGCAGGTATTCATACACGTTTGTCACCGCATACCCTGCGCCATGCCTTCGCCACACACCTGCTGAATCACGGTGCAGATTTGCGGGTAGTGCAGATGCTGCTGGGACATTCTGATTTATCCACGACACAGATATATACACATGTCGCCAGGGAGAGACTGAATCAGATGCATAAACAGCATCATCCGAGGGGATGAAAAACAATGTTTTAAATGGCGCTCCCTAGGGGGTTCGAACCCCTGTTGCCGGCGTGAGAGGCCAGAGTCCTGGACCACTAGACGAAGGGAGCATATTCGGGAAGATTGATGCTAAAAATGATAAAGTATCGACTTCACAAAATGTATTATAAATGATCACACAAACCGCTGAAAGTAAGAATTTAATGGAATCCGTATATCACTCTGGGAAATCGCTGGGTCTGAATAAATCTCTGATCTCCCGTCATGCAATGATGGTATTAAAGATACTTAGACAAAAGGGCTATGACAGCTATCTTGTCGGTGGTTGTGTGCGCGATATGCTGCTGGGACTGGAACCCAAGGATTTTGATGTCGCGACCAATGCCAGTCCTGAACAGGTGCGTCAGGCATTCCGTAATGGACGGATAATCGGACGCCGATTCAAGATTGTACATGTTAGATTTGGCAGGGAAGTGATTGAAGTCACCACTTATCGCGGTGCACCGGAAAATGCTAATCAGGATGAACGTACACATCGAGTAGGGGAAGAGGGCAGATTACTGGCTGATAATATCTATGGCACGCTGGACGAAGATGCCATGCGACGTGATTTGTCCGTCAACGCCCTGTATTACGATCCTGATACAGATAAAGTGCTTGATTACCATGATGGACTGGCTGATATCAAACAGGGTTTATTGCGGGTTATTGGTGATCCGGTAGAACGTTACCGCGAAGACCCCGTACGGATGCTGCGGGTGGTCAGGTTTGCATCAAAATTAGGCTTCGAAATTGAGCCCTCTGCGGCAGAAGCTATTGATCAGCATGCCAGCCTGTTGACCAATGTGCCGGCCGCCAGGTTATTTGATGAAGTGCTGAAACTGTTTCATTCAGGCAGCGCGATTAACACGTTTGAAAAACTGCGGCAGCATGGACTGTTTAAACATCTCTTTCCGGCAACCGATCACATACTGGACAAAGAAGAAGCCGGCTTTCCACGAACTTTTCTTCCTCTTGCTTTAAAGAATACAGATAAACGCATACAGCAGGGCAAGCCTGTCATCCCAGCCTTTCTCTATTCTGTACTGCTCTGGGAGCCGCTGCGACAATATAAAGAAGCCGGCATGAAGCAGGGTCTCAATGAATATGACAGCATCCAGCAGGGGGCAGATCAGGCAATCGTTGAAGAAATAAGCACGGTTGCCATCCCGCGCCGGTTCACTGCACAAATGCGTGAAATATGGGTAATGCAGTATTTCTTTGATCAGCGACGCAGTCGCCAGGTTTACCGGTTGCTGGAGAACAGGAAATTCCGTGCCGGTTATGACTTTCTGCTACTGCGGGCGTCGGTAGGACAGGCCAGTCAGGAGACCGCAGACTGGTGGACGCTGATACAGGAGGTTGATGATGGCGAACGTCAGAAAATGCTGATGGCCTTATCAGGGGGCAAAAAAAAGCGCCGGCGTCGGAAGAAGAAAAAAACCACATCGTGACGACTATTGCCTATATCGGCTTTGGCAGTAATTTGGGCGACTCCATGGCTATCCTTGCTATCACGAAAAATGAAATTAATGCTGTAGAGGGAATTAGTCTTAAAAGACTGTCCCCGCTGTATCGTACAAAACCCATTAACATACCGGATTCGCAGAAGGACTTTATAAATGGCGTGTTTGAAATTGAAACAACGCTAGTGGCTAAAACGGTGCTGCAGGAACTGAACACCATAGAAGACCGACTGGGACGTAACAGAGGCAAGGTCAAAAACCTGGCCCGTACACTGGATCTCGATCTTTTACTGTTTGGCAATAAAGAAATGAAGAGTAAAACATTGACACTGCCTCATCCACGTATTTATCAGCGGGCTTTTGTTCTCTTTCCCTTGTATGATTTGTCACCTGAGCTGGAAATACCAGGGCAGGGAAGCGTACGGGATTTATTAGAAAATGTCAGGGATCAGGAGGTCGAGCGGTTATGACTGAGTTCGGTGATGCATTTGCTGGCTTACAGGGAAATGTGCCGGAATATATTGTTGTTGAAGGCCCGATGGGGGTAGGCAAGAGCAGTCTTGCCCGACGCCTGGCAAAACAGTTTAACGCCGATATATTGTTTGAACAGCCGGAAGAAAATCCATTTCTGGAACGTTTCTATCGATCCAGGGAAAAGTATGCTTTGCCGACACAGCTGCACTTTCTGTTTCAGCGCTGTCAGCAAATGAAAACCCTGCAGCAGAGAGACCTGTTTCATTCCTCGGTGGTGGGCGATTTCCTGCTGGAAAAAGACAGATTGTTTGCGCAGCTGAATCTGGATGAAGATGAACTTCATCTGTATGACCAGATATACAAGCACATGAGCCCGGAACTGCCCCGTCCTGATCTGGTTATTTACCTGCAGGCACCTGTCGCTGTATTGATGCAGCGCATTCGTCGTCGCGGTATAGACGCGGAACAGGATATAGATGGCGGCTACCTGAAATCCCTTTGCGAAATATATAGCCAGTTTTTTCATTCTTATAGCCGCTCGCCATTACTGGTTGTCAATGCAGAGAGCATCAACTATGTCGATAATGACGATGATTATAATATATTGCTTAAACATATACTTAGCATCAATTCTGGCAGGCATTATTTCAATCCCATAAGCGAGCAGTAGTAATGAAGATCGTTACGCAGGAAGCTGAACTTCGTTCTCTGCTATCCGGGTTCCGTGTTTCCGGACTAAGCTGCGGTTTTGTTCCGACTATGGGGAACCTGCATGCCGGACATCTGGCCCTGGTAGATGCGGCATCTACACATTGCGACAGGGTAATCGTCAGTATATTCGTCAATCCTATGCAGTTTGGCCCGAACGAGGACCTGGCTGCTTACCCAAACACACCTGATGCCGATGAACAGGGGCTGCTTGAGCATGGAGTTGCGGTGCTTTACCGTCCAGCGGTAGAGGGTATCTATCCGGCAGGAGTCGAATCACAGACCAGGGTGGTGGTGCCTGAGGTATCTGAAATGCTCGAAGGTACTGCGCGTCCGGGACACTTTACAGGTGTTGCCACTGTCGTCAACAGGTTGTTTAACCTGGTGCAGCCTGACAGGGCATTCTTTGGCAAAAAAGACTATCAGCAATATTTGATTATCAAAAAAATGGTAGCAGATCTGGCCATGAACCTGAAAGTGACTGGCGTTGAAACCGTGCGCCTGGATAGTGGCCTGGCGATGAGTAGCCGAAATAATTACTTATCAGCAGATGAACTCATACAGGCAGCAGGTCTTAATCGTGTCATTCATGAAATTGCAGTACAGTACGTTGCCGATGCGACAGACATAATACTAGCGAGAGGAATAGCTGAACTGAAAAAGAAGGGTTTTGTCCCGGATTATCTAACTGTACGACGACAGAGCGATTTACATGAGCCGCTTGCAGGGGATAAGAAACTTGTCGTGCTGGCCGCCGCCTGGCTGGGTAAGACGCGTCTTATTGATAACCTGGAATTTGTCCTGCTGTCTGATTCTTAGAGCCCACGATTTGACTTAATATCACACAGTTTATTTATAGTGGCTGTGATAAAATCACCAGCTTATTTTTTCTGGATTTCCCGCGTACAGATCAGCAGAATGAATTTATTTGCTAGCGGGTTTCCATCGTCTAGTCACAATGACATTATCCAGATAGTAGTAATGTAAATATATGAAAAAATTAGATAAAATGAGCCTGAATCTAGGCGTTGCAAGCATCGCCTTTGCCGTCTTGTTGCTAGAACTTACACTCATTCGTGTAATGGATGTCATTTTAGCACCCAACACGGGTTACATGGCCCTGACTTCAGCAATGTTTGCCCTTGGTCTTGGCGGAATTTACCTTTATCTGTTTCACTGGAAGTCAGATAACAGTCTGAAAATAGTTGCATTTTTAGCACTGCTATTTGCGTTGATTGTTCCGATGGTCAGTGCCTGGTTTAACTGGCTGCCATTCAGCCTGACGTTTAATGATAATAACCTTACCGAACAGGTTCTTGCCTGGTCAGGGATGTACATTGGCTTAACCCTGCCATTTTTTATCGCTGGCATAATTTTATCCAAGGTGTTTCAGGACTATTCAAAAGATATCGGGCGGTTATATTTTTATGATCTGGTCGGTGCAGGGATAGCCTGTTTTCTGTTTATTCCTCTGCTGCCCATTTATGGGCCAGGTGGATTTCTGTTTGTATCAGCTGCAGCGGGTGTTCTAGCCTTCATCTTTTTTCTGCGTCCATCAAGGCCAGTGGTTGGCATTTTCTCATTAATTGCTCTAGGGCTGTTTTGCACACCCCTTTTTGTTGAAGATTATATTGAGTTTGCTGGCCATGCTGACAAACGTGGTAACGACACACGCATTAAGAACAACCAACGCATATTTGTAAAATGGGATCCTGTTTCGAAACTTGATGTCATTAAGGATGTTCATCCAACTGCATTATTATTTTCACTGGATGGTGGAGAACAAAGCTCGTGGCTAAAAAAGCTTAACGGTAATCTCGAACAGTTTGCACAGTTAAGAAAAGAAAAACCGGATACATACTTTTTTGGACGAAATTCCATTTCTCACTACCTGGCGCATGCAGCCGGAAAGAATCCCGAGACATTGATTATTGGTGCATCTGCCGGTGGAGAGATCCGTGCGGCACTGGCATTTTCACCAACGAGTGTTGATGCCGTTGAAATGGTGGGCAGCATTATTGAAGCTGAAAGAAACACCTTTAAGGATTATGGTGGTGGCTTATATGCCCATCCAAAAGTGAAAGCGGTAGCCGGTGAAGGCCGCTCTTACCTGCGTTCGACGGATAAGAAATATGACATCATCCAGATGTTCTCAAACCACTCCAGTTCAAGTATCGCCCAGGGTTCAGGGGCGGCAGGAACGGTATATCTACAAACCGAAGAGGCATACCTCGAGTATTTCTCACATCTAAAAGACGACGGTATGCTACAGATAAACAGGCATATCTATCCACGCATGCTTACTACAGCGGCACAGTCCTGGGAAAGGTCGGGTCGTAAAGAATTCTGGAAACATGCCCTGGTACTGGAAACGGCAACAACAGATGTCGATACATTACCGACCCTGCTGATAAAAATGACACCATGGACACAGGCTGAAGTTGATACAGCATATCAATATGTCGATCGCTTGAGCAGTAACTATGTTGTAAAACCCGGTCGAGATTATCCCTCCCAGAAAATATTTGGAGATAGAAAATTCGGCCATGAAATTCTCTCCAGCCAGCAGGACATACACGGTTTTGAAATTCGATTCGGGACTTACCATCAGCAACAGCTACCTTATGATGTAACCGTTCTGGTGAAGTCTTCAGAAGGTGGAGAAGCTCTCGCTAGCGTGACTATAGATGGCTCAGAGATTAAAGATAACGAGGTGCTGAGTTTTGAACACCCTACAATCAACAATACAAAAGGGAGAAAGTTTATATACGAGGTCAGTGCTCCTGCTGCCACAGAAAATAATGGGCTATCCGTCTGGATGGACCATAATGATGGTGCAAATATCACCCTGTTACCTGCTACCTTCCTTCCCCGTATCTCAATTGCTTTCCACCCACTGAAAACTGAACAAAACCTGGTGCCAAATCATTTCTTACAAAGCCCTTTTCCTTACGATGAAGCCAAAGCACTGCCCTGGGATATTACGCCCGCTACTGATTATTCGCCCTATTTTGGAATGGTAAGAAAGCAGGCAAAAATACTAAAACCTGCCAGGGAGATTATGCTTGATAAAAATACAGCCTATTTGATGAATAAACAAATGGACGATGGTATCCCAAAAGACTGGATGCACCTGGTTGTTGTGGCACTGGTTTCTGTATTTTTTGCGTTAATCTTTCTTCTGCTGCCAATCCTCAAAACAAGGAAAGAGCAACATCAATGGGAGAACATGACCGGTGATATTGTTTATTTTGCCTGCCTGGGTTTTGGATTTATTCTAATCGAAATTGTTTTTATCCAGCTGTTCTCCAAACTGATAGGATTCCCTACCCATACGCTCGTGGTAGTGATATCAACGATGCTTATTTTTGCGGGAATTGGTAGTGCTTATAGTAAGCGTCTACTTGAAAAGTCGAGAAACCACGTGTTTATTTTTGCCATCATTATCGCCTACCTGATTATCTTTGTTCTGGCTTTTGAATGGCTGTTCTATGCGCTGCTCGGTTTCTCATTAACAGTACGAATCTTCGCAGCAATACTGATGATAGCCCCACTGGCATTCCTGTTGGGTATGCCGTTCCCAATTGGCATAATGAGCCTGTCTGGCTCAAGCAACTATGCTGTGCCTTGGGTTTGGGCAATCAATGGTTTCTTTACAGTAATTGGTGGATTCCTCGCTATTATCATATCAATCGTAACGAGTTTTGGAACCGTCCTGCTGATAGCTGCAGCAACCTATGGAATTGCGATGATCGTAGCAAGGGCCCACAGCGACAGGCTTAAAAATGAAAAATTTATACTGGCGAGCAAGGCTGCCTGAGTCTATTCAGTAAATCAGCAATGACCGGTTCAAAATGCTGCGAAGCTGAGCCAGAACACAATTACAGGACAAAATTACAAAAAGGTAAAATATGGTTACGCTTACAATGTACTCTGCTGATCTTGACCGCTTAAACCAGCTGCTGCCTCTTAAATCACGTCAGGATGCACTGGATCCGGTTTTGCGCGATCTTCACCGCAAAGTCCTGCTGAGTTTCGCTGCCATAGGTAGGCCGCTGACACGAGCGCAGATTGCTGCACTGGCTGGTGACGAAAGGGTGGATGAGGTGCTGGAGCGACTGGCGGCAGATGACCTTATCGTACTGTCGGATGACAGAAAGGAGATTACCGGTGCTTATCCATTCACTATCGAACAGCGTGTTCATCGTGTAAATATCAATGGTCAGGATGCCTATGCCATGTGTGCCCTCGACGCCCTGTCTATTGCGCCTATGTGCAACGTTTCTACGCGTATTCTGTCGCAATGCCATGTTACCGATACACCGGTAGAGATACAGATGAATGGAGATGAAGTTCTGTCAGCCATGCCTGCGGATGTGCATGTCGGAATTCGCTGGCAGTCGACTTCAGGGTGTGCAGCGAAAAACCTGTGCATGGAAATGGTCTACCTCAAGGATGCATCGACTGCACAGGCATGGCAGCAGCAGGACCCTGATAACATCAGCATCTACCCCCTTGATCAGGCAGTGGAATTCGGTGCGGCCTTTTTCAAACCACTGCTGGCGACATAGTGCTTGCCGGGGTGTTTTCTGCATCCATTTGAGATTAGTGCTTGACCACACCGTGTTCTGACATTAATTTGTCAGCATAACCAGTTGATCACAACAAAGGAGAAACCAGGATGCTAAATAAAATGGCTGCAACACTGATGCTGCTGTTCCTGTCATTGACGACCCTGGCCGAAGTGCAGGGCAAGGCCGTTGAGTACACGGCGGGTGATACTGTCCTCAAAGGTTACATGGCCTGGGACGATGCCAACACGCAGCCGCATCCCGGTGTTCTGGTGGTGCATGAATGGTGGGGCCACAACGACTATTCTCGCAAGCGTGCAGAGATGCTTGCAGGTCTTGGCTACACTGCTCTGGCGCTCGACATGTATGGCGATGGCAAGCAGGCCAGCCACCCCGATGATGCCGGGAAATTTGCCGGTGCGGTACGCAAGAACATGGATGTTGCTGAAGCCCGCTTCAACGCAGCACTGGATCTGCTGAAGCAGCAGCCCAATGTGGATAGCACACAGCTTGCCGCGATCGGGTACTGTTTCGGCGGCGGTCTGGTGCTGGAACTGGCACGTCGAGGTCTGGATATAGATGCCGTCGCCAGCTTCCATGGCAGCCTGGGCACACAGACCCCTGCCCAGCCAGGTGCTGTGAAGACACGTATTGCAGTATTTAATGGTGCCGATGACCCCATGTCGAAACCTGAACTGGTTAAAGCCTTCAAAGAAGAAATGGACAAGGCTGGCGTTGACTACCTGTTCGTCGACTACCCGGGGGCCAAACACGCATTTACCAATCCTGATGCCGATGAGCTTGGAACGAAGTTTGGCCTGCCGCTGCAATATAATGCCGAGGCAGACAAAGATTCCTGGGCCAGGATGCAGGTGTTTCTGAAAGAGTCATTTAATTAAGGAACCTCTGATTTATTCGTCATTGCGAGGAACGAAGTGACGTGGCAATCTATAAGCTATTGATTATATTATATGAGATTGCCGCGCTTCGCTCGCAATGACGGGCTTCATTGAATTAATCAGAGGTTCCTTAAGCATATCTCTGAAAATATGACTACGGGGCATTAATTAATTGTAAAAGTCCAGATTCCCTTAACACTCCATGAGAAAACAAATAAAACTTTCATACTATTCTGACGTGCTCTGTTTCTGGGCATATGCTGCACAAATCCGTCTTGATGAGTTGCAGGAAACGTTTGCTGAAAAAATAATTATTAAACATCATTTTATATCAGTATTTGGCAATACCGGGCAGCGGATAGGAGAGGGATGGAAAGACCGTGGCGGCTACGCAGGGTTTGCTCAACACATTGCAGATACGGCTAAAGAATTTCCTCATCTCCGTGTAAATCCTGAGATATGGCAAAGCACAAGGCCGAAGACTTCAGCAATGAGTCATTGTTTCTTAAAAGCAGTACAACTACTGGAAGAAAAAAAGCTGGTTTCTACTTCCATCAATGCAAGTTATGGCAAAACAGTTTTTGAAGAAACATTGTGGCGCGTCCGCTGTGCTTTTTTTGAAGATGCACTGGATATAGGCAATATTTCAGTACTGAAAAATATTGCTGAGGAACTGCAACTGCCGATGGCAGAGATTGAACAGTTTTTAAATGACGGGACGGCCCTGGCTTCTTTAATGAGTGATATGGAAAAGAAGGAATTATTAAAACTGGAAGGCAGTCCCTCTTATGTGATGAATGATGGCCGGCAAAAATTGTATGGCAATATAGGTTACCGTGTCATCGAGGCAAACGTC
>JAYEGM010000052.1:0-1703 GCA_034659075.1 Pseudomonadota bacterium
AGTTTTATTTTTTTACAATCGATTTGTTTACTGTCGACATGAATCACCAATAATCAATTAGTTACAATTCATTCTAGCATATTTTTTTATTTCTTTTATGAGTTGCAGCTATAGCTGAAGCTCCTATTTGCAGCTTCAAGTATGCTGCAGGGATGCGTCCTCACCCCAGCCCCCTCCCAGTTTTGGGAGAGAGTAAGAAGTGATAAGAATTTATAGATCAAACCCGGTGTAAAGTATTTTGATCCGTATGATGAAAAATTGCTTCCTTGATAGGTATCCACAACTGGGTATCCTGATCGTAGCTAAAACTTCCATCGTCATTAATACTTATATCAATAGAATATTTCATCGTTTTATAGGATTCATCAAGGTATTTATTTGAAAGTATGCCGTAGGTTTCAGACCCCACCTCAGCAGACAGGTGAAAGCTTTTACTGTCAACTTTTGCGTCACCACCGGCATTGACCAATACCCCGCGTGGAACCATAATGCATCGTATCACCTGCTCATTTCCTTCATCCCAGAGCCAGTATCCGAGCTCTTCATGAAAGCCTTCATCTTCGCCCAGGCGCCAGCACGTCATCGAATAACGCAGTCCGTACAATTCCTGTGGCCCATTTTTTACCGGCCCAAGTGGCTCTAATACCGCTTTCTCCCTGTATCTGGTTTCCTTTTCTACACTGTGAATTCTGGAAAAGTCGATTCCTGCATCGCCTTCCCAGGTGCCTGCCAATGCAGCCAGTGGACCAAGCTTGCTGATAATTTCTTCACTCATTTTTTTATACCTCGACAAATAGTGTTACATAGTAATTTTCGTATTGAGGCAATAATAGGCGAAGCTGAATAATTTGTATAATTGAATAATATGAATATATTAATTTATTATATCAATCACATTATGAAAGATGCTTGAGGAGCTTTTTTCTTAGAAATTCTCCTGGCGTGGAAAAAGACACTCGGATGCTCTCCACCTGAGCTGTTCTTGCTGCGAATTCTGTCGCACGTTCTATACCCGTCGCTGGCTTCGTCATCTGCACGCATCACCTTGCCATCGTCGCTCAGGACCAACCAGTAACTATCCAGATCCACTATCCCTTCAGCGTTTAGCTCACTCAGTTTCATAAGCTGTTCAGGCCGGGAATTTCCGTCCCATGTGTAGAGCGCGAATTCTCCTGCTGATGCTACAGGTCCTGCGATAATCATGTATCCGTTTGCATAATTAACAATATCGCGGATACCGCGGTCACCAAGATCAACCAAGTATGCCTGCTGCACCTCGAACATTCCCTGTACAGGAAAAAGCTTTACTACCAGCGCATTTCCGGAAGTTCCATTTGCCCCGTTTAGCGGTGACCTGAAGCCCACAAGCACCCCCCCGTCGGCAGTTGCCGCCAGGCCTTCAATATTGATGCCGCCTTGTTTCGAAAGCCTGTTGCGGGCATTTTCCGTCAGCACTTTCGCCACTTTTTCAGACTTCAGTAGTACAGCGGTCAGATCCACAGGTCGAGTGACAATCCTCAGGTCGCTGAGATCTGCAGACGGGATGTTGGTGGCGAAGAACATGTGACGGTACGGGGCAGCAACACCATTTTTATCCAGGCTATGTGAACCCGTCCACCAGATCTGTTTACCGGACACAGTGGCAGCTTCTATATCCATTTCGTAAGAACTTTTTAGATTCAAAATAGGAGCAAGGTCAATGC
>JAYEGM010000052.1:1713-4832 GCA_034659075.1 Pseudomonadota bacterium
AACAGGGTATTTAATTCATCGTAGGCCACCAGCATCGTCTCATCATCCAGCTTAACCGCAGCAGACCCGTCACAGATACCCCTGAAGATGATTGAATCTTCACTGCTTAATCGACTGGTAGTGCTGGATTCTGGCGAGCTTGTGCACGCTGCCAGACTGGCCAGCATGATGAATACTGCAAATACCGATGCACCTGTCATAAAGAGGCGCCTGCGAGGGCCAGGAAACAGAAGCTGCCCCCTGCCGACTTACTGGGAAAGCAATCGAATGTAGCTGACCAGTGCTTCGACATCATTCTGAGTAAGGATACCGCGCCAGGCAGGCATAAACCGTCCCTTGCCATCAAGTATGCCTTTGACCAGTTCGTTATTATCGAGAGCATTGGTCTCGTTGGGATTTGTGTGGTCCATCGGAGAGATCCCCATCAGTTCAGTCATGATGCCTTCACCATCACCCTCTTCACCATGACACACACTGCAGTACTTCTGATAGAGGCCCAGGCCAAGCTCAGGGTCTCCCATCAGATCATGCTTTGATCTGCCCAGGAAGCGAAGATATGAGATCAAACCCTTTACCTGTGTCTCAGTGAAGACATTTTTCCATTCCGGCATGGCTTCACTCAGCAAATTATGGCGATCACGGCCGGTAATGGTCTGTCGGCCCTCACCGGTAATGATTTTCATCAGGATGGTGTCGCTCCTGGAGCGCACGGTGGTGGTCAAATCTGCCGGGCTAATGTCCATTGCCTTTGCCAGGGGGCCATCACCTTTGCCATCGGGACCATGACACAACAGGCAATAGGAAACATACAGCCCTCTTCCCTCATAGGTAAGTGGAAGGCCGGCAGATACAGCAGCGCTGCTCATGGTAATTAGAACCAATAGCCCAAAAGTACAGATAATGTTTTTCATAGACTTTCTCCCTTAATTTTTGAGTTTAACTCTTTTACGTTCTATATGCTCAAGGTACCCGATAGACCTCTGTATCCGGATGGAAGGCATACCAGGCAAACCAGTAGGACATAAGCGCAGGTATCTGTCTGCCCTGCTCATCCCTGGCACTGGCACTGCTATTATTTCTGTCGAAAAATACTTCTATCTGTTGCCCCGAAATACTGTCCTTAACAGGAGAGGAAGTTTTAGCCAGCTCGGAAAAAGGGTAGGCTTTATATGTCTCGCCAATGTTCACGCCAAGCACCCATTCTTTATTATGATAACGCTGATCACCGGCAGCAACCGGGAAAAAAATCTTATTACTTTTCTCATAGTCACCATAGGGAGTCTTTGAATAGTCCCGCGCATAACCTGTTTGGGTAGAAAGCACCCGACTGCCCGGGTGTTGTGCTTTCCAGTCCGACCAACTGGTATGGCTTATTGGTATCGCCGCCAGCTTTTTTCCTTTCATGGGACCGCTGATTGCTGTAGCCATAATTTGCGACCACAGTGATTCTGTCTCCCTGTCATAGAGCAGCATATCACTGTTGTACAGTAAACCCGAGACGCCGAATTCCCTGACTGGAGGTTCAGGTGAAAAAGCCATACCTGTTCCACATAAAGGGCAATAAGAAATGACAACGGCCTGGCCGTCAAACTCATCATTAACTATCTCATGCCAGTTGAGAATTACTATCGGGTATGCGCGGGCTTCGTTGTTGATTACCAGACCCAGCACCCGATCATCAGCTTTCAGGTGATCAGCATCTGCCACCGAAACAAACTTTGGTTTATCAATGGATGGAATACCATCACGAGGCGGGCCACCTCGTTTGATCTGATCTTCTGCGACCAGAGGCTGGTCGAGGTCAAAGCCATTAAGGGTCATGGCAGGCAATACTCTTACATTGACGAAGTACACAAGAATACCGAGCAGGGTCGGCAACAGAATATACTTTTTCATGATATCAGGTTTCATATCAAAACGTTTCATATCAAAACAATCGAAGTGCTACCTGATGTTGGATTGCTTTTACCAGTTTTCGTTCAATGATCAAGCACGTGAAAACCAGTAAATTATTAAATTGCAGGAGCGTCGCCCTCGGCGCGATTCGGGTTGTTTGGAAAGTATCGATCTCAAGAAAATCGCGCCGAGGGCAGCGCTACTACGAAAACCCTGTGCGCCAAAAACTATCCCGCTTCAGCAAAGGTATCACACTGACCTGGATTGCCACTCCTCAAGCCACGCTTTAACCATTTAACACGCTGCTGTGACGAGCCATGGGTAAATGATTCCGGCCTGACATGACGTCCTGCTCCTTTCTGCAAAGCGTCATCACCAATCGCTGCGGCTGCGGCCAACCCTTCTTCTACATCCCCCTCCTCCAGCAGGTTGCGGTCCTGTTCAGCATGATGCGCCCAGACACCGGCATAGCAATCAGCCTGCAGCTCCTGCAATACAGACAGGGCATTGGCATCAGCCTTGCCGGAGGATTGACGTAATTTCTGTACTTTTGCTGAGGTACCAAGCAGGTTCTGCACATGATGGCCCACTTCATGCCCAATAACATAGGCACGGGCAAAATCGCCGGCGCCGCCCATTTGCGCCAGCTGACGATAAAACCCAAGGTCTATATAGACCTTGCTGTCACCGGGACAGTAAAACGGACCGGTTGCAGCGGACTGCATACCGCAGGCAGAAATCACTCTGCCGGTAAACAACACCAGGCCCGGTTCACGATATCGCTCTCCGCTTTTGGTAAATAATTTATTCCAGACGTCTTCGGTATCGGCCAGTACAACCGAAACAAATTGTGCCTGTTCATCGTTCTTAGGTACTGGCTGGGAGCTCTGGCCAGTACTACTGCCCGACTCAATATCGCCAACCATGTTTAACATTTGCATGGGATCAACGCCCATCAGCAGCCCAATAACGATAACAGCAATCATCGCTCCACCACCAAGCTTGATTCCTTTGCCACCAGGCCGTTGACCACGGCGGTCTTCTACATTTGAACTACGTCTTCCCGCACGCCATTTCATTTATTTTCTCCTCATTTTTCCTTGAGATTAAAGGGGTCGGAGTCGAACTTAGATTAAAGGGGTCGAGATTAAAGGGGTCGGAGTCGAACTTAGACTCCGACCCCTTTAATCTTGGAACTTAGACTCCGACCCCTTTAATCTTGA
>JAYEGM010000053.1:0-4800 GCA_034659075.1 Pseudomonadota bacterium
TAGGGCTTCTGGCCGCAGGTCTCTCTCTGTCGTCAGCGGAGATACTGGCGGCTGCTTTTGTTATTCAATATATCGGTCTGCTGGCAGAGCGCTGGTTCTTTTTTGCACAGGCCAATCATCCGCAGAATCTTTATTATCAGTTGGTTTGAAAAGCAGGTGAAAGGCCAAAGGCTAAAGGAAAGTCAAAATAAGGGTATTTTTCGTCATGCCGGCGTATGCCGGTATGCAGATTTTACAAACAGCATGGATCCCAGCTAAAAGCATGCCGGAATGACGGGTATTTTTTGATCTATTGTCCTTAATCCCGAGGCTTTCCCTTTAACCTTTAACCTTTAGCCTTTAACCTTTAACCTTTAGCCTTTAACCTTTCCTTTCTTGACTGTATCCGCCTGATTCCGCATCATGAGGTATCCAGTAGATTCTATTCCCAGAAAAAAAGGTGACATCATTGAACGCCCCCTGCAAGCTGTCTTTCTTCCTTTTTATATCCTCTTTCCTGTTGACCGCCTGTGGTGATAAACCCGAGCAGGCTCAGCACGCGGTACCTGAAGTGACGGTAGTAAAAGTCAGCCCAAAGGACACACCTGTCTCTGCTGAGCTTGTTGCCAAGACCCAAAGCTCTCGACGGGTAGAAATTCGTTCGCGGGTAGTGGGCTTTCTCGACAAGAGAGAATATGAAGAAGGCTCCATGGTAGATGTTGGCCAGGTATTGTTTCAGATAGATCCAAAACCCTTCCAGGCAGAGTTGACTGCGGCCAAGGCTGAGCTCAATCAGCAGCAAGCCCGGATGGTGACGGCAAAGGCAAACCTTGACCGTATCGAACCGCTGGCCAAACAGGATGCTGTCGCTAAAAAAGAACTCGATGATGCATTGGGTAATTACCGTTCAACCTCAGCATCTGTCGAAGCGGCAAAGGCCAAGGTCGTGCAGGCCGAACTGGATCTGGGTTACTGTACCATTACTTCGCCTGTGCACGGTGTATCCAGTTATGCCAACTTGCGGGAAGGGGCTTATGTTGGCCAGGGGCCGGATAGTCTGCTGACCTATGTGGCACAGCTTGATCCGATGTGGGTGGAGTTCAGCATCTCAGAGAACCAGATACTCAAGCATCAGGCTGAGGTTAGAAAAGGAGAAATGATTGCTCCGGAAAATGGTAATTTTATCGTCGAAATCGTGCTCGCTGACGGGACGGTATTTCCGCATAAGGGCAAGATCACATTCGCAGATGCCTCGCTCAGTGAAGAAACCGGTACCTTCCTGATTCGTGCCGAGGTAGATAACCCCAAAAAAAAACTGCGCCCGGGCATGTTTGTCCGCGCTTTTCTAAAAGGAGGCATACGACCTGATGCCATCCTGGTGCCGCAGCGGGCAGTTCAGCAGGGTGCCAAAGGCAGTTTTGTCTGGGTGATTAATGAAGAAGGCAAAGCAGAGTTCAATCCTGTTGTGGTTGGTTCCTGGTTTGGTGATCAGTGGTTTATTGACAGTGGGCTGAAAGGTGGTGAAACCGTGGTGGTTAACGGTGCGTTGAAACTGCGTGCCGGGGTGCCGGTGAAGATTGTTGATGCGGACAGCAAAGATAAAAAACCTGCTACCGTAAAGGCCCAGTAGTCGTGATTTCGGCGACCTTTATCAATCGACCGATCCTGTCATCGGTATTGTCGATCATTGTCGTTATCGGCGGCCTGGTGACTCTCGGCGGTCTGCCAATTAACCAGTACCCTGCCATTACGCCGGTACAGGTGACGGTCAGTGCCAGTTACCCCGGCGCCGATGCCGAGACGGTGGCCAATACGGTTGCTGCACCGATAGAAACCCAGGTCAACGGCGCCGACAATATGCTCTACATGCAGTCGACCTCTTCGGCGACTGGAGAGATGTCACTGACTGTCTATTTTGATATCGATACCGACCCGGACACGGCCGAGGTGCAGGTCAATAACCGCGTCAGCCTGGCCTTGCCCGAGTTGCCGGATACCGTGCGCAGCACGGGTGTCAAAGTAGAAAAGCGCTCTGCCAGTATCCTCATGCTGATCGGGCTTTTTTCACCGGACGGCCGCTATGATGAAAAATATATCGGTAACTACGCCAACCTCTATGTTCTGGATGCGTTAAAGCGTGTGAAAGGAGCTAACCAGGCCTCGATTATGGGCCTGCCGGATCTTGCCATGCGTGTGTGGCTGCAGCCGGATCGTATGGCCAGCCTGGGTATTACTACCAGTGATATCCAGAAAGCGGTGAGCGAGCAAAACCAGCAGTTTGGTGCCGGACGCCTGGGGGCTTCTCCGACTAATGAGCCGGTAGAGATGACCTTCCCGGTGGTCACCGGCGGACGCTTCTCTGAGCCTGAAGAGTTCGAAAACATTATCCTCCGGGCAGATTCGAAAGGCACGGCAATTGTGCGTCTGAAAGACGTGGCACGAGCGGAAGAAGGGCAGAAGTCCTACATGCTGCGCTCGACACTGAATGGCAGTCCATCGACCTTTATCGCGGTCTATCAGCAGCCGGGTTCCAATGCGCTGGAAGTGGCGGCGAGTGTCGAACAAATGATGGAGGAGCTGAAAAAAAGCTTCCCGGAAGGCATCGACTATAAAGTCTCTTTTGATACCACCAAGGTGATTGAGGCGTCTATTGATGAGGTTGTTGAGACACTCATTATTGCCATTATCCTTGTTGTACTAATGACGTATCTGTTCCTGCAAAAAGTAAACACTACCCTGATCCCTACCATTGCCATTATTGTTTCCATCATTGGTACTTTTATTGGCATGGGTGCACTGGGTTTTACTATCAATCTGCTGACCTTATTCGGCCTGGTGCTGGCGATTGGCATCGTCTGTGATGATGCCATTGTTGTGGTGGAAAATGTCGAGCGTAATATCGATGAATTGGGCCTGGAACCTAAAGAGGCCACTTTCCGTGCCATGGAAGAGGTCACCGGGCCGGTCATTGCCACCACGCTGGTGTTGATTGCGGTCTTTGTTCCTGTTGCCTTCCTTAGCGGAACCACAGGCGTGCTGTATAAGCAATTTGCTATCACCATTGCGATATCAGTAGCGATCTCCAGTTTTGTGGCGCTGACATTGACCCCTGCACTGGCCGCAATATTGATCAAGCCTTCGAAAGGTGAACCGGGTGGTTTTTTCCGCTGGTTCAATAACTGGCTGGCTGGAGTAACCGTACGCTATGGCAGGGGTGTGACATTGACCCTCAAGCGCAGCGGCATCGGGCTGGTGTCTCTGGCATTTATGATTTTCGCTATTGTTGCGCTGTTTAAAACTGTGCCGGGCAGTTTTGTGCCTGCCGAAGATCAGGGTTATGTGTTTGCTGCCGTCATCTTGCCTGATGGTGCCAGCCTGGATCGCAGCCAGGCTTTGACGGAGCAGGTCGCTGATATATTTTCCGAGCATCCTGCGGTTAAAGATGCTTCTGCGCTAGCCGGATATAGCCTGATCGACAGTCAGTTCAAGACCAATACCGGTACCGTGTTTATCGCTCTGAAAGATTTTGATGAACGGCAGGAAGACGGTTTGTCTGTGACAGATCTGTTCGAATATGCCGTGCCTCGTTTGAACAAACTGGAAGATGGCATTGCCTTCCCGATCAACCCACCCTCAATTCCCGGTCTCGGTACCCAGGGCGGTTTTGAGTTCTGGCTGCAGAACCGTGGCCAGGGCGGTGCAGCCAGGCTGGCTGAAGTCACCAATGAGATTATTGCCAAAGCGAATGAACGTCCTGAAGTGACGCGTCTGAACACCACCATCAATGCGGCATCACGGCAGTTGAAGGCCAACGTTGATCGATCCAAATCAGAGACTCTAGGTCTTCCAGTACCGAGCGTTTATGCAGCCCTGCAAACCCTGTTTGGCTCTCTGTATGTCAGTCAATACAACAAGTATGGACGCGTCTGGCAGGTGATTCTGCAGGCAGAGCCTGAATTCAGAGAGAAACCGGATGATATGCAGAATATTTATGTACGCCAGAAGCAGGGGAAAATGGTTCCTCTTTCTTCGGTGGTCACTGCTGAGTATGTCACCGGTCCTGATCTGTTGCCGAGATTTAATGGCTTTATGGCTGCCAAGATTACCGGTGACGCCAATGCTGGTTTCAGTTCCGGGCAGTCGATCAGCACCATGGAAGAAGTTGCCAACGAAGTCAGTCCTGATGGCTTTACCTATTCCTGGTCCGGGCAGGCCTTTGAAGAGAAAAAATCCAGCGGTTCATCAGCTATCGTCTTTGTCTTTGCCCTGGTCATGGTGTTTCTGATCCTTGCCGCACAATACGAACAATGGTCGTTGCCGATTGCTGTGTTGACCGCGGTACCCTTTGGCATATTTGGAGCCCTTGTCGCTGTCTGGTTGCGAGGCATGGAGAATGATGTTTACTTCCAGATTGGCCTGATTACCCTGATTGGCCTGTCGGCCAAAAATGCTATTTTGATCGTCGAATTTGCAGAGCTTAAATATAACGAAGGGGCATCAGCCTTTGATGCCGCCGTTGAGGCGGCACGCCTGCGGCTGCGGCCCATCCTGATGACATCGCTGTCGTTTATTCTCGGTTCCATGCCACTGGTGCTGGCATCCGGTGCCGGTGCAGCGGCCAGACATTCAATCGGTACCGGTATCATCGGCGGCATGGTCGCGGCGACTACCCTGGCTTTATTCTTTGTGCCGTTGTTTTATTACCTCGTCATCAGTATGAAGGAGAAGGTCAGTGGGAAAGGTAAAAAGGCTAAAGGTTAAAGGTTAAAGGTTAAAGGTTAAAGGTTAAAGGTTAAAGGTTAAAGGTTAAAGGTTAAAGGT
>JAYEGM010000054.1:0-47354 GCA_034659075.1 Pseudomonadota bacterium
GTTAAAGGGATAAAGACCTTCCAGCCCAGACGCATAATCTGGTCATAGCGATAACGCGGGAATGTCGCCCGGAACCAGAGGAAGAAGAACAGCAGAATACTGGTTTTCAGCAGCAGCCAGTGAATGCCATCACCAAGAAGTAAAACATCTGATACCGCACCAAAAGGTGACATCCAGCCACCAAGAAACATCAATGATGCCAGTGCCGCAATCAAAATCATGTTGGCGTATTCAGCCAGAAAGAAAACTGCAAAAGTCATGCCGGAGTATTCAATAGAAAAACCCCCGACAATTTCCGATTCACCTTCCGCGACATCAAAAGGTGAGCGGTTGGTTTCGGCCACGCCCGAGATGAAATACACTACGAACATCGGGAATAGCGGCCACAGATACCAGTTTGTCAGTCCTCCGCTCTGTGCCAGAACAATTTCACGCAGATTCAGGCTGCCGGCCGCCATCAGCACCGTTACCAGTGCAAAGCCCATTGCCAGTTCATAGGAGACAATCTGAGCAGCGGAGCGCATGGAGCTGAGAAAGGCATATTTGGAATTTGATGCCCAACCGGCGATGATGATGCCGTAGACGCCAACAGATGTCATTGCAAGCACAAACAACAGCCCTGCATTGATATCTGCCAGTACCAGCGTGTCGGTAAAAGGAATCACAGACCAGGCAGCAAAAGCCGGACCGATTGACAGTATCGGCGCTAGTATAAACAGGTATTTATTGGACTTGGTCGGAACGATGATTTCTTTAAAAATCAGCTTCATTGCATCCGCAATCGGCTGCAGCCATCCTCGAGGGCCAACCCGGTTAGGCCCGATACGGATCTGCATATAACCAATAATTTTACGCTCCGCATAGGGCAAATAGGCGACAGCGGCAACCAGTGGCGCAAAAATTGCCACCACTTTGATGAGGGAAATAAGCAGCACATGCAACCAGTCCCAGTCCGGCAGAAAATCAAGCAAATAGAGTATCCATTCAGGCACGGGACGCTACCTCTAACCAGTTTGCGCAGCCTAACCCAGCGGTTTCCTGCATTGCTGTAGGCAACAGCACACAGTTCAACGGAACAGAAGAACTGGCATAAACGCTGATGTCAATTTTTCTATCCCCATTCGCCAGTACTACAGTGCTGCCGTCATCAATACCCTTTGATGCCAGCGTGTCGGGATGCATGCCCGCCGCTGCAGGCGGGTTGTCCAGTGTCTGCTGTAGTGGCTGTGAGCGACGGGTAACCGCATCTACACGATACAAAGGAAGCTCGATGATACAGGCCACCTTGTCCTGTTCAGCATGGACGGGTGTATACACATCGATGCTGCCGGTTCCTTTTGTAATACGGCTGGTTTCTCCCTGTATAGAATCACTTGCCATATAATCAAAACCATCAAGATCAAGATAATTAGCCAGCACGCGCAGCACCTTCCAACCGGGTCTTGCATCACCCTGCGGATATACTGCGGCTTTCCAGCTCTGCATAGAGCCTTCACAATTAACATGTGTTCCATCGCTTTCTGAAACACAGGCTAATGGCAACATAACATGCGCAAGCTCTTCTATTTCTTCGCTGCGAAAACTGCCGATATGAATGACCATACCGGCTTCACGCAAGGCCTCAACCGCTGCATTGCCAGAAAGGCTGTCCAGCGAAGGCTCAATATTAAATAGCAGGCAGGCTTTCAATGCTGTATCCAGCATTTCTCTGGCATTTTTTCCACTCGCCTTTCCATCTGTAAATGGCAGGAACATTGCCTGCCAGGCTGCAGCGGCATTGCCCTCTTCCAGCCTGCCGGTTTTGCTCTCGGTGATGTTCCCGATTATTGTTGCCAATGCAACCAGTAGAGAATAATTGGCATCCATCTGTGCCATAGAACCAACGATAAGCTGGCCATCACTGCCGGCTCCGATCAGGCTGTCTGCCAGCCCTTCTAAATCTGCGCTGGCGGAACATGATTCTGCAATATCTGCCACGGCATCACTGATAGAGACCTGCTTTTTCCCGGCAACGATCACAGCGAGTCGTGCCACAGTAGCCACTAGCTGTAAGGGTGAGACGGCAATATTTGTCTGCAAGGGAAAGGCAAAATCAAACTCAGTACTGTTGATAGCACTGACACTTGCCCCATTTTTTACTGCTTTGCGCAAACGCGTTGCCAGTACAGGCTGCTCCTTACGGATGTTACTGCCTATTAATAATACAGCCTTAGCCTGTTCAAGGCTTGCAATGCTGTCACCCAGCAGAGGTGCTGACATCTCGCCGTCAGCCCTGAAATCCTGTTGCCGCAGACGGTAGTCCATGTTGTGGCTGCCAAGGCCGCGCATTAATTTTGCCAGCAGGGAGAACTCTTCCAGCGTGGCAGTCGGTGAAGCCAGCGCACCAATGCTATCGGCACCGTATTCATCAATTATTTTTTTCAACTTGCTGGATACATTGTCCAGCGCGGTCTGCCAGTCTGTTTCTTTCCACTCACCGTTGATCTTCAGCATTGGTGTGGTTAAACGCTTCTCTGAACTGTTCGCGGTGTAACTGAAACGGTCACGATCTGATAACCATTCCTCATTTATATTTTCGTTCTGGCGCGGCAGCACACGCAGTACATCGCCACGCAATGTCTGCACTGTAATATTTGAACCTACGGTATCGTGCACAGCAATACCCGGGTAGTCCTGCATTTCCCAGCTACGTGCCTTGAAACGGAAGGGTTTGGAAGTCAGCGCACCCACAGGGCACAGATCAATAACATTACCGGACATTTCAGAACACACTGCCTGCCCCATAAAGGTCATAATCTCACTGTGCTCGCCGCGGTTTACCATGCCCAGTTCCATTATCCCGGCGATCTCCTGACCAAAGCGTACACAGCGGGTACACTGTATACAGCGCGTCATGTCAGTGGAAATCAACGAGCCCAGGTTTTTGTCTATTACAACACGCTTGCCTTCTGAGAAACGTGAAATATCCTTGCCATAGCCAACGGCTAAATCCTGCAGTTCGCATTCACCGCCCTGATCACAGATCGGGCAATCCAGCGGGTGATTGATGAGCAGGAACTCCATAGTGCTTTTCTGCGCAGCTCGTGCCTGCTCAGACTGCGTTTCAACCTTCATGCCATCTATAATGGGCGTTGCGCAGGCAGGAAGTGGCTTTGGCGCATTTTCAACTTCGACCAGACACATGCGGCAGTTTGCGGCAATGGACAGCTTATCGTGATAGCAGAACCTCGGGATATAAATACCCGCCGCATCAGCTGCTCTAATCAACATTGAGCCCGCTTCAGCTTCTATCTTTTGTCCGTTAATTTCTATTGTTGCCATATCTAGTCGTATCTGCCCGGTTTCTTCAGACAGTTGCTTTGCGATTAATAGTTAGAATCAATTTTTTCTTCAAATTCACTTCTGAAACGTGTAATAAAACTGGCTACCGGCATCGCTGCCGCATCACCGAGGGCGCAGATAGTGCGTCCCTGGATGCTATCAGCCATGTCGGCCAGCAGATCAAGATCTTCTTCTTTACCAGCACCCGAATTGATACGGTGTATCACCCGATACAACCAGCCCGTCCCTTCCCTGCACGGTGTACACTGACCGCAGGATTCCTCATAATAAAAGTGGGAAAGTCGCTCCAGTACATCGACCATATCTGTCGTATCGTCCATTACGATCACAGAGCCAGCACCTAGCATGGATCCGGCACCGGCAATAGAATCATAGTCCATATCCAGTTCCATCATGATATGGGCTGGCAGCACCGGAACTGAAGAACCTCCCGGAATGACGGCCTTTAGCGTCCGCCCATCGCGCACACCACCGGCCAGCTCCAGCAGGTCTTTGAACGGAGTACCCATCGGTACTTCATAGTTGCCCGGTTTATTGACATGGCCGGAGACTGAAAAAAGCTTGGTGCCGCCATTATTGGGCTTGCCCAGGTCGGCAAACCAGCTGCCACCCTTTTCCAGTATCACAGGTATTGATGCCAGCGTTTCTGTATTGTTGATTGTTGTCGGCTTGCCATAGAGCCCAAACCCGGCAGGAAATGGCGGCTTAAACCTGGGCTGGCCTTTCTTCCCTTCTATCGATTCAAGCAGGGCTGTTTCTTCGCCGCAGATATAGGCCCCGGCACCGAGATGTACATGTAAATCAAAGTCAAAACCGGAGCCCTGAATGTCGGCACCAAGCAAACCAGCTTCCCGGGCTTCAGCTAATGCGGCTTCGAAACGTTCGTACGGTTCCCAGAATTCTCCACGGATATAGTTGTAACCAACAGATGCGCCGATGCAATATCCGGCAATGATCATGCCCTCGATTAACTGGTGCGGGTTATAACGCAGGATATCGCGGTCTTTGAAAGTCCCCGGCTCACCTTCATCTGAATTACAGACGATGTATTTCTGTCCCGGTGCAGTGCGAGGCATAAAGCTCCATTTCAGACCCGTCGGGAAACCGGCACCGCCACGGCCACGCAGACCGGAAGCTTTAACTTCTTCAATGATTTCATCAGCAGGTGTTTTTTCTTTTAATATCTTTTTCAGTGCTGAATAACCGCCTATTTCGAGGTAGCTTTTCAGGCTCCATGGCTCGTCCTTTGCCAGAGTACGGAAACAGACAAGATTCAGTTTGCTTTCGTCAATCATGTTAATCCAGTCCCTCAAGTATGCTGTCGATACTGTCAGGTGTCAGATTTTCGTGGTAATCCTTATTGACCTGCATCATCGGAGCACCGCCACAGGCCCCCAGGCATTCCACTTCCTTTATGCTTATGCGCCCATCTGCAGTCGTTTCACCCGGTCCGATTCCTGTTTTTTCCTTCAGCTGGTCGAGTACTTTTTTCGAACCGCACAACTGGCAGGAAATATTGGTGCAAACGCATATCTTGTGTACCCCGACATCCTTGTGTTCATACATAGAATAAAAAGTAGCTACTTCATAGACATGGATGGGTGGTATAGCCAGTAAATCGGCGATTTCCTGCATAACGTCTTTGCTGATCCAGCGAAACTCTTCCTGTGCGATACGCAATGCGGCCATCACAGCAGACTGCCCGCGATCAGCAGGATACTTTTCAAGTTCCTTTTCGATCTGGCTTAATGCGCCAGCAGATAAAGTCATGCCTGTCATCGATCAACTTCTCCGAAAACAATGTCCTGGGTACCTATGATAGCCACTACATCGGCCAGCATATGTCCGCTGGACATTTCATCCATGGCGGAGAGATGAGCAAAACCCGGGGCACGAATCTTGACTCGATAGGGCTTGTTAGCACCGTCTGAAACAAGATAGATACCAAATTCACCTTTTGGATGCTCGACGGCGGCATAGGCCTGCCCTTCCGGTACACAGAAACCTTCAGTAAATAATTTGAAATGGTGGATCAGCGCTTCCATATCGTGCTTCATGGATTCGCGCTTAGGCGGCACAATCTTATGGTCTTCTACCATTACTGCACCGTGATTATTGCGTAACCATTCAACACACTGGCGAATAATGCGATTGGATTGACGAAACTCTTCTATGCGCACCAGGTAGCGGTCATAGGTATCGCCGTTAGTTCCGACAGGAATATCAAAATCCAGCCGGTCATACACTTCATAGGGCTGCTTTTTGCGCAGGTCCCATTCAACTCCAGAGCCGCGCAGCATAGGACCGGTAAAGCCCAGGTTTCTGGCACGTTCAGGCGAAACGATGCCAATATCGACAGTGCGCTGTTTCCAGATACGGTTGTCCGTTAACAGGGTTTCGTATTCATCTACATGTGCAGGAAAACGTTCGGTGAAATCCCAGATAAAATCCAGCAGGGAACCCTGCCGGTTCTCATTCATACGGTCGACGGCTTTCTGATTATGCCATTTAGACGGCTCATATTGCGGCATACGATCCGGCAGGTCACGGTAGACACCGCCAGGTCGGTAATAGGTGGCATGTAAACGTGCACCGGATACCGCCTCGTAGATATCCATCAGGTCTTCACGCTCTCTGAAACAGTAGAGAAACATAGTCATGGCGCCAATATCCAGACCATGCCCTGCTAACCACAGCAAATGATTCAGAATTCGCGTGATTTCATCAAACATGACCCGGATATACTGTGCCCGCAAAGGTACTTCTACACCGAGCATTTTCTCTATCGCCAGTACATAGGCATGTTCATTCGACATCATAGAGACATAATCAAGCCTGTCCATATAACCGATACTTTGATTATAAGGCTTGGTCTCACAAAGTTTTTCAGTCGCTCGGTGCAACAGGCCGATATGCGGGTCAGCACGCTGTACTACTTCACCGTCCAGTTCCAGCACCAGGCGCAGGACACCATGCGCCGCCGGGTGCTGCGGGCCAAAGTTCATTGTGTAATTACGAATTTCAGGCACCGTAACCTTCCTCCCTGATGACTCTAGGTACCAGAACACGAGGTTCAATGGATACAGGCTGGTAAACTACCCTGCCTTTATCCTCGTCATATCGCATTTCCACATGACCGGAGACCGGAAAATCTTTACGGAACGGATGGCCGACGAATCCATAGTCTGTAAGAATTCGTCGCAGATCCGGATGCCCCTTGAAAAGAATACCGAAGAGGTCGAAGGCCTCACGTTCAAACCAGTCAGCCGACTTCCATATGTCAATGACGGAATCGACCATCGGTGAGGATTCTTCAACGAAAACGCGAAGCCGCAGCCGCTGGTTACGAGAGGTAGAAAGTAAATGATAAACCACGGCGAAGCGGGGCCTGCCCCATGTTTCACCCGCTTCCTGGCGATACTGGAGATAATCAACACCGCATACATCAATCAGGGTATCAAAGGCGAAGTTTTCGCCGCTAATTAATTTCCGGCAGACATCATGCAGTGAATCATTGACCAGATCGACGGTTAATTCGCCGAATTCGATGTGAGATGCCTGCACAGCCTCACCCGCTATTTCTGCTATGCGCGATTGCAGCGCCTGTAATCTTTCGATATTTTTCATCTGTTAGCTGCGGGCAATGGTGTTGGTCCGAATTTTCTTCTGCAACTGCAATATACCGTATAGCAATGCTTCAGCTGTAGGAGGACACCCCGGCACATAGATATCAACCGGCACGATACGATCGCATCCACGTACCACAGAATAGGAATAATGATAGTAGCCCCCGCCATTGGCACAGGATCCCATAGAGATTACCCAACGCGGCTCTGCCATCTGGTCATAGACTTTTCTAAGCGGGGCAGCCATCTTATTAGTGAGAGTACCTGCGACAATCATTACATCAGACTGCCGCGGAGTGGGGCGGAACATAATACCAAAACGATCAAGGTCATACCGCGAAGCGCCTGCCTGCATCATTTCAACAGCACAACAGGCCAGTCCAAATGTTACCGGCCACATAGAACCGGTACGGGCCCAGTTAATCAGGCTGTCTGCCGTGGTAACTGCCCAGCCCCTTTCAACCAGACCATTATCAGCAACGCTGTCTGTCACTCCCATTCCAGCGCCCCTTTTGTCCATTCATAGATGAAGCCGACGACCAGTATGCCAAGAAAAATCATCATCGCAACGAAACCGAACATGCCGACTGACTCTTCCTGTAGAACAACTGCCCAGGGAAAAAGAAAGGCAATTTCAAGGTCAAAAATAATAAAAAGGATTGCAACCAGGTAATAACGCACGTCAAATTTCATACGTGCATCTTCAAATTCATCAAATCCGCATTCGAACGGTGACAGCTTAATGGGGTCAGGGCGATCGACTTTCAGTAACATGCTGAAAATCTTGCCGAAAACGATAAGCATTGCGCCGAACATAAAGCCCACAGCAATGAACACCAGAATCGGTATATAGTTTTCTAGCATTGTCATTTTGCAATATTGACTGTGCCTCTCGGCATGTCACTCCTCCAATTGCGCGGCAAAAACTGAAGCGCTCAGTCTAGGGCGGCTTGCCTTACGTGTCAAGCCAGGCTACGACTAATTTACCGTTACATTACAATTACTTACAATATCTCCCACAAAGTCAGCACAAGTATTATTTATTGCAGGAAAAGAAAATCTCAGCGCATTTAGCGGCTGAAACTTTTTTATTATGGTGCCGAAGGCCGGACTCGAACCGGCATGACTTGCGTCACCGCCCCCTCAAGACGGCGTGTCTACCAATTTCACCACTTCGGCAATGTTCCAGATGTTCTATTCATTATTTTCGGGCTTGACCTTGCCAGGTACAGTTTCCGGCACTTCAGGTACTACCGGAATTTCTGCAGCCGGTGAAGTGCCAATTTCTACACTTTCACCTACCGTTTTTGTGGCAGGCAATTCAGGAACGCCCTGCATTGACTTATCAACTTTATCAACAGGGATAACCGGCATAGTGTCTATCTGTTCCGGTACAGTTTTCTCAACTTCCTGAATAACTCTATCTGTAACACTGGTCGGTTTTGCTGATTTACTGTAAAGATAGGTAAGTGACATACTGGTCAGAAAGAATACCGTAGCAAGTACTGCCGTTGTACGTGAGAGAAAGTTAGCAGAGCCCTGGCTGCCAAAAAGAGAGCCGGAAGCGCCGCCGCCTCCTCCTCCGCCAAATGCAGCACCGGCATCTGCACCCTTGCCGTGCTGAACCAGCACCAGTCCAACTATGCCTACGGCGACCAGTACGTGTATTGCTATCAGTATATTAATCATGATGATTGATCAGTTAGATTACGTGTTGGTTATTCAGTATGAATAATTAATTTGCGGCCTTGCAGATGGCAAGGAAGCTTTCGGCCTGCAATGATGCGCCACCAATCAGACCACCGTCTATATCCTGCATACCAATAAGAGCATCTGCATTACCCGCATTCATACTGCCGCCATACAGGATCTGCATGTTTTCTGCTACTTCAGTACTTAGAGCCGAAAGCATATTGCGGATAAATTTGTGTACTTCCTGCGCCTGCTCCGGGGTAGCGGTCATCCCGGTACCGATTGCCCAAACAGGCTCATAGGCAATGACAGTGTCGGCCAGTTTATCAATGCCTACGACATCAATAGCTGCCTGCAACTGGCGAGCGACGACCGTTTCAGTGTCACCGGATTCTCTTTCAGCCAGTGTTTCACCCACACACAATACAGGAATCAGGCCGCCATCCTGCGCAACCTTGAACTTGGTGGCGACATCTTCGTCGCTTTCACCATAGATTGCTCGACGTTCTGAGTGACCGACTAATACATACTTGCAGCCGGCATCAACAAGCATGGAAGCAGAAATCTGACCTGTAAATGCGCCGCTTTCGTTAATATCCAGATCCTGAGCACCGAGGGATATATCATCTCGTCCATTTAACGCATCGGCGGCACGTGGAATTAATATGTAAGGCGGGCAAATAAGCACTTCTGCATTGGTGACATCAGCTCGGCCAGCAGCAATTCCATTGACCAGATTCACGGTGCTCTCCGAGTCACCATTCATCTTCCAGTTACCAGCAACCAGGGGACGACGCATGCAATACTCCTTTAGTATTTATACCATATATGATGGGGGCGCAATGGTACGCGTGAAGCGCTTGAAAATCAATGTGAATTGCCCGCTTCCTGGCGAACGATTTCAGCCAGTGACTCGCAATTGCTTTTTACCTGGGATGCATCGATACCTTCTATCATCACGCGGATCAAAGGTTCTGTGCCTGAAGGTCTGAGTACAACACGCCCACGCTCACCAAGTTCGGCTTCGACCGCCCTGACCGCATCATTGATGAGGGCATTATTCTTCATTTTAAAATCACGTGAAATCGTCACATTGATCATCATCTGCGGGCAGGTTTCCATTTCACCTGCCAGATCAGCCAGTGGTTTGCCGCTATCATGCATGACTTGCAATACTTCCAGTGCCGCAACTATGCCATCACCGGTAGTCGATTTATCCAGACAAATTATATGGCCGGAGGCTTCACCGCCTAAATCCCAGCCATTTTTTCTCATCAGTTCCAGCACATAACGGTCACCCACAGCGGCCCTGATAAAATCAATCTTATTGGCACGCAAGGCCTGCTCCATCCCGAGGTTGCTCATTACGGTGCCAACGACGCCTCCCTGCAACTCACCACGCCGGGAGCGAGCCAGAGCCATAATGAGAATCAGCTTGTCGCCATTTACGATCTCTCCGCGATGGTCGACCATAATCAGGCGGTCGCCGTCACCATCCAGTGCAATACCCAGGTCAGCCCCCTGCTTTACAACTTCAGATTGTAATGTGGCTGTATCCGTTGCGCCGTAGCCATCATTAATATTAAAACCATCGGGCTTATCGCCGATCACATGTAATCTGGCTCCCAATTCAGTCAATACGCTCGGGGCAATGTGGTAACTGGCACCATTTGCGCAATCCAGTATTATTTTCAGTCCTTCAAGACTCACCTGATTGGAAATCGTCGCCTTGCAATATTCGATATAGCGGCCGGCCGCATCGAGATAGCGCCGGGCCTTACCCAGGTCACGTGAATCGACTGTTTTGAATGGCTGCTGCATCATTGCCTCAATTGCCTGCTCTGTCTCATCGGGCAGTTTCTCACCTGCAGGTGAGAAGAATTTTATACCGTTGTCATAATAAGGATTGTGTGAAGCGCTGATGACTACTCCGGCCTGAGCGCGCGCAGTGCGTGCTAGATAGGCAATGCCCGGCGTAGGCATTGGCCCTAACAAACTGACATCCACACCGGCAGATATAAGGCCGGCTTCCATGGCAGACTCAAGCAGATAACCTGAAACACGCGTGTCTTTACCAATGATTATCTTGCCGCGACTATCTCCATTGCTGCCGAGCACATTACCCAGAGCCCAGCCTAACTTCATCACTGTAGTGGGCGTAATCGGCTCTTCCCCCATGCGCCCGCGAATTCCATCTGTACCAAAATATTTCATTTACTTTTCCTTTTTTCTGCTTCAACCGCTTCTACCATGCGAATTGCATCTGTGGTCGCCTTCACATCATGAACTCTTACAATATTGGCACCATTCCGTACCGCCAGCAAGGTCAGCGCTATGCTGGCATAGACTCTATCGTTAACGCCTAAGCCCAGGGTCTGCTCAATCACACTCTTGCGTGACAGGCCTGCCAGTACTGGAAGATTATGGACCCTGATCTGCTCAAGCTGGTTCAGCAAAGTAAAATTCTGCTTCCGCGTTTTACCAAAACCAAAGCCCGGATCGAGTATCAGGTTGCTGATATCCAGCCCGGCTTCAACACAGTTGGCTACCCGCTGCGACAAATAATCTCTGATATCTGTCGTTACGTCGTCATAAACCGGGTTGTGCTGCATGGTTCCCGGTTGCCCCTGCATATGCATCAGGCAAACCGGCACATTGAGTTCTGCAGCCGTGCTGAGTGCCCCTTTTTCGTTCAGAGCACGCACATCGTTGATCATGCCTGCACCGGCCTGCACTGCCGCATTCATAACCAGGGCTTTCGATGTATCGATAGAAATCAATACATCAAAACGCTTTGCCAGCCCTTCAATAATCGGAATAACACGCTGCATTTCCTCATCAGCGCTAACGGCAGCTGCACCCGGCCGGGTGGATTCTCCCCCGATATCGATGATATCGGCACCTTCTTCAATCATTCCTGCTACATGATCGATAGCATCATCGACAGCAAGAAAAAGACCCCCGTCCGAAAAGGAATCAGGGGTCGCATTGAGGATGCCCATGATAGCTGCCCGCCCTGTTTGCAGGAGCAGGCTGCCATCGGCTTTAGCTAACATATTCCGTTAATGTTCGCCTGCCGGTTCATCCATTTTAGGCTCAGGGCCTTTTTTATCACTCTTGTCGCTGGAGGAATCATCTTTACCCGGTGCTTTGCCGTGAAGGTCAGCCGGTGGAAGTGGATCCTCACCTGCCATGATGGCATCAATTTGCTCGGCATCAAGGGTTTCCCATTCAAGCAGGGCTTTGGCCATGATTTCCATTTTATCTTTATTTTCTTCAATTATCTGTCGGGCACGGGCATATTGCTCGTCAACAATTCGACGAATCTCCTTATCCACCAGTTCAGCCGTCGAATTACTAAGATTTTTATGTGTCGTCACGTCCCTGCCGAGGAAAACTTCACTCTCATTTTCGCCATAAACACGGGTCCCCATCAGGTCACTCATACCCCAGCGCACGACCATGTTTCTGGCCATATCGGTAGCACGTTCAAAATCATTCGATGCGCCGGTGGTCATCTGGTTCATAAAAATCTCTTCGCCGATACGACCACCCATCAGCACAGCGATGTTAGACAGTAAATAGCTGCGGGTGTGGCTATAACGGTCTTCAGTCGGCAACTGCATAGTGACGCCGAGGGCTCTGCCACGGGGAATGATGGTTACTTTGTGTACGGGGTCCGTACCGGGCAGTGTCTTGGCAACAATTGCATGCCCAGCTTCATGATACGCAGTATTACGCCGCTCTTCTTCCGGCATAATGATGGAACGTCGTTCAACGCCCATAATAATCTTGTCTTTGGCCAGTTCGAACTGCTCCATTTTCACGGTTCGCAGATTTGCTCTGGCCGCAAACAATGAAGCCTCATTGATCAGATTGGCCAGATCAGCACCGGAAAAGCCCGGTGTGCCACGCGCAATAATACTGGCGTCGACATCATCATCAATGGGAACCTTGCGCATGTGCACTTTAAGGATCTGTTCCCGACCACGGATGTCCGGCAAAGGCACATACACCTGACGATCAAAACGACCGGGGCGCAACAAAGCAGGATCAAGCACATCAGGGCGGTTGGTAGCAGCGATAACGATAACACCCTCATTGCCTTCAAAACCATCCATTTCCACCAGCAGCTGGTTCAAGGTCTGTTCACGTTCGTCGTGACCGCCACCCAGACCCGCACCACGGTGACGACCTACCGCATCGATTTCATCGATAAAGATAATGCAGGGGGCGTGTTTCTTGGCCTGTTCGAACATGTCCCGCACACGCGAGGCACCGACACCGACAAACATTTCTACGAAATCAGAACCTGAAATGGTGAAGAACGGCACCTTGGCTTCACCGGCAATCGCCCTGGCCAACAGTGTTTTACCGGTACCCGGCGAGCCGGTCATCAGCACACCCTGTGGAATTTTCCCGCCCAGCTTCTGAAAGCGCGACGGGTCACGCAGGAATTCCACCAGCTCGGCAACCTCTTCCTTGGCCTCATCAACACCGGCAACATCGTCGAAGGTCACCTTGTTTTTGTCTTCGGTCAGCATACGTGCTTTGCTCTTGCCAAAGCTCATGGCACCGCGACCACCGCCGCCCTGCATCTGCCGCATGAAGAATATCCAGACGCCTATCAGCAGCAGCAGAGGGAACCAGCTGATAAAGATGCTCATCAGCAATGAAGGCTGTTCGGGCTCTTTCGCATCAACGACAACGCCATTTTTCAGCAGGTCATTGATCAGATCCGGATCATCCGGGGAAAAAGTCTTGAAAGTTGTGCCGTCCTGACGCGTACCCGTAATATTACGCCCGGCGATCGTCACTTTGCTTACCTGACCCTGCCTGACATCGGCTATGAATGAGGAGTAATCCAGCTTCGTCATCTGCCCCTGCTGCCGCGGTGCAAAATTATTGAATATGGTCATCAGGACTACGGCAATAACCAGCCACATGACGAGATTTTTTGAGATATTGTTCAAACTAGTGCCTCAATGATAAGAGAAATGAGTTTCTGACTGTCTATTTTGCCTTGCTAGCTACTGCGTTTCAATATAAAAACACCTATAAACAGCAGGTAACTGACTGATCACCCTTTGAATCTTCGTGCCAGCAAGTAGACTTCAGAGCTACGAGAGCGGGATGCATCAGGCTTTCTTGAAACCACAGACTGAAAATGCCTTAATATTTCCTGCCTTAACTGATCAAAACCGCCACCCTGAAACACCTTCATCAGTAAGGTACCTTCTTTAGCCAGTACGGAGCAACTCCAGTCGAGCACGCCCTCAGCCAAACCAATGGACCTGGCCTGATCAGCCAATGTTATACCACTTATATTGGGGGCCATATCTGATAACACAAGGTCAACACGGCTGTCACCCATCATTTGTATAAGCTGTGTTCGAATTTTCTCTTCAGTGAAATCGCCCTGGATAAAATCCACACCCTCTACTGGGCCCATAGGCAGCAGATCTACAGCGACCAGATAATCTTTTTTCCCCAGCCGGGTGCGCGCATACTGACACCAGCTGCCAGGTGCTGCCCCGAGGTCAACCACATTCATCCCAGGGCGTAAAAGCCTGTCTCTTTTATCTATTTCTTCCAGCTTAAAAGCAGACCTGGCCCGGTAGCCGGCTTTTTTTGCTTTTTTGACATAACTGTCATTGACATGCTCTGTCATCCAGTTGCGGCCAAATCGATGCTTTTTGTCAGCACTCACAATTCAAAACCCCATTATATTATCGACGAGAAACTCTGCTTTATTCATTGTACAATCAGGCCTTCTTACAGGTTACAAAAAACCGGAGTTTAAATGTCTCTCAACCGCAAGCAAACATCTTATTTACGCGGCCTGGCACATCCATTACCCGCGAATGTGAGTATCGGTGGTTCCGGTCTTACTGAAGCGGTTATGGCCGAACTTGAATCGACCCTGGATCATCATGAACTGCTGAAAATAAAGATTGCCACAGACAACCGGGATTTACGGAAAAAGTTTGTTCAGGATATTTGCTCTTCAACGTCGGCGGAACTGGTGCAGCAAATTGGCAAGGTCGCGGTGATTTTTCGTCCCAGTGAAAAACACAAGATTAAACTCCCGGGCTAATTAGTGCCAATAAGGTACAACACCCTCAATCGGTATGATTATCCTTTGCAAGACCACAATGTGAAACCCGTTCAGGCTGTCGTATCACCAGTAGCAAACCCAGCAGACTTAGCATTAAAAATAGCCCACTGGCAATCCCATGCAACATGGCGAAACGTTCATGTATAGCGGTACCCTTTACTATTGCCCCGCCTGCCATACCCCGTATGCCCGCGATCTCAGGCGTCAGGTAAAACAAATTTATAGCAATAAAAGCAGCGATCAATAATAGCACTAGAAAGCGCCATTTTGCGCGATCAAGAAAACTATAGATGACGGTAAGAGCTAATGCAGAAGCCAGCCCAAACCAGCTCATCAGGGTAAACAGTTCGCCTGCAATACTGCCTGCTAATTGCGGATTTTGCAAAGAACTGAACAGTACCGGGGCGACTAGATATCCCACGGCCCACAGGCCGCCAATCCAGAGTGTCAAAATGACACGTTGTAAATTAAGCAGTATCTATATGTATTTGACACTCAAAATCTCGTAGGTCGTGACACCGCCAGGAGTCTGCACATCGACTTCATCCCCCTCTTCTTTACCGATTAATGCACGGGCAATAGGAGAACTGACGGAAATTCTCAATTTTTCGATATCTGATTCCAGGTTGCCGACAATTTGATAAGTAACTTCCGCTTCTGTCGCAACGTTATATAATTCTACTGTCGCACCGAAAACAACGCGTCCACCCGTATCCAGCGTTGTCGGATCAATAATCTGGGCCTTGCCCAGAGAACTGTCCAGCTCTTTGATACGGCCTTCGATGAAACCCTGCTCCTCACGCGCGGCGTGATATTCGGCATTTTCAGACAAATCGCCATGCGCACGTGCTTCAGCTATCGCATCAATGACTTTTGGCCGGGCAATCTGCTTCAAATGTTTAAGCTCTTCGCGCAGGCGCTCTGCACCCTTGCTGGTCAATGGCAAACTTTCCATTTCAATTCCTTAAATTCTTTATTCGTTCATTCATTACATTCAAACAGCAACAGGACTACTTCAGCGACTTATGCAGGTCCTGGAGTTTATAAACGGTCACCACATTCTCAGCACGGTGTGCCTCCACTGCCGCTTTGGCCGCAGCGAGTGTGGTGAAGTTGGTCACCTTATGCAGTAACGCCTCTCTGCGAATGGTGTAGGAGTCTTTTAGACTGCGCTTACCTTCTGTGGTATTGATGACGATGTCAATTTCATCATTTTTAATCATATCTACGATATGCGGCCGACCCTCACGAACCTTATTGACCTGCCTGACTTTGACCCCGGCCGCTTCAATGATTTTTGCAGTTCCTCTGGTGGCCAGTATTTCGAAACCGTGCCCAACCAGGTAGCGTGCCACTTCAACAACACGTGGCTGATCAATGTCGCGCACACTGATAAAGGCTTTGCCTTTCTCAGGTATATTTGCACCGGCGGCCTTCTGCGTCTTGTCAAAGGCTTCACCAAAGGTCATGCCAACACCCATGACTTCGCCGGTAGACTTCATTTCCGGGCCCAGCACCGGGTCGACACCCGGGAATTTGATAAAGGGGAAAACCGCCTCTTTGACTGAAAAATACTCCGGAATGATTTCCCCGGTAATGCCCTGCTCAGCCAGACTGACACCCGTCATACATCGGGCGCCTATTTTTGCCAGAGGCCGGGATGTTGCTTTGGAGACAAAAGGAACCGTACGTGAAGCACGAGGATTTACTTCCAGCAGGTAAATGTCCTCTCCCTTCACCGCAAACTGAATATTCATCAGCCCGCGCACGCCGATTGCCAGGGCCAGACTGGTGGCCTGCTCGCGTAATTGCTGAATGATATTTTCAGGCAAACTAAACGGCGGCAATGAACAGGAAGAGTCACCGGAATGCACACCGGCCTCTTCAATGTGTTCCATGATGCCGCCAATGACGACATCTTTACCATCACAGACGGCATCAAGGTCCACCTCTATCGCATCATTCAGAAAACGATCGAGCAATACCGGCGAATCATTGGATACCTGGATAGCGACCTTCATGTAATTGTCCAGGTCTTCTATATTATGCACGATCTCCATCGCCCTGCCGCCCAGCACATAGGACGGCCTGACAACAAGCGGGAAACCAATTTCTTCGGCGCCAATCAGCGCTTCTTCACGACTACGCGCTGTACGGTTTGGCGGTTGCAGTAAGCCAAGGTCTTCTACCAGTTTCTGGAAGCGTTCCCTGTCCTCTGCCAGGTCGATCGAATCCGGTGAAGTGCCGATTATCTTCGCACCGGCGCCTTCCAGGTCTTCCGCCAGCTTCAGGGGCGTCTGTCCGCCATATTGCACAATCACCCCGGCTGGGTTTTCAATATGAATAATTTCCAGCACGTCTTCCAGCGTCAGTGGCTCGAAATATAAACGGTCAGAGGTATCAAAATCTGTTGAAACGGTTTCCGGGTTACAGTTGACCATGATGGTCTGATAACCATCTTCACGGCAGACCTGTGCAGCATGCACACAGCAGTAATCAAATTCTATCCCCTGACCGATGCGATTCGGGCCGCCGCCGAGAACCATAATCTTGCGGCTGCTGTCCGGGTTTGATTCACACTCTTCTTCGTAGGTTGAGTAGAGATAGGCGGTAGAGGTGGAAAATTCTGCAGCACAGGTATCGACCCGTTTGTAGACCGGGCGAATGCCATGTGAATGACGGATTGCACGGAACTCATGCTCATTAACAGACAACAACCGAGACAATCTAAGATCAGAAAACCCTTTACGTTTCCATGATCTTATCTGCTCTTTTGTAAGCAATTTCTTATCCAGGCCCCGTATTTCCTGTTCCATCTTGATCAGCTGTTCTATCTGATGCAGGAACCACATATCGATACGGGTAAGTTCGTGGATTTCATCCCTCGACATGCCGGCACGAAATGCCTCGGCAATGTACCAGATACGATAACAGCCGGGAACTCGAAGCTCGCGGTAAAGGGTCTCTTTCAGTTCGCCCGGATCGGTATCGGTACAAATTTCGTCGAAACCGTCGGTGCCGATTTCCAGTCCTCGCAAAGCCTTCTGCAGAGACTCCTGGAACGTTCTGCCGATCGCCATTACTTCACCGACAGACTTCATCTGCGTGGTCAATACACTGTTTGCCGCAGGGAATTTCTCAAAATCAAAACGTGGAAATTTGGTGACTACATAGTCAATACTGGGTTCAAAAGAAGCCGGCATTGCACCGCCAGTGATCTCGTTCTGTAATTCATCCAGTGTGAAGCCGACAGCAAGCTTGGCTGCAACTTTAGCAATCGGGAATCCGGTCGCCTTCGAGGCCAGTGCAGATGAACGCGATACCCGCGGATTCATTTCAATGACGATCATGCGCCCGTCATCGGGGTTGATCGCATACTGTACATTCGAGCCACCGGTATCAACGCCAATCTCACGCAATACTTCGATGCTGGCATCACGCATGATCTGATATTCTTTATCCGTCAGCGTCTGTGCAGGTGCAACGGTTATCGAATCCCCGGTATGCACACCCATAGGATCAAAGTTTTCGATTGAACAGATGATAATGACATTATCAGCCGGGTCGCGCACGACTTCCATCTCGAATTCCTTCCAGCCGAGTATGGATTCTTCGATCAGCAGTTCAGAGGTCGGTGAGGCATCAAAGCCACGGTCGCATAGGTCAAAATATTCTTCGCGGTTGTAGGCAATTCCACCGCCGGTTCCACCCATGGTAAAAGATGGACGGATGATGGCTGGAAAACCAACCATGGCAAGGATTTGCTCGGCTTCTTCCATATTGTGCACTATCGCACCACGGGCCGTTTCCAGCCCAATCGCTTCCATTGCCTGGCGAAAAAGCTCGCGATCTTCTGCTTTATCAATGGCTTCGCGGGAAGCACCGATCATTTCTACATTATAGCGTTCAAGCACACCTTCTTTTACCAGATCCAGCGCACAGTTCAGTGCCGTCTGCCCGCCCATGGTAGGCAATAGCGCATCCGGCCTTTCTATCTCGATAATCTTTGCCACTGTTTCCCAGACGATGGGTTCAATATACGTAGCATCTGCCATATCCGGGTCAGTCATTATGGTGGCCGGGTTGGAATTAACCAGAATTACTCGAAAGCCCTCTTCTCTAAGTGCTTTACAGGCCTGGGCCCCGGAATAATCAAACTCACAGGCCTGGCCGATTATGATCGGGCCGGCACCAATGATCAGGACACTTTTTATATCTTCACGGCGTGGCATGGCTTAAGAATTCGCCCCTTTACTTTTATTGATATTTTCAATGAAGCGATCAAACAACGGGCTGACATCATGTGGCCCCGGGCTGGCTTCCGGATGACCCTGAAAGGAAAAAGCAGAATGATCTGTGCGTTCGATGCCCTGTATAGATTTATCAAACAACGAACGATGGGTTACCCTGAGATTGTCGGGCAGGTTATTTTCCGCCACCGCAAAACCGTGGTTCTGACTGGTGATCATGACCCGCTTGTTGTCCAGATCATGAACAGGATGGTTGCCGCCATGGTGACCGAATTTCATTTTTTCTGTCTTTGCACCCGAAGCGAGGGCCAATAACTGATGACCGAGACAAATACCAAAGACCGGTATATCGGTGCTTACAATTTCTTTAATTGCAGCGATGGCATAGTCGCAGGGCTCAGGATCACCGGGACCATTTGAAAGAAAAACACCATCAGGTTTCATCGCCAGCACATCTTTGGCAGCTGTGGTTGCCGGCACAACGGTAACACGGCAGCCACGATCGCTAAGCATGCGCAGGATGTTTCTTTTGACGCCAAAGTCATAGGCCACTACATGATATTTTTTATCTGCAGCAGGCCGCTGGTATCCGGAGTCCAGAATCCAGCCGCCCTCATCCCAGGCAATCAGGGAACCGGTAGTGACTTCTTTCGCCAGGTCCATACCACTGAGGCCAGGGAAGGCTTTTGCCTGCTGTACGGCCTTTCCTGCATCAATACCATCACCCGCTGCGATGCAGCCGGCCTGCGCACCCTTTTCACGTAAAATACGCGTCAGTCGACGGGTGTCGATTTCGGCAATAGCAACAACTTGCTGAGATTCAAGAAACGATTGCAGCGACTGTTCTGCGCGCCAGTTGCTGTACAGATCCGGCAGATCACGAATAATCAAACCGGCGGCATGCACACGCTCAGATTCGAAATCTTCATTATTCGTACCGGTATTGCCAATGTGGGGATATGTCAACGTGACGAGCTGACGGCTATAGGAAGGGTCGGTCAGAATCTCCTGATAACCCGTCATCGAGGTATTAAATACTACCTCACCTGAAGAATATCCCGTGGCGCCCACGGCAATACCGTGGAACAGGCTACCATCTTCCAGGGCCAATATGGCGGGGACAGACAAGGTTTTTCTCCGTTCTAGATGTAGAAAAACGGGAGTTGCGTTGCGCTACTCCCGTTGTTCGACAGATGTTTCTGACTAGGGGGATTCTAGTCGATTTACTACGTTAAAATCAATTAGCTGATGATGAAATATCATGATGATTCGATTCCTGTGGCACAATAGCAGGAAAACCAACTGACAATGGATATAGACAGGGATACTTATGAAGCTCCACCAGCAAAACACCCCTAATGTAAACACCATTCGCGCCTTTGAGCCCGACAGAATTAAAATCAATGACCAGTTTTATGACAGCAGCCTGTTAGTAACAGCTACATTAATTGACAAAAACTGGGCAATAATTAAGCCTGAAGAACTTACCGTAAAAGTCATACAGGAACTGCTCCAGCTTCAGCCGGAAATTATAATAATCGGATCCGGCCTGCACCATCATTTTCTTGACCCCCTGCTTACGCTAGCCGCTAATCGGCAAGGTGTAGGCATAGAAATCATGACAACCGAAGCGGCCTGCCATACCTACAACATTCTCTTAGGGGAAGATCGGGATGTGCTGGCGGCACTGATGATTTGAAACTTGAAACCTGGGTCTAAAGCAGCGCATCCATCGAATACCCTTCCCTTTCCAGCAACTTACGCAGTTTTTTTAAAGCTTCAACCTGAATCTGCCTGACTCTTTCGCGCGTTACCCCGACATCATTGCCTACCTGCTCAAGGGTTGCCACATCATGGCCGCGCATGCCGAAACGACGCAGGATCACCTCACGCTGCTTGTCCGGCAGGCTATCCAGCCAGATATCCAGATGTTTCATTACCTGATCACTTTGCAATAATTCTGCCGGATCACTGGAAGAATCATCGGGAACTGCATCCAGCAGGGTACGGTCACCGTCATCTTCTACAGGAGTGTCAAATGAGCTGATACGCTCCTGTTTATCAAGCATTTTCTTGACATCATTGACCGGCACATCAAGAAACTCTGCAATTTCACCTGCATTAGGCTCATGACTGAGTGTCTGCGTCAGCTTCTTGGCGGCGCGTAGATAGACATTGATTTCCTTGAGCACATGCACCGGCAGACGTATGGTCCGGGTTTGATTCATTAAAGCACGTTCAATGGTTTGTCTGATCCACCATGTCGCATAGGTAGAAAACCGAAATCCTCTCTCCGGGTCGAATTTCTCTACCGCACGGATGAGTCCAAGGTTACCTTCGTCAATAAGGTCCAGCAGTGGCAGGCCGCGGTTGATATAACGTCGTGAGATTTTGACTACCAGGCGGAGATTGCTCTCAATCATTCTGTTGCGTGCATCCATGTCACCTTTTTGGGTGAGCCGCCCAAAATAAACTTCTTCTTCAGCCGTCAGCAATTCAGAGAAGCCTATCTCCTTTAAATACATCTGTGTCGCATCGACCTCAGCAGATCGCGTGTAGGCCCTCTTCACGGGTGCAGTTTGTCTGCCAGTGTCATCCATCTTGTCTGCTTTTCTGCCTCATTTTATTCATGTCACAGTTTGCCTAATGTATCATTACCTGGAAGACAGGTAACTAGCTGGATTAACGGGCTTGCCATTTTTTCTGATCTCAAAATGCAGTATGGCCCTGCCTTTTCCATTGCTACCCATCCGTCCTATCTTTTTTCCTGCCCTGATGTTCTGGCCCTCTGCAACGAGGATGCTGTCATTATGTGCATAGGCACTAAGATACGTTTTGTTATGTTTAAGAATGATAAGCTTTCCATAGCCCCTGAGTCCACTCCCAGCATAAACTACCTGTCCATTAGCGGTCGCATAAATTGCATCGCCGAATTTACCTGCGATATCTATCCCGTACTTACCTGAAGCAGGATTGAAGCGTGCTGTCACTTTACGGTTGATTGTCGGCCAGGTCCATCGCTTCACTTTTCCCTGCGGGGGTTTTTCTTTGTAGGTCTTTGATTTTTTAGCAGCATGGGTCGAAGAACTATGTGTTGATCTGCCTGAAGAGTACGTTTTTTTTGTCGTCTTTGGCTTTGCTTTTTTCGAAGATGGCGGATACATGCGTAAGCGTTGCCCGCTGCGAATCAAATACGGCGAGCGAATGCCGTTCCAGCTTGCCAGCTTTCGATAATCCTGTTTTATTGCCCAGGCTATGCTGTAAAGGGTGTCCCCCCGTTTAACTGTATAGATTGAACCATATTTCGCATTCGGCAGAGTTCTGTTTGCAGCATAGTCGTATTTGTCATATTTAGTGCCTGAACTACAGGCGCTGAGAAACAGCAACGATGAAATAGATAAGACTATGACAAAAAGTTTTATCGCCCGGCTTAGTTTCATTAATAAAAATACTTATAGATGATGGCGGCAAGAACAATAATCACAACAGTGGCCCAGCCAATTTGCTCTACGCGTTTTTTAAGAACATCCTCGATTTTATCGCCACCTGCATAAATCAGACCTGCTACCAGAAAAAATCGTGCGCCGCGAGCCACTATTGAAGTGAGAATAAACGGCAGTAGAGGCATCCCCACTACACCGGCTGAAATGGTGAAGATTTTGTAGGGGATAGGAGAAAAACCTGCAATAAAAATAATCCAGACGCCATATTTTTCGAATAGCGTCTGTACATAGATAAATTTTTCCTGAAAATGGTAAAACTCAATGATCGGCTGCGCCACCTGATCAAACAGGAACAGCCCGATGTAATAGCCAATTACCGCACCTGCAACAGAGCCTGCCGTTGCCAGCATTGCATACCACCATGCCTTGTCACGACGGGCGAGCACCATTGGTGCCAGCAGTACATCTACCGGAACCGGGAAAAAAGAGGATTCAGCCACACTCGTGCCAGTCAGGTAATAGCTGGCATGGCGATGCCGGGCCCAGCCGATAACACGATTGTAGATACTTCCGAAAATAGCCATCAGCCACCCCCTATTAATGGTACAAACTTGACAGCTTCGAGATGTGTTTTTGTAAACCCGCTTTGGGTTCGCTCAATGAGATATAACTGCTGTGCATTGTCCTTGCCGCTGGGAATGACCATGCGCCCACCCGGAGCCAACTGGGAATAAAGCTCCTCAGGTATAACCTGCGGTGCAGCCGTCACCAGGATGCCATCAAAGGGCCCGGCATCCGGCCAGCCGAAGGTGTTGCCTTTGGCCAACTTATGAAAAATATTCCGCAGCCTGAGCTTGTAATGCAGACGCTTGGCCTGCTTCAGCAGCGATGCAATCCGTTCGACGCTATACACTGTACCGGCCAGCTTTGACAGTATCGTCGTCTGGTAGCCTGAGCCGGTACCAATCTCCAGCACCTTCGCTGGCTTGCGGCCATCCAGCATTACCTGCGTCATCAGGGCAACAATATAGGGTTGCGAGATCGTCTGCCCGTAACCGATAGGCAAGGAACTGTTGTCGTAGGCATGCGAGGCGATCCCTTCATCAACAAACAAGTGTCGCGGCGTATCCATCATTGCGGCCAGTACTTTTTCATCGGTAATGCCCATATCACGCAGACTGCTGATCAATCGCGCACGCGTGCGCATGGATGTCATTCCTATGCCGTTGAGGTTCATCGCCTGCACTATTTTTCCAGCCAGTGAGCGACGGTCTCAATCGCTTTATAACGTGTAAGATCAATTTCCAGAGGTGAAATAGACACATAGTGGTTTTTTATCGCATGGAAGTCAGTACCGGGTCCGGCATCCTGCTCCTGACCGGCAGGGCCTACCCAGAAGATTTCCCTGCCATGCGGTGATTGCTGACGGATCACCGGCTCAGATTTATGCCGTTTACCCAGACGGGTCGCCTGAATACCCTGTAAATCTTCATACGGAACATCCGGCACATTGATGTTAAGAATACTGTCTGCGGGAAGTAAATGCTGATTTAACCGATCAAGCAGGTCGACAACCACCCTTGCTGCTGTGTCATAAAACTGGGGCTCATGACTGGCCATAGAAATCGCCATCGCAGGAAAACCAAGAAAGCGTCCTTCCGTTGCCGCCGCTACGGTACCGGAATAAATTACATCATCACCGAGATTCGCTCCATTATTGATACCGGCGATGACCATGTCCGGTTCATTTTCCATCAGGCCGGTAATGGCCAGATGCACGCAATCTGTTGGTGTGCCATCAATATACTGAAAACCCTCTGCAGATTTTCGAACACTTAAGGGACGCTGCAGGGTCAAGGAATTGCTGGCGCCGCTGTGATCTCTGTCCGGTGCAACGACGGTAAGCTCCTGGGTGTCTTTTAACGCCTCATAGAGGGCCCGCAATCCCGGAGCAAGGTAGCCGTCATCGTTACTTAGTAGTATTCTCACAGTGTATTTTTAAATCCCGGATATGCCGGATATCAGGCATAGATGTTCAATTTTTTGGTCGCGCGCAGTATGCCATGTCAAGGTGGTGATGACCACACAAGCCAGTGAACATTCTATGCGCAAATATCATCTTTTTTGATAAAGCAGGATAAACAAAGAATGTCAGAATTAACACATTTCAACCAGAACGGCGATGCCCACATGGTCGACGTCGGTGACAAGGCCTGTACACACCGTATAGCCATTGCTGAAGGCACCATCGTGATGCAGGCAAAAACCCTGTCATTGATCCAGCAGGGCGGCCACAAAAAAGGCGATGTCCTGGGAATTGCCCGCATCGCAGGCATCATGGCCAGCAAGCGTACTGCCGACCTCATTCCCCTGTGCCATCCGCTGCCGCTGACCCATGTGGAAGTAAACTTTGAAATAGATACTGATGGCAACTGTATCCACTGCCAGGCCAAAACCGAGACACATGGCCAGACAGGAGTGGAAATGGAAGCACTCACCACCGTACAGATCAGCCTGCTGACCATTTATGATATGTGTAAGGCCGTCGATCGGGGAATGGTCATCACGGATATAGGGTTGATACATAAAAGTGGTGGGAAGTCAGGGGTCTGGAGTAGAAAAAAATAGACTTATGTATTACGTTTTATGTATTACGGAAAACACACGAATACGTAGCAATAGTGCAGTATATTACCTTAACTGTATTCATAGATATTTGAACGTAAAACGTAAAACGTAATTCGTAAAACATTTCCCTACTCTTCCCATACCAAGTAAAATGCCCCCCAATTTCAGTACTCCGGAAAACGGCACCAACAATATGACCTCATCCCACCCCACACAAGACCTTAGAATTAAGGAAATTAAGAACGTTATTCTGCCGACTGAGTTGCATGCTGAATTTCCTGCCTCTGAAGGATCACAAAAACTAACCAGTGATACTCGACAGGCTATTCACAGGGTATTGCATGGCGAAGACGATCGCCTGGTAGTCATCGTAGGCCCCTGCTCCATTCATGACCCGGACGCCGCAATAGACTATGCCGGCAGATTAAAAGAAATTAGTGATCGCTTGAGCGATCAATTGTTGATTGTCATGCGTGTCTATTTTGAAAAGCCACGCACCACCGTTGGCTGGAAAGGCTTAATCAATGACCCCATGCTAGATGGCAGCTTCCATATTAATCACGGTTTAAGACTGGCACGTAAGGTACTGCTAGACCTGACCAATATGGGCATACCGACTGCCACTGAATTCCTCGACCTGGTTACACCACAATATGTCGCTGATTTAATCAGCTGGGGGGCCATCGGTGCACGAACAACAGAAAGCCAGGTCCATCGTGAGCTTGCTTCCGGCCTGTCCTGTCCCGTTGGCTTTAAAAACAGCACCGATGGTACGCTGAAAAATGCCATGGATGCGATACGTGCCGCTTCATTACCGCATCACTTTCTGTCGATGACCATGGATGGAAAATCTGCCATTTTCTCAACTACCGGCAACGATGACGGGCATATAATTTTACGAGGCGGTGCTTTACCCAACTACGATCGGGATAGCGTCCTGCTGGCTGAAGAAAAGCTGGAGAGTTATGGACTCACACCGAATGTAATGGTCGACTGCTCGCACGCCAACAGCCTGAAACAGCCCGAGAAACAGGTGGATGTTGCTGCGAATATTGCTGAACAGATTTCAGCCGGCGATGCACATATCATCGGTGTAATGATAGAGAGCCACATAAATGCCGGCCGTCAGGACATAGAATCAGGTAAAGAGCTGAAATACGGCGTTAGCATCACCGATGGCTGCATCGGCTGGGATGATACCGTCGATGTACTGGAATCACTGGCAGAGGCCGTCACAACCCGCCGTCAAATTTGAACTGTAAAGACATCAGGGCACAAAAATTTTTTTTGTAAACCCTGTAGATTTTCTTATCACCATTACGCCTTAGCGATTCATACAGAATAATAAAATGGTCGGGGCGAGAGGATTTACACCGCGCTTCCTGCGCTACGCCCTGCGGGCCATCGTCGCTGAGCTCCAATATTCAAAATCGCTGCAGGCGATTTTGTGAACCTGTTTATTCGGTCCCATACCCCATCCATTTCCATAAAAAATATTTCCCCCTCATTTCTTACGAAGGGAAAAATATTTTTTATGGAAATGGTCGGGGCGAGAGGATTTGAACCTCCGACCACCGCAACCCCATTGCGGTGCGCTACCAGGCTGCGCTACGCCCCGATTTTTTGATTTCTCATGATGGACTGTTTATAGAAAGGACTTCGATAAACAGAAAAGGATTTTAAGCTCTTCGATTACAAATATTAAAATACTTTTCGGAAAATGTTGTTGGCTGGCTAATCTCTTAGCATTACAGTCAATTCTTCAAGTTCGCTAATCAGCCCCCCAATTAGCTCTTTAGAAACCCTGGGACTTTCAGCTGATTTCGCTGCTGTTGCTGCTGTTGCTTCAAACTCACCATCTGATTCCAGTTTCTGGCGTGCGCCACTAATAGTGAAGCCCTCCAGGTACAGCAATGAGCGGATGGTTCGAATCAGCTCAACTTCATGCCGCTGGTAATAACGCCGGTTGCCGCGTCTCTTTACTGGATTGAGTTGCGAAAACTCCTGTTCCCAGTATCTCAATACATGAGGTTTGACCTGGCAGAGTTCGCTTACTTCACCAATCGTAAAATATCGCTTGGCGGGTATAGCGGGCAAAACTGAATTGTCAGCTGGATCGAGCATAATCCTCTACTAATTTTCCTGTTTCTTGTTTTGCAGGCTGGCGGTGTACTGCGCAACCCGTTCCTTTAGTTTCAGACTTGGCCTGAAGGTTACCACACGACGAGCCGAAATTGGGATTTCTTCTCCTGTTTTTGGATTTCTTCCCGGCCTGGGTGTCTTCTTGCGCAGATCAAAATTACCGAAACCGGATAATTTGACGGACTCACCGGACTCCAGAGACTGGCGCATCTTCTCAAAGAATAGTTCCACGAATTCTTTGGACTCACGCTTATTAAGCCCCAGTTCTTCATATAATCTGTCAGCCAGATCTGCCTTGGTAACTGTCATTCTTATCCTGTTATCTCAGTTGCGCGTCCAGATCCGCCTGAACCCCTCGAATTACACCTTTCATCAGGTTTTCTGTCTCACTATCTGTAAGAGTGCGCGAAGATTGCTGTAAGGTCAAGGTAAAAGCGAGACTTTTTTTACCAAAATCAATATGTTCGCCCTGATACTGGTCAAACAACTCCAACTTTACTAATAGGTCACCAGCATGGCACTTTATCGACTGGATCACATCAGATGAGGAAATTTTAACGTCAATTACCAGCGCAATGTCGCGTTGTACGGCTGGAAAGCGGGAAAATTCATGAAAGACCGGAATTCGTGAATACAGCAGACTATCGAGCCGGAATTCGTAAAGATATACCGCCTGATCAAGCCCAAGAGAGGATTCTATCGCCGGATGCAAACGCCCCAGCAAGCCAACCACTTTCTTGCCTTCCTTAATCTGGGCAGACTGGCCCGGCTGCAGCACTGGATGTGTCACTGGCGAAAAAACAAAGTCAGCTTGACGGCCCGTCAGCGCGATCAGCGCTTCCACATCGCCCTTCAGATCAAAAAAGTCCACATCACGTGATTTATCTGCCCAGCTGCGGCTATTCGCACTGCCTGTCAGCAGTCCTGCAATGTAGCGGTGCTGCAGCAAGGCCTTGCCTTTAGGAATAAATGTTCGACCCGTTTCGAATAATTTCAGATCACTGATCTGGCGATTGACATTATATTGCATGGTTTTGATTAACCCCGGCCACAAGCTGCCACGCATGACTGACATATCTGATGCAATAGGGTTTTCCAGTACGACGGCACGAGAAGCAGGCGCAAATAGCGCATGCATGGCATGATCAATAAAGCTGTAGGTAATGACCTCCTGGTAATCACGGTCGATCAGGCACGACTGCAAGCGCCTGAGTGGCAATGTTTTTTCTTCTTCCGCTGATATCTGTAAATGCGCGACTGGCGCCGTTTCAGGAATATTTTCAAAACCTGTCACGCGTGCCACCTCTTCTATCAAATCGGCCTCGATGTTTATATCGAAACGATAAGACGGTGCGATCACTTTCACTGTGTCGGCCTTTCCTTTAATCTGCATAGCAAGGCGCCGCAGGCTAGAAACCATTTTTTTTGTAGAAATTTTTGTGCCTAAAACTGCATTTAAGCGCTTATTTCGTAGCGTAATTGGCTCTTTTCGAGGCATTTTACTCGAAATTGACTTCTCGATTACAGGTCCGCATTCACCTCCTGCAATCTCTGTCAGTAAAACAGAGGCCCGTTCCAGCGCTTCCCGCTGCAGCTCAAAATCCACTCCGCGTTCAAAACGATGAGAAGAATCCGTATGAATTCCTCTGTCCCGGGTCGTAACAGCTATAACCTCCGGTGTGAAGAAGGCGCTTTCGAGAAATATGTCCTGTGTTTGATCAGAAACAGCCGATGCCGCCCCGCCCATAACACCCGCCAGGGCCAGCGGGCCACTTTTATCCGCGATCAGTAAATCAGTCTTTTCCGGCTTGATGGTCGAGCCATCAAGCAAACCCAGTTTTTCACGCCCATTGGCATAACGCACTTCGATCTGACCATTCAGTTTCGCCAGATCAAAGGCATGCATAGGCTGGCCCAGCTCTAACATGACGTAATTAGTGACATCGACACAGGGACCCAGGCTGCGGATACCGGCACGCCGCAGCCGCTCTTTAATCCACATTGGTGTTGCAGCAGAGACATCCAGACCACGAATGATGCGGCCGACATAATGTGGACAGGCATCGCTGGCCGTCAGCTTTATCGGTAGTTTGCCGCGGGCCAGCACCGCCATCTCAACAGCTTTGACCGCCTTTTTTAACCGGCTATTGGTTAATGCGGCCACTTCACGTGCAACCCCACGCATACTCAGGCAATCGCCACGATTTGGCGTCAGCTCAAGATCGAGAATTTTGTCATCCAGCTGAAAAAAACTGCTCGCCGATGTCCCCACAGCAGGTTTGCCGGTCAGCTCCAGAATTCCCGCTGAAGATTCTTCCAGCCCCAGCTCAGTGGCCGAACACAGCATGCCGGATGAGGTCACACCCCGCACAGCGGCCTGGCTTATTGTCATACCAGCAGGCAATTTGGCACCGACCAGTGCCGCAATGGTATAAAGCCCCTGCCGCGCATTGGCTGCGCCACAGACAATCGTAAGATTTCTGGCCCGCCCCACATTCACTTTACAAACCCGCAGACGGTCTGCATCCGGATGGGCGGCGACCTCTTCAATTCGTCCTACCACCAGCTTATCGGACAGGTCTCCAGCAGGCTCTATGCTCCCCACTTCCAGACCGGCCATCGTCAGCCGGTCAGCCAGCTCATCGGTAGTTAACTTTGGCGAAACCCATTCGCGCAACCAGATTTCACTGACCAGCATGTTTTCTGCCCCTCATGATTATTAGACGCTGACTCATCTGAACTGCCCCAGAAAGCTCAAATCATTCTCAAAAAACAAACGCAAGTCATTCACTCCATAACGCAACATGGCCAGTCGCTCAACGCCGATACCGAAGGCAAAACCGGAATACTTTTCACTGTCTATGCCGACGTGACCGAATACTTCCGGGTGCACCATGCCGCAACCCAGCACTTCCAGCCAGCCGGTATGTGAACAGACCCGACAGCCTTCCCCGCCGCACATGACACAACTGATATCCACTTCGGCAGAGGGTTCAGTGAAAGGGAAAAAAGAGGGCCGAAACTTCACCTCAAGATCTTTTTCAAAAAAGACTTTAAGAAATTCGGATAAAACGCCCTTCAATTCAGCAAAACTGGCATTTTCATCGACAAACAGGCCCTCGATCTGATGAAACATCGGAGTGTGGGTAACATCCGAGTCACAACGGTACACACGGCCCGGGGCGATGATACGGAATGGCGGCTCGTTGTTCTCCATAAAGCGCACCTGTACCGGTGAGGTATGAGTCCGCAGCACCTGCTTGTCTTTCTTCAGATAGAAAGTATCGTGCATGGCACGCGCAGGATGACTGGGCGGGATGTTTAAGGCTTCGAAATTATGAAAATCGTCTTCTATCTCCGGCCCTTCTGCAACCGCAAAGCCCATTGAGACAAAGATATCTTCCAGCCGCTGCAATGTACGCGTGACAGGATGCTGGCCGCCACGGGATGAGTGCCTGCCGGGCAAGCTGACATCGATACTCTCTTCTGCCAGCTTCTCATTCAAACGTGCCTGTTCCAGCACAGTCTTGCAGGCGGTAATCTTTTCCTGAACCTGATTTTTTGCCAGATTCACCCATTTGCCAAAACCCGGTCTTAGCTCAGCAGGCAAACTGCCGATACGCTTGAGTTGCAGGGTCAATTCACCCTTCTTGCCCAGATAGCGCACCCGTACATCATCCAGTGCAGACAGTTCACTTGCCACGCTGGCTTCGGTCTCAGCCTGCTGCACAAGATCATCAAGTTCCTGGCGAATTTTATTTTCTGAATCAGTCATTTACACAGCTATGATCTACAAATAAAAAGAGGGAAAGGCGACGACCTTTCCCTCAGGATTTCATTGCGAATCAACCGATTCGCAGATTAAAACACTCAGGAAGCGAGAGCCGTCCTGGCCTTTTCAGCCAGTGCAGAGAAACCATCACTGTCATGTACGGCGATATCTGCAAGTACCTTGCGATCAAGCTCGATTTCAGCACGCGACAGGCCGTTCATGAAACGGCTGTAGCTGAGTCCATTTAAACGGGCCGCTGCATTGATACGTGCGATCCACAGAGCGCGGAACTGACGTTTCTTCTGACGACGGTCGCGATAGGCATATTGCCCTGCTTTGGCAACCGCCTGATTGGCAACACGAAATACATTCTTACGAGCGCCGCGATAACCCTTGGCGCGATTGAGTACCTTTTTGTGACGTGCGTGTGTCGTAACACCGCGTTTTACGCGTGGCATATTCTAATCCTCCCGCTTAACTGAATGGCAGCATCTGTTTGACAGATGCAACATCGGCTTTGTTAATTGTCGCCGCTGCACGCAGATGGCGCTTGCGCTTGGTCGACTTCTTGGTGAGGATATGGCGACGATGGCCCTGTGATCGTTTAAAACCACCACCCGCCGTCTTTTTGAAGCGCTTGGCAGCACCCCGGTTGGTCTTCATTTTAGGCATTTCTTACTCCGGTTTTTAATAAAGTACAGCTAACTGTACGTTTTGCAGCTAATGCTGCGGTTATACCCGCTTACCGTGAACCGTCGACGGCTTTACTGGGCTTTCCTTTACTGCGTTTTTTTGGGCGCCATAACCATTACCATCTGGCGCCCTTCCATTTTCGGATACTGCTCAACAACAGCCAGCTCCGAAAGATCCGCTTCAGCACGCTTGAGTAATTCCATACCCAGATGCTGATGCGCCATTTCTCTACCACGAAAACGTAAGGTCAATTTTACCTTGTCACCATTTTCGAGAAATTTTACCAGTTTACCCAGCTTGATATTGTAATCGCCAACATCGGTGCCCGGGCGAAACTTGATCTCTTTAACCGTAAAAACTTTCTGCTTCTTCTTCGCGGCATGCTTACGCTTGCTATCCTGATACTTGAACTTGCCATAGTCCATCAAACGACAGACAGGCGGATCAGCATTCGGGGATATTTCAACCAGATCGAGACCGGCATCCTGTGCCATAGTTAATGCTTCATCTGTAGCAACGAGTCCTATCTGACCTCCGTCTTCACCGACCAGGCGCACTTTTGGCACCCGTATTTGCGAATTCATGCGATACTGCTTTTCACCTGCGATTGGTTTAACCCTCCGAAACAGTTTTACTTCTGGTGGAAACCTCTTTGTTCATCAGTTCGGCAAATGCTTCTACCGTCATCGAACCCAGGTCTTCACCCTTTTGTGTACGAACAGAAACAGCGCCACCTTCCATCTCACGGTTACCCACCACGAGAAGGTATGGAATGCGCTGTATTGTGTGCTCGCGAATTTTAAAGCCGATCTTCTCATTTCTCAAGTCCAAATCGACTCTGAAACCCTGTTTTTTCAAGGTTTTCTCAACATTTGAGGCAAATTCGGCCTGATCGTCGGTAATATTCATCACCACAGCCTGAACCGGCGCCAGCCACAGCGGCAGCAGCCCGGCAGATTCTTCGATCAAAATACCGATAAACCGCTCCAGCGAACCCAGTATTGCGCGATGCAGCATCACCGGTACGTGCTTGTTGCCGTCATGGTCGATGTAGCTTGCATCAAGCCTGCCGGGCATGGAGAAATCGACCTGAATAGTGCCACACTGCCAGACTCGGCCAATGCTGTCTTTCAGCGAAAATTCGATTTTAGGGCCATAAAAAGCCCCCTCACCCGGCTGCAGTTCCCAGTCCAGCTGCTTGGCATCCAGAGCATGCTCCAGAGCAAGCTCGGCTTTATCCCAGTCTGCGTCCTTACCTACCCTTTTTTCAGGCCGCGTAGAAAGCTTGATCAGGATATCTTCGAAACCAAAGTCCTTATACACTTCGAACAGCAGGTCGATGAAATCCGAGACTTCATCCTGTACCTGGTCCTCGGTACAGAAGATATGCGCATCATCCTGCACGAAATTTCGCAGACGCATGATGCCATGCAGCGTACCCGATGGCTCATTACGATGACAGGATCCAAATTCAGCGAGTCGCAACGGCAGATCACGATAGCTTTTCAGGCCCTGGTTGAATATCTGGATATGTGCCGGGCAGTTCATCGGCTTGATGGCGTAATCACGGTTTTCCGATGATGTAGTAAACATGTCATCATGGAACTTGTCCCAGTGACCCGACTTCTCCCACAAGGAACGATCAATAATCTGCGGCGTGTGTACTTCCTGGTATCCGTGCTGACGTAATTGCGCACGTATATAGTTTTCGACTACCTGGTAAATACGCCAGCCCTTGTCGTGCCAGTACACCATACCGGGCGCCTGCTCCTGCAGATGAAACAGGTCCATCTTCTTCGCTATTTTACGGTGATCACGCTTTTCTGCTTCTTCCAGGCGATGCAGATAGGCATTCAGGGCTTTCTTATCTGTCCATGCCGTGCCATAAATACGTTGCAGCATTTCATTGCCTGAGTCACCACGCCAGTAGGCACCGGCCAGTTTCATTAGTTTAAATGCCTTGCCCAATTTACCGGTACTCGGCAGATGCGGACCGCGACAGACATCAAACCAGTCACCCTGACGATAGATGGAGACCTCTTCACCTTCAGGTATAATGTCTTCGATGATCTCAACCTTATAATCCTCACCCATCCCGGCAAACACCTTGATGGCTTCTGCCCGGTCCATCACTTCACGCTGTATAGGCAGATCACGTTTAACGATCTCATGCATCTTCTGCTCGATCTTATTCAAATCAGCAGGAGTAAAGGCTTCGTCGCGGGCAAAATCATAATAAAAACCATCTTCAATGGCTGGACCGATAGTCACCTGCGTACCGGGGAACAATTCCTGAACAGCCTGCGCCATCACATGTGCGGCATCGTGACGAAACAAATCGAGCGCATCGTCATCACGTGAAGTAACAATCGCCAGCGAGGCATCGTCACTCATGACATAACTGGCATCGACCAGATCACCATTCACACGACCGGCCAGCGTTGCCTTGGCAAGCCCTGGTCCAATATCCTCGGCAACCTGCAGCACAGAAACAGGGGCATCAAAGGATCGAGTCGATCCATCAGGAAGGGTAATAACAGGCATGATTGTAACCTCGTCTCAGTGGCGGCCCTTACTAGAGGCCGCGTGAATGGGATGAACTCCCGTAATTGCGATAAAAAAATGGTAGGCGCGGGCAGGGTCGAACTGCCGACCACTACCATGTCAAGGTAGTGCTCTACCACTGAGCTACGCGCCTGTAAGGCGGCGAATTATGGTACAAATTGAACTGCTATGCAAGCCCTGAAAGTATTGATATTGCTGTATTTCAGGTGTGATAATATTTTCACTTAATCTACCTGCAAGTATGAAAATCAACTGGAATAATTAAGCCAAAAATAATGGAGATATCTCAAAATAGTGACAAAGAAATATGGACTATTGGATTATGCGTATACTAGATCTAGCATAAGTATTCCTGATAAAAATACTTGTGGGTGATGCCTATTAAGATAATATAAAATTCACCTCGGCCAGGGAATTACCAATAGTTGATCACTATTTATTCTCCAGCCAGCCATTAACTTGCTGCAGATCTGCCACTTCCAGTTTGCCGGCGACCTGCTTTAATTGCAGAGTGCTTAGAATGAACTGGTACTTGGCAGTGATATAGTTGCGCTCCGAGCCATACAGGTCACGCACGGCATCGAGTACTTCTACGTTGGTATTGACACCGGCTTTGAAGCCTTCACGCTTGGCTTCGACCGTGCTTTTCCCTGCCTTGACCGCAGACTGCAATGCTTTCAGGCGGCTGATGCCGCTCGTGATTGCCTGGAATGACGAACGTGAAGTACGATCCACGTTGCGGCGCGCCGCTTCCTGCTGCTGTAGCGAAACCTGATACTGCGAACGGGCTACATCGGTACCGGCGACGACGCCCCAGCCCTGTACCAGGGGGACTACCAGCCGCAGGCCAACATTCGTGCCTTCGTTTGTGCGACCGGAGCCGGACAGGCTGCCATCTGCATCGTTATAGGTTTGTGAGGCAACCACATCCAGTGTCGGGATGTGCTGCCCCTTGAGCCGGGAAATCTCACGATCGGCCACTTCAACGGCACTGCTCGCTGAAAGATATTCAAGATTGCTCTGTAATGACGTCTGCAGCCAGTAATCCACGCTGTTCGGTTCCGGGGGATCCAGCGGCGGCTTGTCACTGGCGATCTGCTGCAATTCACCGGGCATCTGGCCGGTCAGTTCCTTCAGGGCCTGCAGGGCATCCCGCAGGGCGAAATCGGCTTCAACGACATTCGTTACCGCAAGCTGATAACGGGATTCGGTCGCATACAGGTTGGTTACCGTACCGAGACCGACGTTAAGGCGTTCTGTGTCCAGTTCCAGTTGCTCGGCCAGGGCCTGTTTCTCCGCCTCAGAGACGCGCAGGTTTTCCTTCGCGACCAGTGCCTGTCCATAGATGCTCGCCACCCGAAAGATCAAATTCTGCTGTGACGAACGGAAATCGTAGCCGGCCCTTTCAACATTGAATTTCGCTTTCTTATAGCCTTGCCAGGCAGGTACATCGAACAAGGTCTGATTGAAGCCCACGGCCCAGTCATCGACGCGATAATCCGCTTCGCCATCAAAGCCGGGGATATTATCCGGGCTGGTGACCTTCTGGCTGCGTTTCGCGGTACCGGCATTGGCATTGAGAAATGGCAGCAAGGCAGAGCGTGCTATGCCCAGTGCGGCCTGTTCGGCTTCGTAGGTATTCACGGCAGCCCGGTAAACCGGGTCCTGTACCACAGCCAGCTGATAAGTTGTCATCATGTCATCGGCTGCAGCAATATTTATAAGCATGCTGCTAAGGGCAGCTGAATATATATAGGACTTGATTGATTGACTCATTTTTTGTTCCTTGCTGATTACTTAAGGGGCAATTGTTCCCCCACCCTGATATTGTGCTGAATCATTATAGCGTAATAGACCCGCAGCCGATAAGGAATAATATTCGATGTGTCTATGCTGAAGCATGCAAGGGCATGTTCGTATAGAGTAGAATTCTCTTTATTGTACTCAAAGGACTCTTAACCTATGCCCAGTAAAACCACATTGAAGCGCACCCTGTCCCTTCCAATGATGGTTCTTTACGGGCTCGGCACAACCATCGGCGCGGGTATCTATGCCCTGGTGGGAGAAATAGCCAATGTGGCGGGCTATTACGCACCCGTTTCTTTCCTTATTGCATCCCTGCTCGCTGGCTTCACGGCAATATCATTTGCCGAATTATGTGCTCGCTTTCCCTATGCCGCCGGTGCAGCCTTATATGTAAAACAGGCCTTCGTCTCGAACAGGCTATCCACCCTCGTTGGACTTTTTGTCATTGCTGCCGGTGTGGTTTCAGCTGCCGCACTGGCCAACGGCTTTGTCGGTTATTTACATCAATTTATAAGCTTGGATCGCATCATTGCTATTTTTCTGGTTATCATTTTACTGGGTGCTATCGCGGCATGGGGTATTGCTGAGTCTGTCACCATCGCCGGCCTGATCACCGTGCTTGAAATTGGCGGTCTAATGCTTGTCATTACGGTCAGTGGTGAAGGTTTGCTGGCACTGCCCGAAAAATGGCCTGAGCTGATACCCCCTGCAGACATGACGGCATGGAGCGGCATCTACCTTGGTACCCTCCTGTCTTTTTATGCCTTTATCGGTTTTGAAGATATGGTAGATGTGGCCGAAGAAGTAAAGGATGTAAAACGCAGCCTGCCTCTCGCGATCTTACTTACCCTTGGCATCACCACGATAATCTACATGGTGCTGATGACTACGGCAGTATTGTCGATGCCCCCCGCAGAACTTGCTGCCAGCAAAGCTCCCCTGGTTCAACTCTATGAATTCCATACCGGTGAGAAAGCAGTCATTATCAGTGTGATCGGCATGTTTGCAATTCTTAATGGGGCACTGATCCAGATGATTATGGCCTCGCGAGTTATCTACGGTATGGGTTCACGCGGCCAATTGCCGGCTGTGCTGGCTACTGTAAATCAACGAACACAAACACCGGTTATCGCAACAACCCTGGTCACAGGCATTGTGCTGCTGCTTGCACTCATTGGCCGTCTCGCTTCCCTGGCTGAAATCACTTCAACAATAATGCTGACCATTTTCTCGCTGGTAAATCTCGCCCTGTGGCGTATCAAGCACAAAGACCCTCATCCTGAGGGAGTTAAAATTTTTCCTTTATGGATACCTGTCATAGGGTTCTTTGTTAGTTTTGCATTTGTAATGAATGAGCTTATTGGTTTGCTGATTTGAAGACTGAAAATCGCGACTGAAGGCTGAATGAAAATCCAGAAAGTGCTCGATTTTGCTTTTATCTTCAGCCTTTAGCCTTCAGTCCATGGTCTTCAGTCAAACGGATGTCTCAGTATTATCGTCTCTTCCCGATCAGGCCCGGTCGAAATAATATCAACCGGCGCTTCTACCAGTTCCTCGATCCGTTTCAGGTAGGCTTTGGCATTGGCTGGCAGCTCGTCGTAGGATTTTGTGCCAGCGGTTGATTCTGACCAGCCGTCAATTTCTTCATACACCGGCTCGCAGCGCTGCAGACGATCAGCATCACCCGGCGTGTCATAAATTGTCTCACCGTCAAGTTTATAAGCCGTAGCAATTTTCAGGGTCTTCAGGCCATCAAGCACATCAAGTTTAGTGATGCACAGTCCGGTAAAGCCATTGACCTGGCGTGAACGCTTAAGTGCAACAGCATCCAGCCAGCCGCAACGGCGCTTACGGCCTGTCGTCGCACCGAACTCTGCACCTTTGACTCCCATGTGATTACCCTCACCATCTTCATCGAACAGCTCGGTCGGGAACGGGCCGCCGCCGACACGGGTAGTATAGGCCTTGACGATGCCAAGCGTGTAATCAAGTGTAGAGGGCCCTACTCCGGTACCGCTGGAGGCGTTGCCGGCAATGGTATTTGAGGATGTGACATAGGGGTATGTACCATGATCAATGTCCAGCAGCATACCCTGCGCACCTTCAAACATGATTGATTTTCCGTCGCGGCGATATTTATCCAGCAAGGCCGGTACATCGGCAATCACTGACTTCAGTTTTTCACCCAGTGCCAGTGTTTCATCCAGTGACTTTTGGTAATCTACTGTTTCATGTTTGAAGTAATGTTCAAGCATGTAGTTGTGGTATTCCATCACATGGCGTAATTTTTCTGCAAAGGCTGACGGGTTTGCCATATCCCCTACACGCAACCCCCGACGGGCGACCTTGTCTTCATAGGCCGGCCCGATGCCGCGCCCGGTAGTACCGATCGCCTTGTTGCCGCGGGCAATTTCACGCGCCTGATCCAGTGCGACATGGTGTGGCAGAATGATCGGTGCGGCATCTGAAATCTTTACCCGCGAGCGGGCATCGATTCCCTTTGCCTCAACTTCCAGTAATTCCTTTTCCATTGCAGCCAGGGACAGGACGACACCATTGCCAATCAGACAGTCGACATTATCGCGCAGGATACCTGAAGGGATGACGTGTAGAACGGTTTTCTCTCCATTGATTACCAGGGTGTGTCCAGCATTGTGGCCGCCCTGAAAACGTGCGACGGCATCGGCGCGGTCTGTCAGCAGGTCAACAATCTTGCCTTTGCCTTCATCACCCCATTGAGTTCCTATCAGAACGACACTTTTACCCATAACTATACCTGCGTTTTTTACCCTGGTTTACTTTCGTGAGATTAAAGGGTGCGGTTGCCTATTGCAGTATCCACTTGCCATCCTGTCTGACCAGCTTTGCCGCATATTTACCATCAGCACTTTGTTCATTGTCATAACAAAAAACAACCCGTTTACCATTCTGACGCAATTGTTTGACCACGTCTAAAAGTTCAGGGTCATCATCATCCGGTGCATATACAGTTGCCGAAGATGTCATTTTTAACTCGGGTTGACTGATCAGCCCTGATACGGCACGCAGATCCAGACTGAAGCCTGTCGCTGCTCTGGCCCTGCCGAATTCGATACCGATATCATCGTAGCGCCCACCGTTTGCTATCGCCCGGCCAGTTCCCGGGATGTAAACAGAAAAAACCAGGCCATTATGGTAACTCTTTCCTTTTAGCTCAGCGAGATCATAGTAGAGTCGTGTTGCCGGCAGGCGTTTTTTTAAACTGCCGGCAATGCTGGACAGGTTATCAATTGCAGCTTTTACTTCATCTGAGGAGGCAAAAAACTTTTCTGCCAGTGCCGGCAGGCTGTCTACTTCGCCACTGCTTACCGTCAACAGGATAAATAGCTCTGAGGCCTCCGCTGATAAGCCCTGTGATTGACAAAACTGTGCCACATCATTTCCTGCATGGCTGCTGATGACTTCTACCAGCTTATCCTGTGAATCAGCATCCAGGCCCTCTGTGGCAACCAGAGCCTGAAATATACCCATATGCCCAAGATCAACATGGAGGTTCTCAAGCCCGATGCTATGCAGCGTTTCAACCAGTAGTTCAACAATCTCAACATCAGCACGGTAGTTCTTTACACCGAACAGCTCAGCGCCAAGCTGCAACGGAACACGTGAACAGCCCAGACAGTCCGGACGGGTACGCAGTACCGGTCCAAAATAACAAAGGCGGTTTGCTCCGTCATTGTGTAAGTAATGCGCATCGATGCGGGCGACCTGCGGCGTCATGTCTGCACGCACACCCATCATCTTGCCGCTCATCTGGTCTGTCAGTTTAAATGTTTCTATCTCCAGACCATGGCCGACACCTGTTAGCAGGGAATCCAGATATTCCATCAGCGGCGGCATCACCAGGTCGTAGCCCCAGCCGCCGAGCAGATCCAGCACCTTTCGCCGCAGCTTTTCGATTCGGGCAGCTTCGGCCGGCAGTGTTTCCTCGACGCCGACTGGCAGCAGCCAGCGGTCACCGTTACTCAATGATGGATTAGAATTACTCATGATATGAACTCAGGATGCTGATCCGGCACGAACAAACGTCAGCAGTACTGCACCCGCTGCCATAACAATCAGCCCCATAGCCCGTAACTGGCTGTTGCTGATCGCCTCCATCATCTCAAGCATCTTGCGATAGCGGTCGGGATTTAGAAACGGCAGTATGCCTTCAAAAATCAGCATCAGAGCAATCGCTGTAAAGAGGTCATTCCAGTCCATTTCTTTTTCGCAGAGCGTTATTGAACGGGACTTTTCAGATACTTGAAAAATTCACTTTCCGGGTCAATGACCATCATTGCATCTTTATTTTTGAAGGTGTTCATATAGGCCTCCAGGCTGCGATAAAAAGAGAAGAACTCTGCATCCTGTGAAAAAGCTTCAGCATAAATGCGTGTTGCCTCGGCATCGCCTTCACCACGCTTGATCTGTGCATCGCGTTCAGCTTCGGCAACGATGATCTGAGATTGACGATCAGCATCGGCACGCAGACGTTCTGCCGCTTCCGCGCCGCGGGCCCGCAGGTCCTTGGCTACCCTGCCACGCTCTGCTTCCATTCGGTCATAAACAGACTGGGATATTTCCGGCACCAGATCGACACGTTTCAGACGTACATCGATCACCTCGAGACCGTATTTTTCCGCTTCACGGTTGGTATTTTCCTGCACGATCTTCATTATCACGTCACGATCACCGGAAATGACATCGGTCACTGAGCGCTTGCCAAATTCGGTCTTAAGTCCATCATTAACCAGCTGGCGCAATCGCTTACTGGCAGTGCTTGACTGGCCACCCACAGAAACAAAATACTGCGTGGTATCAATGATGCGCCATTTTACAAATGAATCGACGACCAGGCCTTTCTTCTCTACCGTGATGTACAGTTCGGGATCAGCATCCATGGTTTGCACCCGCGCATCAAAATACCGGACATTATTGATAAAGGGCAACTTTATCCGCAGGCCGGGTTTATCATCGGCACGAATAATTTCACCAAATTTGAAAACAATGGCTCTTTCCCGTTCATCAACAGTGTAAAAAATACCTGAAGCCAGCAATGCCAGAACAAACAGGATAATAGCTATTAATGGTAATTTTGTAGGCATCGTCTATCTCCTGCTTGTACGGTCAGTACGGCCATCACGCTGCCGGAATTCATCAATTTTCTTTCTGACTTCAAGCAATGAATCACTGGGCATCGTGTCACCTGTAACGATATCCCTGGATTCATAGCGATTCAGCATGCGATCAAGAGGCAGGTACATAATGTTGTTGCTGTTCTTCTGATCAACCATGACAAGATTACTGCCAGAAAGAACCTTCTCGATACCATCAAGGTACATACGCTCACGTGTCACTCCCGGCGCGGCGTTAAACTCCTTAAGAATACTGGTAAAGCGTGATGCCTCACCCTCGGCCTGGGCAATCACTGTGGCCTTGTAGGCCTCAGATTCCTGAACAATACGCGCCGATTTACCCCTGGCCCTTGGAATTATGTCATTTGAATAGGCTTCAGCTTCATTCTTGTATCGCACTTCATCTTCACGCGCCTTTACCGCATCATCAAAAGCGGGTTTTACTTCAACGGGAGGCAAAGCGTGCTGCATATCAACGGATACGACCTCTATCCCGGACTCGTAACGATCAAGGATGCGTTGCAATATCTCGCTGGTCTCGCTGCCGACGATTGATCGACCACTGGTTATAACATCATCCATTGAATTCTTACCGACGACTTCCCTGGCAGCTGCTTCAGTCGATGAACGCACCAGTACATCCATCTGGTCACTAACATTAAAAAGAAAATCATTGGCATTGGAAATCCGATACTGAACAGCAAAGGCAATGTCAATAATATTTTCGTCTTCAGTCAGCATCAGTGATTCTCGCTGTACTGTTTGTCTGGAACTGTTGATCGTGGAGCGATAACCGACCTCAACTGTCTGCACTTTTTCAGTGTTGACAACAATTTTTGATTCTATTGGCGCTGGAAGATGCCAGTGCAAACCGGCAGAGGTTGCTTCCTGAAATTTTCCAAATCGCAAAATCACGCCAGTCTCGCCCTGCTGGATGGTATAAAAACCGGTAGCCAGCCAGACACCGGCAAGCAATACCAGCACCACCAGTACACCAGTGATACCAAACGATTTACCATCGCCGCTAGCGCTGCCGCTTCCACGACCACTACCACCCCCGAAGAGGCTACTGAATTTTTTCTGCAGATTTTTTACGATCTCATCGAGATCCGGCGGACCGTCCTGGTTATTCTTGTTTCCCCAGGGATCTTTTCCGTCTGAGCCACCAGGCTGATTCCATGGCATGACTAGCGTTACTCCTATTACGATTCAAGGACGAGGGATTCTATCTTGATTTTGAGCTGTGGCATAGTTAAAAAAAAGGAAAGAGGACAAATGACATGTGACTCAAGACTGAAGACTGAAGGCTAAAGGCTAAAGGTTAAAGGCTAAAGAAGGGAGAGAAAGTAGAATTTCGGTTCAATCGTTTGACGTACCTTTAGCCTTTAGCCTTTAACCTGAATTTTCCCTGTGCAGCCAGGCCAGATCTGCCTGGCTTCCCTCTATTTCCATTTCCCAGTCACCATTTTCGTGCATCGATTGCTGCAGCACACTGAAGCGCTGGAATATTTTTGCCCGCAAACCGCCTTCGGCGACTGGAACGGTGATGGTCTGGCGAAAACGTAAACGGCTGAAATGCTCGTCCACTGCCTGCAGCAGGTACTCCATACCTTCGCCGCTATGGGCTGACAGCCATACCTTTGTTATGACGCCGTCTTCATTTCTTTCCAGGCACGCCTCACGGTCCACCAGGTCGACCTTGTTGAATACCGTGATTACGGGAATATCGCTGGCCTCAATTTCCTTCAGGACTTCATTCACCTGTTCGATATTTTCACTTCGGCGATCGGATGAGCGATCAACAACATGCAGCAGTAGAGCAGCGTCGCTGACTTCTTCCAGCGTAGAATGAAAGGCTTCTACCAGGGAATGCGGCAGGTGGCTAATAAACCCCACGGTGTCGGTTAAAATGACATGCCCGGCGTTGGGCAGGTCCAGCCGCCGCATGGTGGGATCCAGAGTCGCAAACAGCTGATCGGCCTGATACACCCCTGCACCGGTTAGGTAATTGAAAATTGATGATTTCCCGGCATTGGTGTAGCCAACAAGTGATACCGTGGCGACAGGTATCTTCTTTCTGGCTTTACGTCTCTGTGAGCGCCGTTTTCTGACCTTTTCCAGCCGTGCTCGCAGGGACTTGATTCGCTGCCCCAGTAAACGACGATCCGTTTCCAGCTGGGTTTCACCCGGACCTCTGAGTCCGATACCACCCTTCTGTCGTTCAAGGTGGGTCCAGCCTCTGATCAGGCGTGTTGATAAATGACGAAGCTGTGCAAGCTCTACCTGTAGCTTACCTTCGTGGCTTTTCGCCCGGGTGGCGAAGATATCCAGAATCAGCCCGGTGCGGTCAATAACGCGGCACTCCAGGGCACGTTCGAGGTTTCTTTCCTGTACCGGCGAGATGATATGGTTGACCAGTACCAGCTCTGCACCGCTGTCTTTCAGTACCCGTCTTATCTCCTCTGCCTTGCCCTTGCCGACAAACAAAGCCGGGTCAGGGCTACGCCGACTGCCGGTAATCTGTGCGACTGGCAAGGCGCCCGCAGAACGGGCAAGCAGGTCCAGCTCGGCGAGAGATTCCTCATCGCGCTGGCGGTTGAAATGAATGTGGACAAGGACGGCCGGTTCTGCACCGTCCTTTATGGATAGATCGGCTATGGATCGTTGGCTAGCATCTTCTGTCAGGTCACTGATTGCCGGCACTATCCGATTCGTCAAGTTGTAGTTTTACTGCTCTAGAAGGTACCACCGTTGAAATGGCGTGTTTGTAAATCATTTGACTGACAGTATTTTTTAACAGCACGACAAACTGGTCGAAGGATTCAATCTGCCCCTGTAACTTAATACCATTGACCAGAAAAATAGAAACGGGTACCCGTTCCTTACGGAGCGTATTTAGATACGGGTCTTGTAGTGATTGCCCTTTGTGTTGTGACATTGTTGTAACTCCTTAATAATTATTTATTGTTTTCAGTGTTGCTGTGGATTTTGCTATCCCATCAAAAGCTCTGCACCCGAGTCAGACAAAAGGCCTGTCAGGCACTTCATCATATACGACACCCTAGATCCGGACAGGTTCCTGAAAGTAATTAATCGCGCCCTCATCACCTCTCCCATAAACTATAACGTGCACGCTATCCCTATTATCAGCAGGCGAGACATTAAACACTAGTCTTTTTCTGAATAAATTCCAAGACTTTTTCCTGATAATCTGTATTTTTACTGTCAAACCATGTCAGCTCCGAATCCCCTCTTAACCAGGTGAGTTGCCGCTTTGCCAGTTGACGGGTGCTGTAAAGGCAGCGCAGACGCATTTCTTCATAACTATTTTTTCCGTCAAGATGCTCCAGCACCTGGCGGTACCCTACTGCACGCATAGCGGGCAGGCTGTTCTCAAGGCCCAGAGCCTGTAACTCTCTCACTTCATCAATAAAACCCTGTTCGAACATCTGACACAGCCTTTTCTCTATGTTTTCATGCAGCAGACGTCGGTCAGATGGCCATATGCCAATTTTGATAATGTTCCAGGGAATTTCCTGACGACTGTTGCTGGCGTGTTGCGTAGCTGTGACACCACTGACTTCATAGATTTCCAGCGCTCGCATTATACGCTGCCGGTCATTGGCATTGATCCGATTCGCAGATTCCGGGTCTATCTCAGATAAGCGTTCATGCAGAGCCTGCCAACTGCTATTTCCCGCCTCAAGTAACAGCTTTTCCCGCACAGCTACATCTGCAGCAGGTAAATCCGGCAAGCCGTACTGCAACGCCCGAAAATAAAACATCGTCCCCCCCACCAGCAAAGGCACCCTGCCCTGAGCAGAATAGTCTTCCATCAATTGCAGCGCATCGGTACGAAACTCATCCGCCGAATAGGGCTGGCCGGGCTCGCGTATATTTATCAATGCATGCGGATAATTCTTCATTTCATCGGTCGTGACCTTGGCAGTGCCGATGTCCATCCCGCGATAGATCTGCCCGGAATCAACACTGATCAAACCAACAGGCATTTGATCAGCAATTCGCATAGCCAGGCCGGTTTTACCGGCAGCAGTCGGACCCATCAAAAAAATCGCAGCAGGTTTGGGGGTGCTAGAGCTCAATATTTACGGTTTACGGTTTACGGTTTACGGTTTACGGTTTACGGTTTACGGTTTACGGTTTACGGTTTACGACTTAGATTTTACGTAAACCGTAATACTTAAAAACTAATACTGTCTTTATTGTCCTCGCATAAACCACTTGTCAATCTCGGAAATACTAAACTGCTTCCAGGTCGGCCGTCCATGATTACATTGGTTGCTGCGTTCAGTCTGCTCCATTTCCCGCAACAGTGCATTCATTTCTTCTCTGGTTAGCAGCCGGTTTGCCCGCACGGAGCCATGACAGGCCATGGTAGAGAGAATTTCATTAATGCAATCTTCCATTCTGCTGGAACGGCCATGTTCGGCGAGATCCGATAAAATGTCTCGGATTAAAGTCGGGACATCGGCTCTGGCAAGCATTTCAGGGACGCTGCGAATCACGACACTAGTATCAGTAATTACTTCAACTTCAAATCCTATCTGATTGAAATAATTAATATTATTTTCTGCCTGAATTATCTCTTCCTGACTTAAGGCCAGGTGTACCGGTACCAGCAGGGGTTGCCGGGCAAGCTGTTCTTTATCGAGTTGGGATTTTAGTTTTTCATAACTGATACGCTCATGCGCCGCGTGCATATCGACAATGACCAGCCCCTTATCATTCTCTGCCAGTATGTAAATACCCTGCAGCTGGGCAAGGGCAAAGCCGAGGGGAAATTCAGCTGAGGGAGATTCATTTTTCTGCAGCTCTTCGGCCACAACCTGGCCGTCTGCGCTGCCTGCTTCGGCAGAAACTGCGTTGCCCGCATCTGAATAGAGCTTGTCCAGTCCAGCCATCTGCTCCTGTACAGAGTATGGGGGCAGCTTTGTATCAAAACGGTGCTGGGCAAACTGAAAAGTCCCGCTACTTTCTGGCGGCACAGCCGACGGAGGATCTGCTGCAATTGCACCGGGCCGGGTATCTGTAAGCATTCTCTTTAGTGACTGGGATATAAAGCCGTGTATTTGCCTGTCTTCGCGAAAACGGACTTCGTGCTTGCCCGGGTGAACATTGACATCCACCTGGTTCGGCGGCAAATCGAGAAATAGAACAAATACCGGCTGACGCTGGTGGTGCAGCACATCCCGATAGGCCTGAGTGACGGCATGCATCAGCAGCTTGTCCCGGACATAGCGCTGGTTTACATAGAAAAACTGCTGATCCCGCTGGCTCCTTGAATAGGTTGGCTCTGAGAACCAGCCATGTATATGCAGATCACCCACTTGCTGATCAATAAAAAGACAATTATCAATGAACTCTTTACCCAGTACATCGGCCACACGCCTGTAACGCCCCGCATCATCTTCAGCCGCCTGCAGCGAATGCACGGCCCTGCCATCATGAAAAAGTCGAAAGCCAACATCGGGCCTGGCCAGGGCCTGTTCCAGAAACCGTCGATCCAGGTGTTTGTATTCCGTTTTTTCTGTGCGCAGAAATTTTCGCCGCGCCGGGGTGTTATAGAAAAGATCGCAAATCTCGATAGTGGTCCCCTGCGGGTGAGCCGCAGGCACTGGGGCAGGAAGATCTTCATGGCTTTCACAGACAAGTTTCCAGGCATGTTCGCTGCCTGATGCCCGGCTGGTAATCGTCATGCGGGACACCGAGCCCATGCTGGGCAGTGCCTCACCACGAAAGCCCATAGTCATTACATGAATCAGGTCATGCTGATTCTGTATCTTACTGGTAGCATGCCGGCCCATAGCGAGTTTCAGGGACTCCTGGCGAATACCGTGGCCATCATCACGCACTGAGATTCGCCGCAAACCACCATGCTCCAGTTCAACGACGATTTGCTTTGCACCGGCATCCAGACTATTTTCCAGCAGCTCTTTAAGGATGGAGGCAGGCCGTTCAACAATTTCACCCGCAGCAATCTGGTTCACCAGCTGATCAGGCAGCTGACGAATGGTTGGGGGTTGATTGATGTCCTCGCGGTTTGCCATCGATTTCCTACCTTGTCGATGCAGGGTTCAGGAACGCTACTTTTTCTTTACTGATA
>JAYEGM010000055.1:0-4761 GCA_034659075.1 Pseudomonadota bacterium
GCTTCACATCGTTCAACCCAACCTACAAAATTACCACCGTAGGTTGGGCTGAAGCATGAAGCCCAACAATATTTAGGTAAGATTAAAACATTACTCTCCAAATTCGCCATCTGCTTTGCAATTGTTACCTGCCCAACTTTTTGACAATATAACTTGTCGTATATAGCGATGGATTGATGAATAGGGCCAGTCAACCGGGTTCCTGACATAACCATGCTTTACCGGGTTGTAATGAATGTAATCTACATGTCTGGCAAGATCGTTTTCATCACGAATCTGATGTTACCAATAACGTCTTTGCCAGAAGCCACGCTCTCGCTTCAGTCGTCGTGATTCATTTATTGGCTCTGTTTTGCTTAATGCGCGTGAGAAGCCTGATTTTATAAGTGCCCATCTTTCTGGGTAGTTACTATCACCGTCAGGCAACTGCCATAGGGTGTGCAGATGATCCGGTAATACCACTATAGCGAGGATTTGAAATGGATGATTAAGTTTTACCTTTTTTATCACTTGACGAAGGATTTCCAGGTTCTCTACCAGGTATTGGGACCTTCGATTAGCAAGATTGGTTGTGAAAAAGAATGTTCCACCATGAGTACGTGAGCGTCGGTATTGCATGTATCTCCTCCTTGAGATTAGGTATATTATTTTGAATGTTCATGCATGCTGAGTGCAACACACTGTCTTGTTGGGCTTCGCTGTGCTCAACCCAACCTACGAATGTCTTTTACCAGTTCAGCTTGCCTCTGGCGACAGACTGTCATACTCCCTGGAACAAACAATTGCGCGATCGTAATGAGTATCTTCCGGAAACTCCTGGGCAATGACCCATATCTGGCGAATCTCTTCACTCAGTTTGGGCAAAATCGCCATGGCATTGCGGGTTCGCGTCTGGTCAAAGAAAGCAAAGGGTTCGTCGAGGAAGATGAATTGATCTCCGCCGCCGGTGGTGTTTACCAGTTCCTGTGACAGGGCAAGTCTTACTGCCAGCATGATCTGGCGTTGTGTGCCACTGGATATCTCATCCAGGTCCATATAATCACGTTTCAGGCTGGAGAAAGCACGTACACTGAGATCGTCGCCTATATGCAGATGTTCATAGCGTTCCTCAGTAAACAGGGGCAGGGTGCGGCTGGCCAGTTCACGCAGGTCTTTGTTAAATCTTTGTGAGAAATGGCGTGCGGCGGCAGAGGTCAATTCGTCTGCGATTGTACGTATCTGGATGCGATGCTTAACCTTATCTGTTTTCTCGTTCAGATTGTCGATGACCCCCATAAGTGCATCTGCCTTTGCCAGCCTGTCCTGTTCTATACTTAACAAGTCTTCAAACATTTGCTGAGAGTTCTGTTGTTCAGCCATGGCATCGTTCAATTGTTGCTGTGTCAATTCGACGACTGCAGTACAGCGATCTTTGGACAGATTATATTTTCGTATCAGAGATAGATCTGAGGTGCTGATCTTTTCTTCTTCCGGCAGCTTTAGCAGTTCGCTAACAACCAGCAACTGATCTGCCAGTGCTGTGCCATTTTTTTCCAGACCAGTAGATTTCCGCTTCATGCGGAATGAGATCAGCCAGAAAAAAAGAAACACGGCGATTGAAATGGCAAAGTCCATTCCAAGGTGACTAGTGTAATACTCTTCTAATGACGGAGTATTATTGAGTACTTCAGTTAATTTCTGGGTATAAGTGGAGCCAGGCATGTAATTGAGCAGATACCAGCTGATACCTGAAGCCAGGGCAGCAAACAGGGCGATGACGGCCAGCAGCCCAGTGAATCGCCTGGTTGTTCTAGCTGATTTAAAAGAGGACAGTCCATCACGATAGTCCTGGCTGGCTTTTGCAAGTTCTTCATCGTTTTTCTGCAGAGTATCTCCAAACTGCTGGATCGTTTCGACTTCAAGCTCCAGTCCTTTCAGTTTCCCCGGTTCAATCTTCAGCGCCCTAATATCACCCTCAAGCATATTTATCTGCTCTTCGATGTCGGGTAGCTTGCGCTGTTCATTCTTCAAGTCAGCCGATAGTTCATCCGCTACCTTTTCCAGTGCCGAGATGCCGGCCATGGTCTTAATCGCATGGCTATGCGGGTGGGGTGTGGTAATTTCACGTTGGGCCAGGTAAAACGACTCAACAAACTCTTCAAACTGATAGCCCAGCAATTCGTCCAGCGCCTCGGAGACCGCATTAACACCTTTAGCGAAAGGGTGCTCTTCTTCACCGGCAGGATAAAGACGCGCACCGTGATTCCCTTCGTTATCCAGGAAGCGGGCAATCTCGTAATCTTTGTCACCAATGGCAAAGCCCAGTCGAACACTGCAGCGTGATTCACCCCACCGGATCACACGCGTGATTTCGTCTTCATCAATAGAAAAGGTGCGCCCGAACAGCGCAAAACAAACCGTTTCACCGATGGTGCTTTTACCGGACTCGTTCTGGCCACTGATGGTAATAAGCCCCTGGCGAGAAATATCTGTAAGCTCAAGGTGAGTATATTTAAGGAGATTATCTGCAATGATATGGGTAATAACCATGCTCAGACCTCTTCTACTGGACCAATCAGCTTGCGCAACACGAGTTCCCTGGCTTCCTGATAAGCTGCTTCATCAAAAGGGCTGTCAGAGTTTCTTCTGCGTTCAAATTCTGCCTCACAGTAGTCAGCAAAGTCGCCTGCAGGGCCCTGCAGGTCTGACTGGCCTAAGGGTTTATTGTTATCTGTCATTGTTCAGATTCCTTTCGTGTAAGATCACGCGGTTCAAATTATTTTCAACTTATCAGATGTAGTTCAATCAATTACTGAAATCATTTGCCAATTTTAATGCGCTTATAATTTCTTCATCCGTATTATATACATGCGGTGAGAACCTCACACCCCCTCCACGTTCCGCGCACATGATGTCATTCTCACGTAAATAATGGAATAGCTCGGAAGCAGGGCAGTTGCAATGTTTAAAAGTAACTATGCCAGACATCATCGAGGCGTTATCGGTATAAACTGGCTCTAAATTGTGACTATTACTGATGATTTCATGCATAAACCGGGTGTGATGGAGGATTCGGCTTTCAATATTATCTATTCCAATTTCATTGATCAGGGATAATGAGGCAGCAAAAGCTCTAATCCCGATTATATTGGGTGTCCCGTTCTCAAAGCGGCGAGCGCTGGACGCTGGCTGCCAGTCTCTGCCATTAAAATCCCCATAATTATCAATCATATGCCAGCCATACTGAAAGAGCTTTATCATGCTCTGCCACTTTTTTCTACAATAGAAAAGAGCGATGCCTTCAGGCCCCAGTAGCCATTTATGGCTATCTGCCATCAGGAAATCGATATTTGCAGCCTCTACATCGACAGGAAAGGCACCTAGCATCTGTATAGCATCCACACAAAAGGCGATATCTCGCTCTTTACAGGCTTTTCCAAGTATTTCCAGATCCAGGCGTAATCCACTGGCATATTGAATAGCGCTGATGGCCAGCATGCGAGTTGAGTCATCCATGGCATCAATTAAGGCCTGTTCAGGGCTTTTACCGAGCTGTCTGAGGTTTATTTCTTTGAAAACAACACCCTGATTGGCCAGAGCCTGCCACGGAATGCGGTTTGAAGGGAATTCTTCATCACTACTAAGCACAGTGTCGCCAGCTTGCCAGGGAAACCCCATAGCCACGACTGATATCGCTTCAGAGGTATTTTTTAGCAGGGCAATCTCATCGGCAGAAGATGCATTGATGAAGTCAGCCAGATCTGTATGCAGCTGTTCAGCATGTTTGGCCCAGGAGAGATAGTTTTTTGTCCCTAATTGTACGTACTCGTCAACGAATGTCTTGACGGCTTCACCAGTACGCATTGGTAAGGGTGAAACTGCAGCATGATTGAGATAGATCAGGTTTTTCCGTACAGGGAATTCATCAGTGAGAAGTTTGTCGAGCTCATTATTGGTCATTTTTTATTTCACACGTGTTATTCAGAAGTTTTTAAACCGGGCATGACTGTTTTTTTTAATCATACATCAAGCGGTATGAATTGAAACCTGTAAAGAGAACGCAGTACGGGGGGCGAGATGTGTCCATTTTTCTTAAAGATCGAGCTAAAAAAGCAAAAGCCTGTCCTGCTGATTAAATTACATAGTGCGTATAATGTATATTATGTTAAATAATGGATTATCCGTAATCCTTGAAACGTAAAAGCAAGTAATCATGGAAGAACTGCTTGAACAGTGGTCACCCAATCAGTTGTCCCCCAATGGAACCTTCTCTTACCGGGTTAATCTAATAAATGTAATGAAGTTTTTATACTTCATGTCATTTAAGGAGGTCAAAATGAGTGATAATTATGAATTTCCCTATGCACCAGACAACTGGGAGATGGATAAGGCTAAACAGGTGGCCGCTGATGAGGACCTTGAGCTCACAGACGATCACTGGGAAGTTATCCAGGGTATTCAGGAGTATTTCGACAAAACGGAATTCTTCAAACCACGGCAACTACTCGATGCATTGGATGAACGCTTCCATTCAAAAGGTGGCCTCAAGTATCTTTACACCCTGTTGCCAAAAGGGCCTGTTGCACAGGGTTGCCGGATTTCAGGTATGGAGCCTCCAGCCGGCACGATCGACGATTCATTCGGAAGCGTGCAGTAAGCTGCGACTTTCCAGATAACCACACAACACGAACATATTTCGTGCTGTGTGGGATTATACCGATGCAGCCATAGCAACCCTCAGTATTAACAGGTAGTACTCTCAATGACATATCACAAATACTG
>JAYEGM010000056.1:0-17290 GCA_034659075.1 Pseudomonadota bacterium
ACTTGAAACTTGAAACTTGAAACTTGAAACTTGAAACTTGAAACTTGAAACTTGAAACTTGAAACCTGAAACCTGAAACCTGAAACCTGAAACCTGAAACCTGAAACCTGAAACCTGAAACCTGAAACCTGAAACCTGAAACCTGAAAATCATAAATCAGACGATGTATCCGTCCGATCATAATAACGCAGCCGGTACAGTAATCGTTTGTGATTATCATCTTCATCAAAACCACTGCGGTCGTGCAATACATTATTGCAGATCAGCCCCTGACCCGGCTCCAGTCCTGCCCTTAATATATACGGTGAATCAGAAGCCAGAAATTCAGTCAGACAGGCAGTCGCTTCCTGTGTTAACACATCATCACGCCAGATGACGCTGCGTGTACGGGCTGTATAGCGCATATGTAATGAGCCATCAGCATTGGCCGAAAACACCGGCCCGGCACGATCCGGACGAATTTCCCTGCCATTTATAACGTTGGCTGGAATAGTCATCGCCTGTGGGTGCAGCAAGGCACGTATATAGTCAGGATTGGTATCACGCAGATGTATGTAGGCTATTTCATAATCCAGCAAGGCATTCTCGCCACCGCGCAGGGCATTCTGCACACAGTACAAAACCATGCCATGGATCTTGCGCTGCTCCTCATTATAGTAGCCATCGGTATGCCAGTGGATAGGTTTATTAGTATAGGGGATATAGCCCCCCCGCCACTGACCGTTTCGCACCGTCAGTTCGCTGACGCCATCATGATCTGCACCCATATTGTGATCCAGTCGGTGCATTGCAAACTGGGCAGCGATATTCAGCGGAATGGTTTTATTGCGTTTTTCGTCCGGTTCTGCAATAAAAATTGCCATATTTGCCCTCTCAAGAAGACTGCGGATGGCCTCATGCTCATCATGACTCAATCGTACAGGGTCTTCTACTGGAACAAGATATTCATTGATACCGGCTGGCATGCTGGATAGTTTGTGATCACGCCATGCCTGGTAACATACGCTATCATCAAAATCGACAAAGAGGCTGTTCGAAGAACTCATTTAGCCACCGGTGACCGGTGGAAAAAATGCCACCTCAGCATCACCCTCCTGTATCAGGTAATCACTATCAACATATTCCTGATTGACCGCACAGAGGACTTTTTCCGGCAACAATTCAAAACCCTCAGAGACTGCCTGCCATAAATCAGCAACAGACTGTCCCGGTTCAATGTCCAGCTTTTTCTCACCAACACCGGAAGCATCACGCAAACTCGCAAAAAATAATATCCGTAACTTCATGACTCTGTATCCTCAACCGGTACTTCCAGATCAAGCTTCTTATTTCTGCCAAGCGCGTAAGCAAGAATTACGTAACCCACAGCTGCCGAAGCAAATGACCCGGCAAGAATTCCCAGGCGGTCGGCATTGAGATTGGTTGAACCTTCCTCGAAAGCCAGTGAGCTGATAAACAGACTCATCGTAAAACCAATGCCTGTTAGAACAGACAGACCATAGATTTCCAGCCACCCGACACCTTTAGGCAGCTTGGCCACACCTGTTTTTACTGCCGCCCAGGTAAAGGTAAAAACTCCCAGTTGCTTACCCAGGAACAAGCCCATAGCAATACCGAAGGGTTCCGGTTGCAGCAAAGCCTCAAGATTCATCCCCGCTAGCGGTATTCCGGTATTAGCAAAAGCAAACAACGGCAGAATGATAAAGGCCACCGTCGGATGAAGATCGTGTTCAAGATTACGCAAGGGTGAGAATTCTATACCTTCAGGATGCTTCAGAGGAATCGTGAAGGCCAGTAAGACACCCGCGATGGTTGCATGCACACCAGATTTGAGTACAGCAGCCCACATGATCAGCCCGAACACCAGATAGGATGTCAGCCGCATCACACCACGCCAGTTCTGAATTACCAGTGCGGCATAGGCGATACCAGCGATGACCAGGGAAAGTGTGGAAATATCCACTGAATAGAAAATAGCGATAATCAGGATAGCCGCCAGATCGTCGATGATAGCCAGCGTTAACAGAAAAAGCTTTAATGACGGAGGGACGCGCTTACCCAGCAGTGAGAGTATTCCCAGGGCAAAGGCAATATCCGTAGCTGTCGGAATCGCCCAGCCTTTCATCGCTGAGGCATCTCCATAGTTAAACCAGGTAAACACCAGCGCGGGCACCACTACACCACCAACAGCGGCGACTGCAGGCAGCATAATCTGTGCCGGGTCAGAGAGTTCCCCTTCAAGAACCTCGCGTTTCACTTCCAGACCGATAAGGAAGAAAAAGATAGCCATCAGGCCGTCATTGACCCATAACAGCAATGGCTTCGCTATTTCAAATTCACCAATGCGTATCTCCAGAGGTACAGCCAACAGGCCTTTATATAACGGCCATAAGCCTGTATTCACTACAATCATCGCCAGGAACATAGCGATTACAAGCAGAATGCCGCCCGCTGATTCCAGTCTTAGAAATTCCTTCAGTTGATTGACCATGTTTATCTTCCTTTTGTATGACGGACTTTCGCCAGTATGCATACATTTAGGCGTGTCAGAATTGATTGATTATCTCGATATCCAGAAAGTTTGTCTATGCGAACACGTCGTCAGTAAAATCTGGCATAATTCAGTTCAAATCTCACCTTTCCCTATTGGAAGAAATGCCAGGGTCTGACCCGTGCTATAACTACACTTTCAGGAACATCGCAATGAAAATCACACAATCATCTATACTCCTCGCATTTGTTCTATTCTCACAGGCAGGCCTGGCTAGCGCTGATACTGCAGAAAAAGAAGGCAAAGAGCTATATATCACTCACTGCTCAAGCTGTCATGGAAATACTGGTGGCATGGATATGAACAAGCGCGTTGCGCCCCCCATAGTAGCCGTCAGAATGCATTATATTGGCTCATACCCGGACAAAGATGCTTTTGTAATGGCGATTGCCCAGTGGGTAGAAAAACAGGATGCAAGTCAAAGCTTAATGCGCGGAGCAATTCGCAGGTTTAATATTATGCCTCCAATTTCGATTGCTAAAGAAGATGCTGAGAAGATCGCTGCCTATATCTTTGAGGGTGATGTAGAGAAACCTGCTGGATTTGATAAACACTTTAATGAAAGGCATGGTGCGAATTAAGCCAGGCAAAACAGTAGCAGTGAAGCTAAATAGAACTGCGGTCATTCAGGTGAATGAGTGGCACCATACTTTTATGTAGCACGCCAAACACCACAATATGTCCTTCGTAAAGCATGTAATAAATCACATGACTAGCGTGAGGGAAGCTAAAAATTCCCGCTCCAAGCTCGTCGCACTTTTTACCAATGGTTGGAGTTTCTGATAAAAGCTTTATGGTTTGACGTAACTCAGAAAGGTATTTCTGTGATTGGGCTTTTCCCCATTGATCTAGGGTATAACGGCGAATCTCGATTAATTCTTCCTGAGCATCTGGGGTAAGTCGGTACCCTGATTTACTTATCATGCAACCCGGATTCTAATTCATCAAAAAATGACTCACCGTCTAACATATTGCCATTTTGAATATCGTCTTTAGCTTTAATGGCTCTGGACTTAAGTAAACTTAGTTTTAGTGTTTCAATACTTTTATATTCATCAACGGAGATAACAACAGCAACGGGTTTGCCATTTTTATTGATTTGAATGGGTGCACGTTGTGCTTTCATTAGCATTTCACCAAATTGTGTTTTGGCGTCATTCGCTGTTATTGTCCGCATCATTACCACCTCTTTATATCATTCTATTCGTGTATTATGGCTGAATCGTTCGATATAAGCCAGTCAACAGGCACCACTTTTATAAGACTTACGACCCGTAACCCACAACATCTTTAACTAGATTCGCAAGTTCACCAATACTGACATCCGTACCCGTACCAATATTGATATGAGACAACATAGGCTAAGTATTTTCTTTATAAATCTTATCGTCTAGCTGCATCACATGCAGTCAGGCCGCTGCCATATCATCCACGTGTAAAAATTCTCGCCTGGGTGTACCCGACCCCCAAACAGAATAACTGGCATCGCAATTAGCTTTCGCAGCATGACTTCTACTTTTAGACTCCATTATTAATGGGGGATTACCGAACCTCATAGTAGCACCAGACGAGATTAGTCCTGATAGCGTCTGCTGCCCATTATGGATACTACATAGAGCATGAAATATAATGCAATATTTTCATGCAGTTGCGCGACAATGTTTTCTATAAATAAAATCTGGTGCTGAACTAGAGGAAGAACTATCGAGAGAATAAGAATGGTACCTGGGGCCGGAATCGAACCGGCATGGAGTTGCCTCCGAGGGATTTTAAGTCCCTTGCGTCTACCAATTTCGCCACCCAGGCATTAATCGAGGCGGACTTACTACTTTATTCTATTCTGCTCTCTCAAGGCAGCGCTTCGCACTGCTGTCTACCACAACGCCACCCAGGCATTAATCGAGGCGGACTTACTACTTTATTCTATTCTGCTCTCTCAAGGCAGCGCTTCGCACTGCTGTCTACCACAACGCCACCCGGGCAGACGATGCAGGCGCATTTTACACTGCCCTGCAGTGATGATGAAGTGATTTTGTAACAACCACGAGTATTACTTTAAATAAACTGCCTGCAAGCTTGCCCGCGACTTTCCTGCATCATCAAGCAATTTCAGAGTTTGACCCGTTATTTTATATCCAGCGACTTCTGAAAGAGCATTCAAAAATAGATTTTCCATATCCATGGTCTCCGCACAGAATTTTCTCGACGCGGCAAGCTGACCAAATGTGAGCTTACTCTCGTCAAAAGTATAAGAACCAAAAAAACTGTTACAACCGGCAAACCCGGTAATTTTGTTTCCCTCGCGCAGGGAAAGCTTCATCTCACGCTGGCCTGCCGCTGTCTTCACCACCTGTCCTTCCAGCTCAGTCAGCTTCCAGTACGTGTTGGTCAATGAAGCCTGGACAATAGCCCCTTCCGAACCCGTATCGCTTGCATAAAGCTGAAGCGGCAGTAACAACAACCCTAAAACGAAAAATAAAGAGTGTTTAAAAGCAATGCAGGGTATTTTAATTTGCATAACAAGGCCTAATATCATTATTCAGAAAAAAGGCTGGCAACTGCCAGCCTTAATTTGTGGTCCATCGAAAAAAAGCAGGGAGCCTCACATGCCGGAATCTTTCAAATATTCACCCAGCCATTTTGTTGCCAGTACTTCGAGGGTAAGCGTCTTGTCCAGGCGTTCCAGGAAATTACTGGTCCAGTTTACGAACAATGGATCATTTGCCGGCAGGGCAATACCGATTGGCTCATAGGTCAGCATGCTGAACACTGAGATAAAACCGGCTTTGGGGTTGTTATTGACGGTGTGCAGACAAACAGGATAGTCAGCCATCATACCGCCAACTTTATCATCAGCCACCATCTTTATACCTTTATCTATATTCTCAACTGTAACCAGTTTTACTTTAGGCATTAATGTGCGCACAATATCCTCACTTGTCGATCCTTTAAGGGCGACCAGATTCATCTCAGGAATATTCAGTTCAGCCGCATCATCAGCCTTTGCCAGGTTTGCCTTCTTTGTAATCAGGCACTTGCCGGATGTCATATAGGGACCGACAAACGCAACACGCATATTTCGTCCTGGATTTATGGTCATGTTCGAAATAACCACATCGACCTTGCCTGACTCCAGCGCCCCAAGCAAATCACTAAATGGGAATGATTTAACGACCAGCTTCACACCCAGCGCCTGTGCCATGAGATTGGCCAGATCAATGTCGAATCCTGCAGGTTTACCGCTGTCATCAAGCATAGTCATTGGCGGCTGGTTGCCGGAGGCACCCAGTACCAGCTGTCCATTTTTCACGATCCGTGACAACACCGGGGCATCAGTTGATACCTGAGAGGCATAACTGGTTACCGAGAATAGAACTATTGTCAGAGCAACAGTAATGATTTGTAGGAGTTTTTTCATTGTGTTTCCTTGTTATGGTTTAGGTTTAGGTTTAGGTTTAGGTTTAGGTTTGACTTAGATACAAATATAAATTTGCTCAACCGAACTGGCTTTTCCAGGCTGTTCGCCAGCTTCAAGTGAATTTACCTCTGCATTGAACTGCCGGACTTTTGCATAGCATCCCCTGCTTCATGCATTTTATCGCCGGTGTATTCAACAGCCCTGCCTGTTGCATCCTTTGTGGCATCCCATGCCTGCTCACCGGCTTCGGCCGCATCATGTGCCATTTCCTTACTCTTATCTGCCACATCGTGGGCCATTTCCCTAGATTTATCGGCAGTTTTATTTGCGGCATCCTTTGTGGCATCCCACGCCTGCTCACTGGCTTCGCCAACATCATGAGCAACATCCTTACCTGCCTCATAAGCGGCACCTACCGCTTTTTTACTGGACTCATAAGCTTCGCTGGCAGCCTCTTTTGCACTGTCCATCGAATCATATTCTGTATTTTTTTCATTAGCTGCCGAGACAGATGTGGCTGTGATTAAAAGAAGAAAAGATACGTGATAAAAAATTGATTTCATGATTCTACTCTTAGTTTAAATATAGGGAGGTTTTGATTTAATCATCAAACATTATTTAAGATTGCCGCAGCTGTTCGCAATAAAGTTATTTTATAATTCTATCAGAGCTACGATAGTCGGCAAAAAACTATATTGACTCCAGAACTCTCTTTCTCTGCTCCGCGTATTCCTTGGAAGTGATGATGTCACGATCGCGAAGATCTTGCAGTATGGATAGACGTTTTTCAAGCTCATTGTCAACGCTGTCAGCCTTTACCGCAGGTTTGGCATCCATCGTCGACGGGGTGGCGGCTGGGACTGTATTTTGTTTGGCGGGCTTATCGGCTACTGGCGTCTTCTGCGTCATACCAGGCTCACATTTTAGTGTTTTCCTGATATCTTCTGACAGCGCCAGGTCATTGACCTCCATGCTAACTCCCTCGCAACCCTCTTTCTGTATTTCCAGCTTTCCTTTCACCATGTAGGATCTGCCATACCAGTGCGGAGGAAAAACATCATCCTGTTTGATATGCATAGGCGTCTTACCAATGTTCTTCCCATCAGCAAGAATATCGGCACCCTGGGGGTCAGAATCAATAGTGATACCTTTTCTACCGCTGCCACAGCCCTGTAAACACAGTAGCGAGGACGATAGTAAGCCAACAATAATAATCTGGCGCTGATGTCCGGGTATGTTGAATCTCACTTTTTCCTTCTCCTCTGAATGGCGATAGCCATTATAACCTGGAATAGCCGGTGCAAATGTACACTATTTTTCCAGTAAGCGCGGCATTATCTCCGCCAGGTTACAGGGACGGGTACGATAATCCAGTTGCACTGATATCAGATGCTTCCAGCCATCTTTACAGGCTCCCGTCGACCCTGGCAGACAGAAAATAAAGGTACCGTTCGCGGTACCCGCCACCGCACGGGACTGCATAGTCGATGCACCTATAAGATCATAGGAAATGACGCGAAACATCTCACCGAAGCCCTCAATCACCTTATCCAGCAGCGGTGTAACTGCCTCAGGCGTACCGTCACGCCCTGTCAAACCCGTACCACCTGTCGAGATTATAACCTGAATATCCTCATCAGCTATCCAGCGCGAAACATCCGCCCGTATGCGGTACATATCGTCAGGTACAATCACCTTATCGGCCAGCTTATGACCAGCTTCTTTCAGCATTTTAACCAGTGTGGCACCCGATTTATCGGTTTCTTCATTGCGACTGTCTGAAACCGTCATAATGGCGATGTTCAGCGGAATAAATTGTCTTTCTTTAGTCATGGCGTAGCTTCCCTGGATTGTCACAGTGGTTTGTGTATGTAAATGCTGAGGATTGCAGAATAATTGGCATCAAGCCATGCCGCAAATCAAATCTCTTTCTACCAGTCGTTTCTATTTTCATATAGACAATCGTGCAAAACGATGACCTTAGCTGCATACCAGAAAAGAATAATATCACTCCCGGCAACAACATCAGCCCCACCGTCAGCCAATAGCGTTTCTAGTACGCTTTAGCCTTCGAATCATAAAACGCGTTTTCCTGGTTAAACAATCGCCTTACTTTTTCAACATTCTTCCTGTTAACGCCCAGATCGGATTTACCCACCCTGGAACCAGACCTGACATGGATCTTTTTTTCATCAGAGACCAGCCTGAACTCCATATCATCTACAAAATGAAAAATCCGGGTGGTATAACCTGCCTGCAAATAAGTTTCATCTGCATGGGTGATTATCCCTCCTGATTCTTCAATCGCATGCTGGAGCTTTTGCCACGCCTGGTCTGCACTAGACTCAAAGGTGAATGCAGCGATTGATTTTGATTCATCATTGGCCTCACTGGACACACAGTTTGGCGTTGCGGGACAGGGCCTTAAAGCGCCATTAACCAGCGACATATCCGGCGCCTTTGAGGTAAGCGACAGATGCACCAGGCGCACCAAAACCAGCACCGTAAAAAGAAGAACTATGGAGACAACAATTTTTAACAACAATCAGTAACGACCGTGCTGTTTATAGATATAGTTGTTCATTTCGACATGGGATTTGTTCATGTCACACAATATACTATGAACTGTACGCATGATAGCGCGCATCACTTTGTACAACAGGCCGGGATCCTGTTCAATAAATGTTTCGAAATCTTCACGCGACAAACAAATAGCAGTGCAGTCACCCACAGCTCGCAGGCTGGCACTGTGCGGGCGCCCTTCCAGGAAACCAAGCTCACCAGCCATTTCACCTTCACGCAACAGGTGCAGTGTAACGAGATCACCACCGGTTGAGTTAATCAGCACCTCCAGATGGCCACTGATGATCACATACAGGCAGTCATCTTCCTCGCCTTCATTTATCAGAAACTGCCTGTCTTTTAGCCCCACCACAGTCACTTTCTCAGAAAGTGCCTGACATTGGCTGTCAGACAGTTCCCTGCCCAGGGGTGAACTGCAGATCATATCTGCGTTGGCAAGCTGGCTATCTTTGTTATTTGTCATTCGATCGGTCTCCTCATAGATGGCTCCTGAATGGATCCATAATAGTATCTTAATGTTCCTGTCCTGAGATTTTCATTATATCATCTAGCGCTCTTTGATCCAGATCATCATAATCTATAATAAACATCTCTGGTAATTTTTAAGAAATACCTTGTTTAACATGATAACGCACCGGATAACAGCAGGATGACATACAGGCTGAAAGCAATACCGAGCCTCACAGATAATTATATCTGGCTATTGATCAATGACACTACAGCAACGGCTATAATTATTGATCCCGGCAGTTCCCAGCCATGTGAAGATTTTCTTGATCAGGAAAATATTTGCCCTGTCGTCATCCTTGTCACCCATCATCACTGGGATCATGTCAATGGAATTGAAAAACTCGTGCAGCGCTATGGTCTTCCTGTTTATGGCCCCGCTAAAGAATTTATCCCCTGTCAGACAAACGATGTTAAAGCTGCTGATCGATTCAGAATTGAGGGTTTCGATATCAACTTCCATGTAATGGACCTGAGTGGCCACACAGCCGGTCATATCGGCTATCTGACAGAACGAGAACTATTTTGCGGTGACACGCTCTTCAGTGCCGGCTGCGGCCGGTTATTTGATGGTACTGCAGCACAACTGCACGCTGCTATACAGAGAATTGCCAGGCTCCCTCCTGACACCATCATCTACTGCGCACACGAATATACGCTGGACAACCTACGCTTTGCCCAGGCCGTCGAACCGGATAACCCGGCAATCCAGCAACGGCTCCACGAGGTAAAGAAACTGCGTGAAAATAACCTGCCATCCCTGCCCTTCACTATTGAACAGGAAATGCGTTACAACCCATTCCTGCGCACAGATAAAGAAAGCATCATGCAAGCCGTCGCACAGCATTCAGGACAGGACATAAACAACAGCAGGGACTGCTTTAGATTTTTGCGAATGTGGAAGGATGGATTTTAAAAGAATGTTTTACGTATTAGGTTTTACGTAACCCCTAACACGTAATACCTAAAACGGGGTGTTAAGCCGCCTGCACAGGGATCTGGTTGCCAATGCGAGTGATAGCATTCGCTTCATCCAGATAGACCAATACCGGCTTGAACACTTTCATCTCAGCTTCATCAAGCGCTGCATAGGAACATATAATCAGCTTATCGCCCGGGTTTGCCTTGTGTGCCGCGGCGCCATTGACAGAGATGATACCGCTACCGGACTCTGCCTGAATGGCGTAAGTGGTAAAACGCTCACCATTGGTCACATTGTAGATCTGAATCTGTTCGTATTCGTGTATGCCGGAGGCTTTCAGCAATGCACAGTCTATCGCACAGGAGCCTTCATACTCCAGTTCAGAGTGCGTAACACGCGCACCGTGTAATTTTGCTTTTAATAAAGTGGTCAACATGGGCTATCATTAGGGCCAGGGTTAACAATAGGACAATTATGAAGCATCACCGTTCACGGTTCAAACTTTCCCTGATAAAAAAGAGCCACTAAACTCCCTGAATAAAGATTAAAAATACCTCATATCACTCTGATATTAATAAATAAATGAATATACACGAATACCAGGCCAAGGCATTGCTCGCCGAATATAATATTGCCACTCCTGCAGGATCAGCCTGCATGAACCCGGATGATTGCATCGCTGCAGCTGAAAAGCTCGGGGGTAGCCTATGGGTGGTAAAAGCCCAGATACATGCTGGCGGACGTGGCAAGGCCGGCGGAGTCAAAGTTGCCAGTTCCATTGAAGAAGTAAGCCAGTATGCTCGCAGCATCCATGGAATGAACCTGATCAGCAAACAGACAGGACTCCAGGGGCGCATCGTTAAGCGGCTGCTGATTGAAGAAGGTATTGATATAGACCGTGAGCTATATACAGGCATGCTGGTTGACCGAAGTCGCCAGCAGATAGCCCTGCTGGCCAGCACAGAAGGAGGCACAGAAATCGAGGAAGTGGCAGCAGCCACACCGGAAAAGATCCTTACCGCCTATGCAGACAGTGAATCCGGGTTTGATCAGGCAGAGCTTGCCGCCATTGCAGACAAGCTTGGCTTAACCGGTCAGTCAAAATCCCAGGCCATAGTACTGTTCAATACTCTGCTGACACTGTTTATTGAAAAAGATGCCTCGCTGGTAGAAATTAACCCCCTGGTGATCACAGGATCAGGCGACATTATGGCCCTCGATGCAAAAATGAATTTTGATGATAATGCCCTCTACCGGCACCCTGAGATCAGTGATCTGAATGACCCGGATGAACAGGATGCAGATGAAATTGAAGCCGCCGAACACGATCTCAGCTATATCCCGCTGGATGGCAATATTGGCTGCATGGTCAACGGTGCGGGACTGGCGATGGCCACCATGGATATCATCAAGCTCTATGGCAGTGAGCCGGCGAACTTTTTAGACGTTGGCGGTGGAGCAACAGTAGAAAAAGTCACCCACGCCTTTCATCTGATGCTAAAAAACCCTCATATCAAAGCCATACTGGTGAATATATTCGGCGGCATCATGCGTTGCGATATCATCGCTGAAGGCCTGATTACCGCTGTAAAAGACACTCATCTGAGCATTCCTCTGGTCGTTCGCCTCGAAGGTACCAATGCCGGGCAGGGAAAGAAATTACTGGCCGAATCCGGATTAAGCATTATTGCAGCAGATAATATGGCTGATGCGGCAAAAAAAGTCGTTGCAGCAGCAGGAGGAACAAACTGATGTCGATCCTCATCGATAAAAATACCCGTGTCCTGACACAGGGGATTACCGGCAGGACCGGACAGTTCCACACCCACCATAGTGCGGCCTATGCTAATGGCAAACAGGCCTACGTCGCTGGCGTCACACCAGGCAAAGGCGGCCAGAAATTCGAAGGTATACCTGTCTTTAACTCTGTTATAGAAGCAAAACAGGAAACCGGTGCGAATGTCTCAGTTATCTACGTACCACCGCCCTTTGCTGCAGCGGCCATTGATGAGGCGGTAGATGCAGGCATTGAACTCGTGATTTGCATCACTGAGGGTATTCCCGTTCTGGACATGGTTCGCACACGATATAGGATGAGGACTTCCTCTACCCTGCTGATCGGCCCGAACTGTCCGGGTGTCATCACACCCGATGAAATTAAGATCGGTATTATGCCGGGTCACATCCACAAAAAAGGTAGTATTGGAGTAGTTTCCCGTTCCGGCACGCTGACCTATGAAGCCGTTGATCAACTGACAAAATTAGGACTGGGACAATCGAGCTGTATTGGTATCGGCGGTGACCCGGTAAATGGTATGAAACATCTGGATGTCATGAAACATTTCAATGATGACCCGGAAACCGAGGCCGTAGTGATGGTCGGTGAAATCGGTGGTAGTGATGAAGAAGAATGTGCGCTATGGATAAAAGAAAACATGAGCAAGCCAGTAGTCGGCTTTATTGCCGGCATCACCGCCCCGGCAGGTAAGCGCATGGGCCATGCCGGCGCCATCATCTCCGGCGGTAAGGGGACCGCTGCTGAGAAGATCCAGGTAATGGAGGAATGCGGGATTACAGTAACAAAGAACCCGGCTGAAATGGGCAGCACGCTGAAGAAACTTCTGTCTTAACAGATTTGTATTACGTATTACGGTTTACGTAAAGCCTAAATCGTAATACGTAAAACAATCTTTTAATGCCCCGTCACAAAATTAACTGTCAACCACCACTTAAGCGCAAACAATAAACCAGAGCCGGAAATCACCAGCAACACTATCCACAGAATTTTATAATTACTCTTTTTTTCCATAACAAACACTGTTAGCGGCATTTATCTCCGCAATGGTCAATCTCAAACTCCAGAGTTGAGTGAGAGATAGAAAACTGTTCTTCTATTTTTGATTTCAATGACTGCTTAATACTCTCGGTCTCGTTGAAGTCATTGATTACTACATGAGACTCCAGCGCATTTCGATGTTCATCCAGCTGCCAGAGATGGACATGATGAACATTTGATACGCCATCAACTGATTCCATAATATCGATCACATCACCAATTCTTATATCTTCAGGCGCCCCTTCCATCAGAATATGAATGGTTTCCGGTAATAATATTGCAGCCTGATACAGCACATACCCGGCTATCACAAAAGTAAACAAAGTATCGGTCCAATACCATTGATAGAGCAATATTAAAGTGCCTGCAATGATCACCCCGACAGAAGCCAGTGCATCGGAGACATTATGAATAAATGCTGCCTTAATATTCACGCTATCCTTTGACATGGTGTAGGTTAGGATAGCTGTTGCGATATCGATTAGCAGAGCAACCGAGGCAACAATAATCACTGTCCAGCCCGCGATCACCTGTGGATCAAATACACGCCAGATAGCCTCATAGATAAGATATAAACCCACAATCACCAGCATCACCAGGTTAATAAGTGCTGCAATCACTTCTGCACGCTTGTATCCGAATGTTTTTAACTGATCAGCAGGCTGGCGGCCTATTTTCCGTGCCGCAAAGGCAATCAGCAAAGAGCTGGCATCACTGAAGTTATGCAGTGCATCCGCAATCAGTGAAAGACTACCGGAAACTATGCCGCCAATCACCTGCGCCACAGTGAGCAGCATATTGATGGCAATAGCAAAGACCAGGCGGCGGTCACCCATGCTCTCTATGTCATGATGATGGTGGTGACCATGTTGGTGATTGCCTGCATGCGACATGCTCAGGTCACCTCAATGTCAGCAGCAATCCTGCGGCGTAGCATGAACACTATCCCACCGCTGATACCGAGCACGGTACCCAGGATAAAGGACAACCAGGCGAAAGCCAGTGCATCGGCATTGGCAACACCATAGAGTGCAAACATGGCGACAAAAATTACTTCACGTATACCGATGGCATTGATTGACAGTGGAATCATCATTACGACAATCGACACAGGGACGATAATGAACATCGCAGATAGCTCGATATCGATGCCAAGTGAATGGGCAATCAGATAATAATGGGCAATGACATTCAGCTGCAGCAGCACCGACAGCAGCAATGCCAGCATAAGCACACCCGGCTTACCGTTAAAGCCGGCAAAGGCAGAAAATATCTTCTCTAGCGGCCGTGAAATTACACCGTATTTTCTATGGCGATGACGCTGAAGATAGTCACTGACTTGCCTGGCCCTGAAAAACAGCACATACAGGGCCACCACGCCGGCAAGTACCGCCAGAGCTACCCATAGACGGATATTTGGGATGAATGAGAGTTCAGCATTCCCCCACAGTATCGCGAGCAGGGCGAATACAAACAGGGTAAAAATACCCAGAAGGCGATCAATAAATACCACTGAGACCGATTGCGTCTTGCCTCCGCCCATTTTCCAGGTGTCATAGGCACGCATCGCATCACCGCCTATCGTCGAGGGAAGGAAGTTATTGAAAAATACAGCGACCATCACCGATTGAATCAATGTTAAATATCGGGGACTGAGCCCCTGGGCATCCAGCAACAACTTCCAGCGTAAGGCAATAATACAGAAGCCAACAAAATAGAGAATAAATGCCATAACAATGAGCCTCTTGTCCGAGCCGACAAAAGCAGACCACACATCACTCAGATTTACCCGACTTACAATGACACCAATCAGAAAAGTCGATATTGCAAGTTTTGCCAGTATCAGTAAACGGTATTGATTTTTGCTCATAGGTGACTGTGATAACTCAATATAAGGATTGAGGAAGAATAACATTGAACGCACATCAATGCTTATTGATCCCACAGTTATGCCCTGCCCTCAATACGAAATGATCACGAAAATGCTTACGCCATCAGGCAATCACGATCCCCATCTCGGAAAAAACCAGAGTATCCCGTCAACCCGACCAGCAGCGCGAGAGCCACGACCAGGAAATATGCTCTCCGGATCTAATCTGCGGGCGTTTAGTTGTTCTCTGATACACAGCAAGTTGATGCCGCAACACCACGATATCAAGCTACAGGACGACCCGGGATCGGAATACGGTGGACATAGATGTTAGCAACGCTCAGACAATGGGCTTCATTGTTCCGGACCCTCTTCGGCAGCAACGATGGCCGAGGGTCTCACCTTGACTTCACCCCTGAAAAACGCCAGGAATATCAGGTAGTACGTATTTTCGGGAGGGACAACTAATGACTCAAAACAAAATTCTATTTCGTGCAATCTTTGAATTGACACCACTGGCAAACTTACTAAAGTTAAAATATAACAAGGGTTTCAGCAAAAATAAATCCATAGGGCCTGGTAAAACATGGAGAGTCCGAATGCCTACTGATTTAAAAAAAACAAATAATTATATTGTTCCTGTTCTAGCCGGTGGCGGTACTCGTTTCCCCTCCCATGTCGGTATCATTAAAGCATTAGAAGATCTTGGTATTAGCTATAATCACATAGTGGGTATTTCTGGTGGCAGTATAGTGGCATCATTTGTCGCATTAGGTCGTCAGCCTGATGAATTATATAACCTGGCAACAAAGGTTGATTTCAATCAGTTCAGAGGATACTCATTATTTAATTTAGTTTTTGAAGGGGGATTATCAACCGGTGATAATTTTGAAAAATGGATGGATACTGAACTTCAAGGAGCCACCTTCAGTGATTTGCTTCTTGGCCTTCACATTGTGGCAACAGATGTCAAATCACAGCGGCCGGTAATATTTGACAAAGAACATACTCCAGACATGAAGGTTGCAACAGCAGTACGTTACTCAATGGGAATCCCATTATTATTCACATTTAAGAAGTACGAAGATAAACTTCTGGTCGATGGCAGTATTCTTGCGGATGATACCCTGCACTTTGACTTGTCACACAATGGAACACCGGTGATTTTTTTCCGACTTAGAAGTTCACAAATAAACTCCCATAACAAGATAAACCGTTGGGTGCCGGTAAGCAGCTATATGAACATGCTGATAAGAACTATTATGACGTCACTCTCCCGAGAATACGTCAGTGACCAATATTGGGGTAAAACACTTATTATAGACACGGGTAAATTCTCACCCATTGAATTTAAACTTAGCAAAGAAGATAAACGTGAACTATATGAAAGAGGCTATAAAACAACACTCGAATGTTTACCACAAAAACTTGGTTTATAAATCTGACAAAGTAGCATCATTGAATTAGTCGAACGTCGTCAAAACCTTTTGGACAGATTGCTGTTTGCTTTAAGAGAGAGTTACACTCACCAGGCTATGATAAGAAGAATAAACATTCTATCCCCTGTAGCCCACAAACATTGAGTACGAGACACCGGCAGAAAGATTTAATGCATGTGTTGCATCGATCGGTTGAGCCCGCAGCATTGGCCAGACTATCATATTGAAAAGACAAATAGTCTTCCTTAGATGGTGGATCAATTATTAACGCTAAAGTGGGTCAATCGAGCATACAAATCAACAGACCCCGGTTTAAATATTATTAACGACAACTCTATCGCTCGTGCCACCTGCCTAATTTACACTTTTCTTCAGTTTTCTACTGTAAAATAAAACCATGCTGAATGAAACCAACTTGCTTATCGGCCTGCATATCCCCGCCAGCCTGTTACCGGCTCCTTTGATGTGGCTGGCAAATATTATGATGCTGGCACTGGTCATTCTTGCGATAAAAAATTTCTCGTTTAAAGAACTGCTGGATAACAGACCCAGTCAGCATGTCTATTTCGGCGCCATGGTGGCCTTGTTGCTTTTATGGAAGATCAAGGCAGGTATTTCTCCAGGTCTGGGGTTTCACCATCTGGGTGCGACAATGTTTACCCTGATGTTTGGCTGGCCACTCGCCCTGCTGGGCTTGAGTACGATTATGATAGCCAGCGTACTGATGCAACACAATGAAGTATTCAGTCTGGGCATAAACGGTCTGCTCAGTGTCGCTATCCCTGTATTTGTCAGTTACGGGATCCTACGCCTGTCACAGAAACGACTACCGGATAACTTCTTTATCTATATTTTTGTAGCCGCCTTTTTCGGCGCTGGCATTGCTGTTGCCGCAAGCCGCCTGTCTGCTATCGCCTTGTTAAGCCTGGTACAGGCTTACCCTGACAGTAAACTGGTTGCGGAGTCGCTGCTCTATGTGCCCCTGTTTATGTTTCCAGAAGCCTTTGTCACCGGCATGCTGACCAGTGCGTTTGTGATTTACAAACCTGACTGGGTGATGACCTTTGATGATGAACGCTATATTGTTGGTAAATGATTTAGTAAAAACAGGTTCGGATACCAGTATTCTCCTAGTCCCGCAGGTTGATTGTCATTGGGTTTAAA
>JAYEGM010000057.1:0-21400 GCA_034659075.1 Pseudomonadota bacterium
TTGTCTATTCAGAATGAGTTCGACAATCCGATGCGGCAGCCAATGATTGTGGAAGTTACTGATTTCAAGAGTGGCTTCAAGAGCATGCTTGGTGGTAAATGTCATGGCGCCATATTGCCTGTCGGGGTCTACAAGCGCATGAATAAGGATGGCAAGGTTGATGCAAAGGCCAAAATCATCTTTCGCAGTACACCCATTCCCCAGCAGGGCTTTTCGATATCTAAACGGATAAGCCCGGAACTCAGGAATCAGATCAGTGATGCCTTAATGAGTGAAGAAGGGCACGCAGCCACCGCCGTGGTGCGCAAGCGCTTTGGCGGCAACAAGGATCTGATGCTCACCAACCTCGAGGAATACCAGGGATATTTTCGCTTTCTGCGTGATTTCTGGGGTTTTGATATAGCGGGAAGCGAACTCGAGCCGGATCCTGAACAGGACCCGGAGCCTGAGGCGGTGGAAACTGCTTCGATCAAAGCCGACGAGAAACCTGCTAAATAATCCACTATCTATCCTCCTGATTGCAGGAGGATTAAGCCCCTTTCGTTTTTTTTGCTGGTATGGTGATTACTGTTTCACTGTAATGACAACTTTTCCTCGAGCGTGTCCTTCTTCGAGATAGCGTATGGCTTCTGCAACTTCGCTTAACGGGTAACGTCTGTCTATGACAGGTGTGACTTTGCCAGTTTCAAGAAGATCCTTCATAAAAAGCAAATCCTGTTGATTGGGCTTGACGAGAAAGTTGCCCATTCTTTTGCCTTTCCTGCTAGATATCCATGGCCTCAGGAGCATAGCTTGAAATATTTGAGCCATGCTGCCTCCGGAGGTGCTAGACACGGTTTTCCCATATTATATAGGCATTCGTATGCTTCACGTTGGCTCTATTTTATGTTGCACTAAGCTGGCATTTTTGAATCTTAATCACACTTCACGGGTTTGTTCTGATATTCTCTAACAATCCTGAATGCTCCGGCTATAATCAACAAGTGTAAACGCTCATGTTAAGAATTGGACTTTTTCTGGCGACAAACTTCGCCATCATGTTATTGATCAGTATTATTTTTCAGGTCCTCGGGCTTGAGGGTATTCTTGCTGAAAACGGTGTTGATCTTGACCTCTCCGCGTTGCTGGTCCTGTCCGGCGTCATCGGATTCGGCGGCTCTATCATCTCACTGTTGATGTCAAAATGGCTGGCAAAACGCTCCATGGGTGTACAGATTATAGAGACGCCCAGAAATCAGACCGAGCAATGGTTGCTGGACATTGTACGGCGGCAGTCACAACAGGCCGGTATCGGCATGCCGGAGGTGGGAATTTTCGACTCCCCGAGCCCCAATGCCTTTGCCACCGGTGCCAACAAGAACAAGGCGCTGGTTGCCGTCAGCAGCGGCCTGCTGCAGCAGATGACCAGGGATGAAGCCGAAGCTGTACTTGGCCATGAAATCACTCATGTCAGTAATGGCGACATGATCACACTGACCCTGATTCAGGGAGTGGTCAACACCTTCGTCATTTTCTTCTCGCGCATACTCGGTCACTTCATCGACCGCGTCATCTTTAAGAACGAACGGGGTTTTGGTATCGGCTACTACGTCGGTTCAATCGTCGGGCAGATTGTCTTTTCACTGCTTGCCAATATCATCGTCGCCTGGTTCTCACGCCGGCGCGAGTTCAAGGCCGATGCCGGTGGCGCAGGTCTTGCCGGTCGCCAAAAGATGATTAACGCCCTGCACCGTCTACAGCAGGCGCATGACCCTCAGCCCATGCCGAATGAAATGGCCGCCTTCGGTATCAGTGGAGCGGGGCTCAAGGAGCTCTTCAGTACACATCCGCCGCTGGAGGTGCGTATCAGGGCGTTGGAGTCAGGTAGGTGATTATTGTGACCAGATAGGGGGGTATTTGACCATACAAGGCGGTATTATTTTGCCTGGATCGACTAGTGTTCACTCAAACCCGGTAAGCCCCGCAGGTTGATCGACATTGGGTTTAATGCAAAAAAACCACTACGCTTGAGAACACCGATACGCGTACCCGTGTTGTTAATCATGGCAATGGTGTGTTTTCGTAAAAGCGGCCTGCGGATAAAATACATTCTCCAGCCGAGCTTTTGCATGTGTACGTATGTTTTCAGCTGATCTATATTGAGATACATCATAAAGTTGGATGGGATCGCTGGTTTGCGTCTGCGCTTTTCAAAAATTCTTATCATCCCTGCAATTCCCGTCTTCCATAATTTAACAATGACAACATAATATATTCTTTTACGGCAAATGACGAATTCACCCGGGTACTGCAGGAATAACTACGTCATTGGCTTAGAGAACCTCTGATTAATTCGTCATTGCGAGGAACGAAGTGATGTGGCAATCTCTAAGTTATTGATTATATAGCATGAGATTGCCGCGCTTCGCTCGCAATGACGGGCTTCGTTTAATTAATCAGAGGTTTCTTAGAGTGCAGGTGCCCTTAAAGTAATGCCTGTTTCAGGTCATCGGGTGTATCGATATCAACCAGTACGCCTTCATCGTTGCTATTAATCATCACCAGCCGCTGCTGATATTGTGAAACAATGCGGCGGGCCCCTGGTTCGTTATCGAGTGCCAGTAGTTCGCTGGTAAGCTCGTGACCAAAGCCGACAGGGTGCCCACGCCTGTTCTGGTAAAACGGGGCGGCCAGGGTAGCACCTTGCTTCAAGGCGGATATTACCTCAAGTGTCGTTGCCGGTTTCACGAACGGCATGTCTGCCGGCAGCAGGCACCAGCCGTGACTTTGTTGACTGGCTGCAACACCACAGGCAATGGAACTCCCCATCCCCTGGTCGGCTGCATCATTGATAACCAGTTTGATAGATGCCACTTGCAACAGTTGTTGTATAGCCAGGTCTTCACGGCGCACCACGGCCAGCAGGCGATCACAGGCTGACAGGCTGGCTGCTGCATGAAGTACCATCGCCCGTTTATCGATCTCTGTCAGTAACTTGTTGCCACCGAAGCGTTTACTCTGGCCAGCAGCCAGCAGCACACCAGTGATCTCAGGCATAGATGGACTCTGTGCTGGTTGCCTGGTGAGCAGTTTGATTACGTTCAGCCACCAGGGCCGCCATGATAGCTATCGCAATTTCCGCCGGTGTGCGGCTGCCTATAGCCAGTCCCACCGGCCCGTGCAGATGTGCCAGCTGGGTACTGGACAGGCCTTTCTGCTGCAGACGACTGAGCCGTGCCTGCTGGTTTTTCAGCGACCCCAGTGCACCGACATAAAACGCATTGCTTTGCAGTGCGACCGCAAGTGCCGGGTCATCCAGTGCAGGTGTGTGTGACAGTGCCAGCACCACGGTGCGCGGGTCCGGATGCAGTGCGGTGATGGCATCCGCAGTATTCATAGTAGAAAAACCGGTGCCATCGACCTGCCAGCTATCGGCATATTCGGGGCGAGAGTCACACAGGGTGACCGCATAACCGAGTGTCATTGCCAGCTGCGCGACACGGCGTGACAGTTCACCGGCACCGACCAGCAGCATGCGCCAGCGAGGACCGAAGACCTTGATCAGGTTCTGACCATCAATCTGGAAGTCTTTATCATCACGGGATGGACGCAGGCTGGCCTCCCCGGTGTTGAGGCAGACATGCCGGCTGATGAGCTGTTGCGACTCGACAGTCTGCAGCAGCTTGCGCATTTGCGAGATCGAATCAATTCGTTCCACAAGCAGCTTCAGGCGACCGCCACAGGGCAGCCCGATGCGCTGGGTCTGTTCTCGCGTGACGCCGTATTCGATAATGCTGGGCAGCTTATGCTCAAACTCACCCTTCATAATTTTCTGGGCAAGGTCGTCTTCGACACAGCCACCGGAAACCGAGCCAATAAATTGGCCATCCGGGTGGACCGCCATCATCGAGCCGGGACGACGCGGTGCAGAACCCCAGGTGCCTGCAACGGTGACGAGAAATATCCTGCTGCCGCTATCCAGCCAGTCTACAACTGCGCGCAGTACTTCAACATCCGTACTATGGTCTATCTTCATTTAGTCTTATAGTCGTATCGGCAGGCTACGGACAGGTTTGCCGGTGAGAGCGAAAACCGCATTGGCCACGGCGGGTGCCACGGGCGGGACACCGGGTTCACCGATGCCGCTGGGCGACTCTTCACTATCGACGATGTGCACGTCGATTTCAGGGCATTCGTCGATGCGAAGCAGCGGGTAGTTATCAAAATTGTTCTGTTCCACCTTGCCGCCAGCAATAGTGATCTCGCCTTTGAGGCAGGCAGTGAGGCCATAGACGACCGCACTCTCCATCTGTGCACGTATGGAATCGGGATTGATGGCCAGACCGCAGTCAATAGCACAGGTAACACGATGCACACGTACGCGACCACGCTCTATCGAGACCTCAGCAACCTGTGCTGCCCAGGTATTAAATGATTTGGCAACAGCGATGCCCCGTGCACGGCCAGCTGGTAATGCCTTGCCCCAGTCGGCTTTTTCAGCAGCCAGCGACAATACCCCGGTGTGGCGCGATTCTTCTTCGAGTAATTGCAGACGTGCCTGCAGCGGATCGCGACCAGCCAGTGCGGCCAGCTCATCGAAGAAGCACTCGGTAACATAGGCATTCTGTGAACTGCCGACAGAGCGCCAGAATCCCACTGGCACGCCGGGATTGACCATTTTGTAGCTGACCTCAGCGCTGTCGAAAGCATAGGGGATATCACTTGCACCCATGGTACTGGTGCTATCACGACCCTCTTTCACTGCATTCGGAAATACCCGTGACAGTATCGATGGCCCGGCGATGCGATGTTGCCAGGCAATGATCTTGCCACTGGCATCTATGCCGCCGCGCAGCTGGTTATAGGTGGCCGGGCGGTACTGGTCATGCATAATATCGTCTTCGCGTGTCCAGATGACTTTTACAGGCTTGCCCGCAGCCTGCGAGCATTCGACGGCATCGGTGATAAAATCCTGTTCGCTGCGACGGCCGAAGCCGCCACCGAGATAAGTGCTGTGTACCTTTACTTTTTCCTCTGGCAGTCCTGTTAGCTGCATGGCGGTCTGCTGTGTCGCTGTCTGTCCCTGGGTGCCGACGTAAATGTTACAGCTGTCTACGCGTACATCGGCCGTGGCATTCATCGGCTCCATGCAGGCATGTGCCTGGTAGGGTGCGGTATAGACGGCCTCAAGGGTTTTATTTGCTGCCTTCAGTCCGTCTTTGATGTTGCCGTCCTGACGTTCTGTGATGCCAGCATCATTATCGAGCGCGTCTGCAAAACTGGTGAAGATGGACTTGCTGCTGAGGTCAGCGTTCGGACCCTCATCCCATTTTATGGAGAGGGCGTCCCGGCCCTTCATGGCGGCCCAGAAATGGTCTGCAATGACGGCGACACCGGAGGTGATCCGGGTCACTTTCCTGACACCTTTGACCTGCATGGCTTGTTTGCTGTTGTAGCTTTTGGCTTTGCCGCCAATCACCGGGCAGCGGACAACGACTGCTGTGAGCAGCCCGGGCAGCTGGATGTCACTGCCAAATATGGCCGAGCCGTCTACTTTTTCCGCTGTATCGAGTCGTGGCATGGATTTGCCGATCAGCACGAATTCATCGGGTTCCTTGAGAAACACCGATGTGGGGACAGGCAGACTCGCCGCTACACTGGCTATTTCGCCATAACGCAGGCTTCGCTGACTGGCATCGTGGAAGACAGCCCCTTTCTCTGTGCGGCAGATGTTGGGAAGTACATTCCATTCCTGTGCTGCCGCCTCTATCAGTATTTCACGGGCTACCGCGCCGGCTTCGCGGGCAACCTCCCAGAAACCCCGTATAGCCGTACTGCCACCGGTGGCCTGGCGATTCATCAGGGGGTTGTAATAGGCCTTGCTCGCCGGTGCAAACTCAGCCTTGATGGTATTCCAGTCGGCATCGAGTTCTTCAGCTATCAGCATCGAGATGCCAGTCATAATGCCCTGGCCCATTTCCGCACTGGCGACCCGGACGGTGATCACATCATCGCTGCTGATGCGCAGCCACGCGTTGGGCTCGAAGTCCTCTTTAGTACCCGTTTCTGCCTGGGCAGTTTTGGCTGCAGGTATTGAAAAACTCACCAGCAGTCCGCCGCCTGCGGCAGCACTGATTTTGAGAAAGCCGCGACGTGTTGTTTTTACTACTGCCATGTCATGCCTCCTCGTCTTTATTGCCTGCCCGGGCAGCGGCCAGTTTTATTGCCTGGCGGATGCGAGGATACGTTCCGCAGCGGCACAGGACGTCGCCCAGGGCGTCATCGATATCGGCATCTGTGGGTTGCGGGTTGCCAGCAAGCAGGGCGGCAGCGGCAAGAATCTGGCCCGACTGGCAATAACCGCATTGCGGTACTTCGTTCTCGATCCATGCCTGCTGCACCGGGTGGCTGCGATCAGATGACAGGCCTTCGATGGTAGTGATCTGTTTGTTGGTGACACTGGAGACCGGCGTGACACAACTGCGTACCGGCTTGCCGTCAACGAGAACGATACATGCACCGCACTGCGCAATACCACAACCATACCTGGTGCCCGTAAGCTGCAGGCCATCGCGAATAGCCCATAGCAATGGTGTGTCAGGGTCCATGTCCAACTCGCGTTGGCCGCCATTGATTTCGAGTTTCAGCATTGTTCACCTCCATCCTGAAAATATTATTCTCTGCCGACACTACCACACGACTGCTTAGGCGTCGATGTAAGTCAGGAACAGGAACATGCTGGTCATCATTTGGACCTGGAGCCTGTACAAGTTGCAGACCTACAGCCTCAATCGAGCCTGACCCTGCAGGTTTTCGAGCCCTGCAGGTTTAGGCCGCCTGGGTTTTTTTTGTTCGGTTTTTAGCATGGCTTCGAATTTGTCTGCTGGAACGGGTTTGGAGAAAAGGTAACCCTGAGCAAAGTCGCAACCTGCCTCTGTCAGGATTTTTTTCTGCCCTTTTGTTTCAACACCCTCTGCAATAACCTTTAATCCCATAGTATGCGCCATCACAATGATTGCGTTGCATAAAGTCAGGTCATTTGCATTGCTTTCCAGGTTTGTGACAAATAACTTGTCGATCTTAAGGTAGTCAATGTCAAATTTTTTAAGATAAGACAGCGAGCTATAACCGGTGCCAAAGTCATCAATGGCTACCTGTATGCCTGCATCACGCAGCCACAGTAATTTATCAATAACTTCAGGTTCTGCATCCAGCAATAATCCTTCAGTGATTTCAATAACTATATTTTTTCCAGAAATTTCATTTTCATACAAATAATCTTGCCATTCTGTGATAAAGAAATAAGTATCCTGTTTAAACTGGACGGGTGAGGTATTTACACTTACCTGAAAGTCACATGCAAGCATATTGCTCCAGTGATTTGCTTTTTGTGCCGATTGTTTGAATACCCAATCACCGATGTTGTTAATAAGGCCTGTTTCTTCAGCCAGATGGATGTATTCCATAGGGCTGACCAGACCCCGTTCAGGATGATGCCATCTAAGTAATGCCTCAGCCTTGATAATGCGGCCTGTTTTTAGATCGATGATAGGTTGATAATGGAGATCAAACTGTCTGTTGTTATGCGCACTGCGTAAATCACGGGTCAGCCTTAGTCTGTTTTGAGCCGCGTCCTGTAACGACTGGGTGAAAAAACTGAAGCAGTGACGACCTTTTTTCTTGGCAACATACATTGCCTGATCCGCATTCTTCAGTAAGTTATCGATATCGCTGGCATCGTCAGGATACAGGGTAATACCGATACTGCCCGAGATATGGATGATTTCATTACCAAGGTGATATTCTTTTTCCAGTGTGCTGATGATTTTTTGAGCCACATCCTCAATATTATAATCGTCGTGGAGTTCGGGCAGGATAATTATAAACTCATCCCCTCCCAGGCGGGCAACTGTATCTGAATGACGGACACAATCTCTAATTCGGCACCCGGCTTCCTTCAGCAGAAGGTCGCCGACATCATGTCCCAGCGTGTCGTTCACTTCTTTGAACTGATCAAGATCTATCAGCAGTAATGCCAGTGAATGTTTGTCACGATCTGTTTTGATCATTTCCTGCTCAAGGCGATCGTGAAACATGTTGCGATTAGGCAAACCGGTAAGCATGTCGAAGTTTGCCTGTTTCCAGATCATCTCTTCCGACAATTTTCTTTCAGTAATATCATCAACAAGTGAAGCGACGCCAATAACTTCCCCGTCCGGGCCTGCCAGCGGTGTGTTGTACCATTCGCACAATATGGTTTTTCCATCTTTTGTGATGTTCTCGTTTTTGCTGCGCATGCCTCCTTTGTTTTTTAACAGGCTGCTCCATACTTCTTTAACAGCTTCCAGTGCATCTGGCGGCAGTATTTTTTCAGTAGCATGTGGTTGCTGCATCTCTTCTTTTGTATAGCCAAATATATTCTCAGCCGCCTGGTTCCAGTCAACTACCTGAAAGTTTGTATTCCATTCAATAACACCCAGAGGGGTATGTTCACGGTGGAATAGCAGGCGTTGATTTGAAAGACGTAATACTTCCTCAGCAGACTTCAGTTCTTTCTCCGTGGCAGTTCTCAGCTTGATTTCCCGCGATAATCGACGAATCCAGAGGGCGAATATAGCCAACAGGACAATCGCCACCGCAATGACCTGGAAGACAAGCGTGTAATCAGTTTTTTCTATAAACTTGTTCTTTATCCATTTCTCAAGTATTGCCTGCTTTTGCTCAGGTGTTATTTTGCTAATCGCTTTATTCAATATTGAGAGTAGTTCAGGCAGGTTATTTTGCACACCGAGGGCCAACTTGGTATCAAATTCCGTTTTTCCGGTAATTTTGACGTTATTCAGCCCGAGTTCTGAAATGGTATAGCTGCATAGTCCGAGGGTACATATCAGGGCATCGACGTCACCTGTTGATACAGAGAGCAAACCGTCCTGGATATCATCAACCGTGATAAATTTTATATCTGGATATTTTTTACGGATTTTATCGGCATAGCCATAGTCTTTTATTAATGCAATCTTTTGCTCCTTTATCTGATTAATATTTTCAACATAGTTTTGCCGGTTATGCATCACGATGACGAGAGGATTAGTTATATATGGTGTTGTAAAATCAAGATAGGATTTCAAAACTGAGTCATCCGTTTCCGACAGGATGTCAACCAGACCCTGCCGGGCTTTATCAGTTGACTCAGTCCATGTTTTACTGGGACTCATTTTGAATTCCAGACCTGTCGTTCTGGCAATTAGACGAAGATACTCGGAAACTATGCCTATATAGTTTCCATTGCTATCAAAAGCTTCATACGGTAGCCAATTGGGGTCACCTGTAAATATTACTGTTGAATGTTCCTGTAGCCACTTTTGTTCACTTTCACTCAACCCTGGATCAGCAGAAGGCTTATCTGCCAAGGCTTTTATCGGGATGAAGAGTAATAAACAAAAGAATATTAACCTGATATTCATGTAAAACGCCTGAGCTCCTCAATCATTTTTCTGCAATTGTCGGTCAACATAATCTATTCGTTCCATATATTCAATTTTTTGCAGTAACAGCCCACCCAGACTATCTTTTCACCCACTGGCACGCCATTTCGGCAAGTACCACAATCCATGCTGAAACTGGCGAGATCCCTTTCTCCCCTTTTCTTTGTTTCATGAGTTTTTGTTGTTTAAAAAATAAAGAATTTGCCTTCATTCGTTCAAATATTGTCTACACTATGATTAGCAACAATAAAAATATGAGAATGCAACGGCTGCATGGTCAGGGCTGGCCTGGACACCAGCAATAATGGGGATAATCTATTTGCGAAAGTAGCAAAGGAGTTCTAATGATGAGGTATTTCACCAGATGGACGCAGCTTTCGCTGCTCATTCTGTTTAATCTATTCTGTGTTGCTGTGTTTGCCGATAAGGCGGTGGTCGATACGGACAGTCAGCCACCAATCGTTGGTGCTGGCGCGCATTTTTCCTGGGTTATTTTTAATGACCTGAAGCCGGCCCTCGAAAAAAGCAGTGGCCGAACAGTGGAATTGTTTGGTAAGGAATCCATGCTGGGGATGGGTTGCAATGCAGGCATCAAGATGGCACAACAGAATCGCCCGGGGAGTGAGAGTTTTGGTTTTGTCTGCTGCCCGCTAAGTGATCAGGAAGTCAATGAGAAAGATATCCTGGTTCATCCGATCGCTAAAGAGCCGATCCTGATTCTGGTGAATAAAAATAATAATATTCAGGACCTGTCGCAACAACAGGTGAGTGAAATATTCAGTGGCAAGATTACTAACTGGCACGATGTTGGCGGCGATGATAAACCCATTGTTGTGGTGACACGCCTGCACTGCAAGCACAGGCCGGGCCACTGGAAAACCATTCTGCCGGATGCGAAGGCGTTCCGTAATGATCGGCTCAATGTGAAAAGTGCTGCAGAAATGGTTAAGCGAGTGACTGACTTTCCCGGCGCCATCGGGCATACCGGTGCCACCTGGGTGTTCGGACCCGACAGCAACGTAAAAAGTGTAAGCGTTGGGAGTGTATTCCCCACCGCTGATAATCTGCGTGCCGGTCGTTATCCCTTCTATCGTGTGTTATCTGCAGTGACCAATAAGCAGGCGTCAACGGATGTCATGGCCATTATTAACCGTGTACAAACCGGGCCGGAGTTTAGCAGGGTAGCAAAAGAATACGAGCTGTTACCGATCAAGCAGTAAACCATGGCGCCCCCGCATACTTATCGAAATCGACTAATCCTCTATGTCGTGTTGCTGGAGGTGTTTCTGATTGCTGTTCTGTACTTTTTCTATGGTCAAAGCCGTGACGCCATCCTCGATGCAGCCGATCGCAACCTGGAACTATTTGTGTCGCAGCTCAATGCCAAGATCAAACTCGAAGAGCATGAATTAGAGCAGAGTGCCCGCCTGATCAGTAATAATGTCCAGTTGCGCGAGTATATGTTTGTGGTTGTCAGCATCGGCACAGAAACCGATCCGTTGAATGACTTGTTTCAAAGACAGTTTGGCTGGCTGCAATTTAACTGTGCAGCCATTATTTCTAAAAATGGGAGAGTGTTGATTGGTGATGATAAGCAATTGCTGGCAGCGATAAGTGAAATGCAGATCCCCGAGAAACCGGGAGGTGAGGTTTTTTACTACACAACAGAAAAAAGCATCGAAATGGCTACCTTTATGCCTGTTTACTATCAGAATGAATTCCTCGGCAATGTGGTGCTGACACGTACCATGGATGCCAGCCTGATAGAGACAGCGCGCAGTGTCGGCTATGGCCAGTTATTTGTTGTATCCAATGGAAAAATACTTCGTTCTTCGCTGCAGGAAGGCCTCGCTGGTCGGCACTTTAAAGCGAGAGATGGTCATTTACAGCTAGGGCAGGACAACTACCTGGTTAGTAAAGTATCGTATTTTGCAGGGGAAAAATTACCACAAGTGTGGTTCGGTTTCTCGAACCCGGAACTTACTGGTCGTCTCGACCGGAATCGTTCGCAGATGCTTGCGATTGCGCTCGGTGCCAGTATTGTCATTCTGATTATTGGTATTGCGATGATCCGTAACTTCAGTCAGCCGGTGGGTCGATTGGTCAGTATAATGCATCACGTTGGCAAGGGCCGCTTTCCCGAAATCGAGGCAACGCAGTCCCGGGATGAATTTGGCTACTTGATCAATCAGTTTCAGGATATGGTAATGCGTTTGAGACAAAAGCAGGATGAGGTCGATCAGGTGCATTCGCAACTGGAAGAGCAAGCGACTACCGACTCGCTTACGGGATTGTATAACCGCCGCTATCTGTATGACCTCTACCCAAAGCTGTTGTCCGATGCCATACGCCAGGGCAAGACCATTACTGTCATACTGGCCGATCTCGACAAATTCAAGAATATCAATGACAAATACGGTCACATCGTTGGCGACCATGTGCTGACCCATGTATCAGGCATTATGCGCGACTGCTGCCGTGCCAGTGATTTTGTCTTTCGTATCGGTGGTGAGGAGTTTCTGGTACTGACGACCGGTGGCCTTAAGGGCGGCCTGGTTCTGGCGGAAAAAATCCGCAACAAGATTAGGCAGTCTCCGTTAAAAACCGGTGATTTAATATTACCGGTTACTTCCAGTTTCGGTGTAGCACAGCTGGAGCCGATAGATGGTGATGCCGGACTGGATGAGATTCTCGCACGTGCGGACAAAGCGCTTTATGTGGCGAAAGATAATGGGCGCAATCAGGTATCAACGCTGGATCTGGGGGGTGAATATTTGGGGTCAAAAGCAGGTGTTTCCTTCTACTGACTGGCGTGCAGGTGAACCCGTACGGTTTCTTCCAGGTCGAGTTCTTCAAGGCGTGTGTTCATAACGTGGAGTGTCTCCTCGATTTCGGGCAGGATGACGTTTTCCAGGGCCCGGGCGCGTCTTTCTGTTAGTCGATATTCCATCAGCAATCTATGCAGGTTGCCGGATATCCCGGCCAGTACAGCGCTTTGACGGGTCAATTCGAGAAATGCCTGGCGGCAGCCCTGTGCTTCTTTCGTGGGGTTGCAGGCAGTGCTTTGTTCAGTCTCTTCAGCCAGGCGGTAGTGCAGCTCCGTGGCAGTCTGCATGACGCCCATATAATTGCTTTCACTGACAGCAAGCCGGGCATCCGACAATTGCAGGGCAGGGTATACACTGGTGCCCTGTAATCCATGCCGGCCAAGCGTTGCAATGAGCTGCCTGGAGGCATCTCTGCCAAGTGCTGTGATCTGTGCCTGCAGTCGCTCAAATTTATCCAGCTGGCGCAGTATCTCCGCGGCGAGCAGCAGCCGTTTCTCGTCGAGAAATTCATAGGCCTCATTGACGACTGTGCGTTCTTCATTCAGTTCCAGCAGGGCGGCGCGGGTAGGGGTAGTCTCGAGAATGTTCATGTCTGGTTTTGTGTGGCGGTTTCGATGTAGCGTCTGATCTGTTCGTCACTGAGACGTGTCAATTCTGCCACCGGTAAAATACGCAACAGCTTCCAGCCTGCCTCCATGCTTTGCTCAAGCGTGCGGGCCGAAGATTGCTGCACCAGTTGCTGTTCGAATTGATCGCCAAAATCGAGAAACAGCTGATCAGTTTTCGAAAGGCCATCCCGCCCCACGACGCTGGCCAGCAGCCTGACATGCACAGCATGGGCATAGGCGGCATAGAGCTGGTTAGCCAGGTCCGGATGGTCAGCGTGTGTATAGCCTTCACCCGTACCATCCTTCATCAGGCGTGACAGGGAAGGCAGTACCTTGATGGGTGGAAAGATATCGGCGCGATCCAGTTCACGGTCGAGCACAATCTGTCCTTCCGTGATGTAGCCGGTCAGGTCTGGTATCGGATGAGTAATGTCGTCCGATGGCATGGTTAGTATGGGCAGCTGGGTCAGTGAACCGGGTGCATCATCAAGGCTGCCGGCACGCTCATACAGTGACGCCAGATCTGAATACATGAAGCCCGGAAAGCCCTTGCGACTCGGGATTTCGCCATGGCTGGCCGACACCTCACGCAATGCCTCGCAGTAGTTAGTCATATCGGTCATGATGACCAGCACATGTTTGCCTTCAACAAATGCCAGGTACTCCGCGACTGTCAGGGCATAGCGTGGGCACAACAGGCGCTGGGTGCTGGAATCCGATGCCAGATTGAGGAACAGCACAGTGTGTTCCAGCGCACCGCTGTCCTGCATTGCCCGGCGGAAGCGATCGGCGCTCTCAAACGGCACGCCGATAGCGGCAAACACCAGCACAAATTCCTCTTCGCTCTCACCTCGCAGGCGCGCCCGTTGGGCAATCTGTATGGCAAGTTCGTCATGTGGTAAGCCGGCACCCGAAAAGATTGGCAGCTTCTGTCCGCGCACCAGGCTATTCATCAGGTCTATCGTGGTGATGCCTGTTTCAATGAAGTCGATGGGCATGGTCCGTGCGGCCGGGTTGATGGACATGCCATCGATAGGCAGGCTCTGCGATGCGGAGACCGGCGGGCCGCCGTCGATGATGCGGCCCACACCGTCGAAGACGCGGCCCAGAACATCCGGACCGACGGCAAAGTGCAGGGGCTCTCCCTGGAAGCGGACGGTAGTATCCTGCAGTGACAGGCCGGCGGTAGATTCGAAAACCTCGACTGTCATGTGATCAACATCCAGTGCCGTGACGCGGCCCAATCGGGTTTGGCCCGTGCTGCTCTCCACCACTACTGCATCATTCAAGCCGGCATTCACCGTCCGTTTCAGGAAAAGCAGCGGGCCTTCGATGCGTGTCGCCGTGCCTTTGGCATAGATATCACATTGATGGCGCACTGGTCACCCCCTTCGTCAGCTGGCCAAGTTCGATGTTCAGGCTGTTTTGCAATGACTGGAATTTTTCCAGCTGGTCTTCGCCGATGTCTTCGTTCATGCGGTGCATGCGACGCATGATTTTCATGCCACTGACCTGGTCGGCGCTGACCCCGTCATCGATGGCGGCTTCGGATTGCTCAATGAAATGCATAATGATCTGCATCATGGCAATTTGCCTTTCGGGCGAGCAGAAGCGGTCAACTTCGGAGTAGGCGGACTGGCGCAGGAAGGCATTATTGATCAGCTCGGCACACATCAGCACATGCCGCTGGCGGGGTGGCAGTGCTTCCTTGCCGACTATCCTTGCCATGCGCTCGAGGCGCGACTGCTGTTCCAGCAGGGTCAGAAAGCGACGTCTCTGTTCGGGCCACTCGGGGTTGCCCTGCTGCTTCCAGAAATCACTGAGCACCTCGGTATCCTGCGAGTAGGACAACAATGGATTGATGGCAGGATAAAAGCGCGCGTGTGCACGAGTCGCATCCAGTGCCCAGAAGCAACGCACATAGCGTTTGGTCTGTGTTGTGACGGGCTCGGAGAAATCAGCAGAGGGCGGGCTGATGGCACCGATGATGCTGAGTGACCCCACGCTGCCAGCCAGCGTGCGTACATGTGCAGCCCGTTCGTAGAAATCCGCCAGGCGGCTGCTCAGGTAAGCCGGGTAGCCGGCTTCGCTGGGCAACTCGCCGAGACGTCCGGAAATCTCGCGCAGGGATTCTGCCCAGCGACTGGTTGAATCGGCCATCAACGCCACGCGCATGCCCTGGTCACGGAAGTACTCACCGACTGTAACGGCGGTATATATGCTGGCTTCGCGTGCCGCCACCGGCATATTGGACGTGTTGGCAATGATGACCGTCCGTTCCATCAATGGCCGTCCAGTCAGTGGGTCTTCGAGGACAGGAAATTCATGCAGTACCCCGGCCATTTCGTTGCCGCGTTCACCACAGCCGACATAGATGATGATGTCTGCATCGCACCACTTGGCCAGAGTCTCCTGCAGCACCGTTTTGCCAGTGCCAAAACCGCCGGGCATGGCGGCGCGACCACCGCAGGCCAGTGGGAAAAGGCTGTCGAGTACGCGCTGGCCGGTCAACAGGGGCCCTTCCGTGGGGATACGTTCTTTTATCGGGCGAGGGCGGCGAACCGGCCAGTGCTGGCTCAGACAGACTTCTCTTGTGCTGCCATCGTCACAGTCGATTTCGCAGATGACTTCCTCTTCTGTGTATTCACCTGCTGCGGCGACCGAGATGACACGGCCCTGGCAATCCGGAGGTGCGAGGCACAACAGGCTGCGCGCATTCTGCTGGTCGACATGGCCGATGATGTGGCCTGCCATGAGTTGCTGGCCGGGTTTGATGGCCGGACTGAATGGGTAAGTGTTGCTGCTTGCCGGAATATCATAACCCTGTTGCACATGATGGCCCTGTGTATGCAACGGTCTCAGCAATCCGTCATAGATATTGCCGAGCAGCCCCGGGCCCAGTTTGACAGACAGTTCGGAGCCGGTGCCATGGATGGGATCTCCAGGTCTGAGGCCGGTAGTGTCTTCGTACACCTGTACCGTGATGTTGCTGCCATCAATACGTATGACTTCGCCCAGCAGCTTGCGTGTACCAATCAGAACAGATTCGTTGATGCGGAATATGCTGTCGGTGGTGGCACGTAATACCGGCCCGCTGACCCAGCAGATACGTGCGTCAGGCATGATCAGCATCGCCATGTTTGTGTATGGCTGCAAGTAGTAATGCTTCGATACGGGTTCGCTGATGCATCAGGCCGTCCGTAGTGCCATCGACGCAGGTGCCCCCGGTGCACAGGCGCAGCCCGGCGCTGATGTCTGTAACGGCGTCCAGTTCAGGGCTATGACCGAGCTGCTCGTGCAGCCTCCTCTGTAATACTATACGTTCTTCTTCTGCCCAGTCGGCAGGGTGTTCGATGCGCCAGTGCTGTGACACCAGTGTTGCCAGTGCCTGGTCAATAAGATTATCGATCCACAGTTTGCGCGTGTCTGCCTGCTGCCACTGCCGTTCAAGAGACGCTTTCAACAGCTTCCAGCTAGTCCGCAGCAGTTCCTCATCTGATTGCTGACGGGCAAGTCGTTTTCGTGTTTGTGTCTGGGCTTCAGCGGAGGCCAGCTGGCGGTGTTCCCTTTCACGTGTCTCGACAATGTCCTCGTGCATTCTACGGCGTGCATTTTGGTGTGTCCTGCTGATCAGTTCATGGGCCTTTGTCCGGGACTGCCGCTGGACTTTTTCGCAGGCTGCTGCGCGGTGGCGCTCCACCACATTCAGCAAGTGCTGGATCTGGGCATCGACAATACTTTTAGGCGTGCTCATTCCTGTACGCCCAGTTGCCTGCGCAGGCGATTCGACAGATCCAGCATCGGGGTCTTGCCATGGACATCAGGCACGACTACAACAGCAGGTGAAATACGTGACAGATAGCTGTCAAGCAGCCGGGGTGAAATCCTGTTGGCCACCGTTGTGCTGACCAGTACCAATGGTCCCTGATCCATGGCCCATTCCAGGGCCTGCTGGTATTCGCCTTCAGCCGGCACCCGAATACGCAGTCCGGCCAGCCGGAAGCCTGCCGCGCTGACTTCATCACCGATGTATATGGGGGTTGTCATTACATAATCCGGTTAAGAATCAGGATGGAAATAATCAATCCGTAAATCGCGATGCCCTCTGCCAGGCCGACCAGTATCAACGTGCGTCCCAGCAGTTCGGGTTTTTCGGCCAGTGCGCCAATGGCTGCACTGCCGACGCTGGCTACTGCTATGCCGGCACCCAGTGATGACAGGCCTGCCGCCAGTGCAGCTGACAGGAAACCCCATTGCATTGCGCCATCGGGCAGGGCCGGTGTCGCTGCCGCCGCTGACTCAGTGGCGATGGCCGGTGACCACCACAACAGCAATGTGGCGATGATGCTGATAAGCGCCGCGCCCGCCAGCAGGAATGCAATACCTTTAAATTGAGTGCTCACGTCGTTCTCCTATATTTGTGATGAGTGTGATGTGTCGCCAGGTGCAGTAAGTGGCCGGAACATACGTCCTGTACCGCGTAAAAAACGGATAAAGAATTCAAACAGTACCAGTCGGGTAGTCTGGATTGTCACCACCAGGCCTTCCAGCAGAATTATGATGATATTGCCGATCAGCAGAATCAGGAAGCTGAAAATCATGCTGTTGGTCGCCGATGCCATGGTATAGAAGGCCATAGACAGGCCGGCATGTGCCAGCGCAAAAGCACCGACGCGAACAAATGAGACCGTGTTGATAAGCAATTGAAACAGGTTTTCCAGCAGGCTGCCAATAGAAGCCGAAATCGTTTTTAGCATAGCGTGTGGTGACTGCAGTACTGACCCGATCAAATACCAGATCAATGCCAGCAGTGAAATGTATAAACTGCCGGGTGAGAAGTAGCTGGCTATCAGTGAACCATAAAGCACTACGATGGCAGCCTCAACCTGCAGCCAGTGTACAAACTTGCCCTGCCACCAGGATGCTGCCGCGTTCAGCATCAGGCCCAGCAGCAGAATGACAACACCTCCCGCCAGCGGCACCATCAACACAGGTAATGGCTGCTCGACAGGATGCACCCACAGCGGGGCGATCACGTTCTCGCTGCCAAAGACGCTGCCGAACACCACGCCAAATATCATCGCCGCGAAACCATTCACCACCAGTATTTTCGCTATCGGCCAGCGACGTTTCAGCAGTAAACCTGCCAGCAGAATCACCAGGCCCTGTCCAACATCACCGAACATGTAGCCGAACAGCAGGGGCACCATCACGGCAAGCACCCGGCTAGGGTCGGCCTCATCCTGCGAGGGTGTGCCGAGCAAGTTGGCAAATAGCTCGAAGGGCTGTGCCCACCAGGGGTTTTTCATCACCATGGGTGGCTGGCAGTCCTCCGGCGCATGCGGGAAATGCACGAGGCTGTGGATGTCATTCCGGGCGAGGGCAGCATTGATCTGATTGCCGTCAAGGTCGCTGGTCCAGCCCGTGAGCCAGGCAAAATTCTCGGACACGGCCAGGGATTTTATGTGTGTCATGAACCAGTCCATGCGCCGTATGTCACCCAGGGCCTTTGCCAGCTGATGCCTTGCTGTCAGGGCGGTCAGTTTTTCATGCAACTGCTCAAGCTGGTTTTCAATCCCGGCCAGGCGGTCATTTACCTGTTTGAGGGCAACATCACAATCACCATGCAGCCATTTTGGTGTCAGCAGGCGGCGACCTTTTAATATGGAAAGATCCGTACTGAGTGCATCGAGGTCATCTCCTGGTCCGACTGCCAGAATAAAATCATGGCTTGCGGTTGGTGTTCGCATGATCAGCAGCGACCCGGGCAAGGCCTTAAGCTTTGAGTCTGGCGGCAGCACGAATAGGCTGGCAAACATGACCGGGCCCGCATTGGCCAGCAGGCTGTAATCGAGTTCGTTGTCCTGCTGTGCCCCCAGCATTTCTGACAGTAATGTGAGATCGTGCTGTTTACCACGCTGTGCTTCGAGATCCTGAACAATGGGTGCTGCATCGTGCACCCAGGCTCGCAGCTGTGTTAGGGCTTTGTCTACAATCCTTACCGGGCTGCCCGGTGCACTGGACGTGTCCAGTTCAATCTTCGGCCAATAGGCGTGATAACGGTGTGACAGGCGGTTGTATTCCTCCATGCGCTGATGCAGGTCAGGCATATTGAATCGTGTCTCGATGCCACTTTGCGTTTCGAGCTCAACACGGCCGGTACGGGCCAGGGTTTCCACCGCCGCGGTCAGGTCGTCACGTGTGGTTAGCAGTTCAAACCAGCGAGCCGAGACGGGTCGCAAACTCATGAGGCTGCCTTCAGGGTATCAGGAAACAATATACGACCTACCAGGCCACTGCGCAGTTTCTCGAGGTCCAGTGCAATAAGCCCGAGATGGGCATACGCTGCCGTGCCCTGAAAACTGTAACGTCGGAACAGTGCAGTGAATTGTGTCTCAAGCTGGTAGAGCTGATGGCCTGTATCGGCAACTGCAGGGTTAATCCGCGACTCAAGCTGATTGCGGTACAATCTTATCATGTGCCTGATGCCGGCATCTTTCAGGGCGTTAGCGGACAGCAGCCGCTGCCAGTGTTCCAGCCAGGCAACGGGAAGTGACGTACCCTTCTGCCATGCCTCTGCCAGGCTGGCGCAATCCGACTGTTTGAAGGCTTCGAGACGCAACTCCCTGTGCTCACTGGCGAAATCGCTCAGCATCGGGTCTTGCAGCAACCAGCCCGGCGCCGTGTTTCCTGCCAACAGGTGCTGCAGGGCAGGCAGATCAGGCAGGCGTTTAAGCCATCTGACTGATTCGCTCCAGTCAGACGGCAACCAGCCAGCAACTTCATCGACATACACGCGGAATCGCTGGCGTAACAATAGCTCGTGATTATGGCTGCTATGGCTGCCGTTCATCCCCAGTACCCATTGACGTAATGAGGTGCGCCGAACCACATGCAGGTAATTTGCCAGATCACCTACCCCCTGCAGCTGTCGCCAGGTTTGTTCTCCGGGCCTGAGGCCATGGCGAGCCTGCAGGCGCGCCTGTGCATAGGCAAACTGTGCCGCGGACTTCACCTGTCTGATTTTCCGGTGCCATGTAAACCGATCAGGCCAGCAGCGACTTCTTCAACAAGCTCAGTAAGTTTGTCTTCGTGCAAACCGGCGCCCTGTACATTCCGCAGTTCGCTCGCCGCAGTGCGTTCCATTCCAGAGATCTGCTGGGCAATATTCTGCTTACAGCGCAGATGTAGCATCGTAATGCGTTCGTTGGTACGTCGGGTGATCTGCGCAGCATGCTGTTGTGCATTCTGTATTGTCTGGTGAGCCACTTTCCTGCATTCAGCAACACTTCGTTCTGCATCCTGTTCAGCCTTGAGCACGGTATTCATCGCCTGGCTGGCAGAATAAGATGGTGGCTTGTCCGGGTGGTCATTTTCCATGGAATCCTTCAATGACAGTGATATTTGCAGTTCAGAATACAAGGGGCTCCTTAAGATGATAATAAACGTAAATTCAACTTGTCAGTAAAACCCACCTTGTTCATCAGCAACGATACCAGATTCAGGCATTAATGAAAGCAGGACATAATAAATCAGAGATTGCTGAAATACGGGGCGCCTCTATGGTAAGTATAAGGTGTATCCGTTTTGGAAAAGGTTTGTTCAGGAAATTCTTCGAAGAACTTCGACCAGTCATAACCCGTTCCTGAAAAAAATGGCCCATCCATCAGGATGAGTCCTTTTCAGTTTTGCAGTTTTATGTTGCCAGTAAATTCGATGCATCCAGCAATAGCCCTGTTTTACTTTGCAGTCGCGGTTGAAGCGACAGGAAACCTGGCAAGTTCATCGCTGTTCAGATGAGCTGGGTTATGATTCATGATCAACTGGACCGAAATCTTCACAAATATACATATCATGCATCGTTACATTGATATTTCTTGCCGGGCTTTTGGTCAGCACACTTTCATAGGCGTCGAAATGTTCATAAAGATACATGTCGTCAAGCGTTACATCGGTGTTTCTGCTCTGCAGTGCAATTTCGTGAGCACTGGTATCTTCAAAGCGGTAGGCATCATCAAAGTGCAGTTCTGTAGCATGGATGCTAAAAGGTATTGCAAGTAAGCTTGCGCTAATTACCGTGGTCATTAATTTGTTCATGATTTTATCCTCATTGTTAAACGTATCAGTACAAACATGAAGTTCATTGCCTGTTGATCATAAGACCGGTACAGGGGCGTATACATGACAAAAATAAAGAAAAAACTTTTTTTGAAAAGTGTTGTCGAAGACAAAATTTATAACAATGATCTATAGTCAGAGAACCTGATAAGGTCTTGATAATTAGTGATAAGAGCTACTCTTCGTGAAGTTGTGCAGCGGCTGTTCCATCTGTTTTCTCATACTCTATCCTGTTCGGAATGTATGGAATAGCTAGTACATTTTTTGATCTGAAAGGCAGGTTTGATCACGGGGAAAAGATTGTCGCCCTCTTTTGCTAACAATAATGAAAGTGCATTAGAGAATAAGTTTTATATGGATGAACAGGCATGACCCCTTATGT
>JAYEGM010000057.1:21500-46524 GCA_034659075.1 Pseudomonadota bacterium
GTTATCTAAATCTGCTCTGATGTAGAGCGTGTGTCGTCAGGATGAAATAGTTTATAGATAATCGGCACCAGTAGCAGGGTGACGAACATCGAAAATATCAGTCCCGAAACGATGCTAATTGCTAATGGTTGAAGCATCTCCGCGCCTTCGCCCAGGCCCAGCGCCAGCGGCAGCATGCCCACGGCGGTGGTCAGGGTGGTCATCAGTATCGGGCGCAGCCGTGTTTTTGCTGCTGCAATCAGGGCCTGCATGCTTTCCATGCCCTGTGCGCGTAGTATTTCAATATATTCAACCAGGATAATGGCGTTGTTGACGACGATGCCGGCCAGCATAATCATGCCCAGCCACACAGGCACCGACAGTGGCAGGTCAGCCAGATTTATGCCTATGGCAACACCAATGGCTGCAAAGGGCACGCTAAGCATGATTACCATCGGGTTGCGTAACGATTCATATTGTACCGCCATAACAACGAATACCAGGAAGAGTGCCAGCCCCAGCAGCAGCATGGTTGTATGTCTGCCTTCCTGCAGGGTCTTGCTGACACCTGCATCATAGATGTTGTAGCCCGCAGGCAGGTCAATGGCTGCTATCACCTGATCGATGTTATTCATGACCAGGCCCAGGCTTGCGCCCGATTCAATACTGGCGCTGATTTCAATGATGCGCATCTGGTTGTCGCGCATAATGCTTGCCGGTGACTGCACCAGTTCAGCGCGTGCGACATTACCAAGATAAATGGGTTGTCGTTTGTTATCACCAGGAAACAACAGCACTGATTCAAGCTCCTGAAGGTCAGCAGTTTCAAGGCGCGGCAACTGTAATCGTATATCGAAGGCGCGGTCGCCTTCGATATAATCGCTAATCACCAGACCTTCGAGTGCAATCTGTACAGATTGACTGATGTCTTTGATATCGAGCCCCAGGCTCCTGGCCCGTTCCCGGTCAATCTGGATAGACAGCTCAAGATTGTCATCCTCGGAAGAATGGGAGACATTGCGCAGTCCTTCTACGGTGCTTAATTGTGTGACAATATCGTCGGCAAGACTCTCCAGTTTCTGCAGCGATGGACCCTGTATACGCAGACTGACATCATCATCGCCCCGGCCGGTGCGTATGCCGCGAATTCCACGCTGGTAAATGCGCACCTTGAGGCCAGCCAGCTGTTTGGCGGCGACTTCTTTATTAATTTTCTTCATCCAGTCTTCGCTGCTGACTGTGCGTTGCTTGAGGGGGACAAGCTGCGCAATGATCGTACTGCGGTTGGAGGTTTCCCGCTCACTGCGGCCGAAAATGAATCCACCGGCGAGGGTGAATACCGACTCGACCTCTGGCCTGGCCAGCAACATTTCCTCAATCAGCCGGGTATTTTTATCCATGCTCGCAAGACTGATGCCAGGATCGGCTGACAGACGAACGGTAATGCGACCGTCGTCCATTTTGGGTAGAAAAATCTGCTTCTCACTGAAGAAAGTTGGTGCGGTAAAGATCAGTCCCGCAATAAACAGTAGTGACACAATCCAGCGATGATGTAATACATGCTTCAGCAGCTGCGCATATTTTTCCTGCAACCAGCGCATAGCCGCATCCATGGAGAGACGCATGCGCGATGGCCGGGTTACCATGACCTTTGCTGCCAGTGCCGGTACCAGTGTTAGTGCAATGACCATTGATGCAAGAATGGCGGCTGAGATGGTGAAAATCAGTTCACGAAATAGCAGCCCGGTGAGTCCGCCGATAAACAGGAATGGCAGTACCGCCGACAGGTTGGTGCTGGTGGAAGCAACAATGGCGCTGTTGACTTCGGTAGCGGCATGGATGCCTGCTTCCTCGGGAGGCTCCCCTTGCTTCTGGTGGCGGTAGATATTTTCCAGCATGACGATGGTATTATCGACCAGCAAGCCAACCCCCAGAGCGAGTCCGCCGAGGGTCATGATATTCAGCGTCAGCTTTCCTACAGCCATAAATATGAACGTCACCATGATGGCTATCGGGATGGCACTGCCAATAATTAGTGTGCGTCTGAGATTACCCAGGAACAGATAAACCACGATCATTGCCAGCACGGCTCCACTGATCGCTGCCAGAGCAGAATTTTTAACCGCCTGGCTAATATAGATCGACTGATCCGAAACAGTGATCAGCTGGATATCTTCCGGTAGCAGGTTCTGTGCACGCAACCAGGCCAGCCGTTGCTGTACGGCATTGACGACGCTGATAGTGTTGGCGGCGGGTTGTTTCTGGATTGATAGTTTTACCCCGGGTATCTGGTTTGCGCGTACCCGTATGCGTTCCTCTTCGTGAGCATCACGGACTTCGGCTATTTCATGCAGATAGATAATGCTGCCGTCAGGCAGGCTCAGGGGCAAATTGCGCAGCTGTTCCAGGCTGCTGAAGCGGCCACTGATTTTTCCGGTAATTTCCTGCCCGCTCATGCGCAGGCGGCCTGCCGGGTCTTCACTGTTACCACGTTTAACCGCATTGATAAGGTCATTCAAACCGAGACCAACACCCGCCAGTCTCTGCTGGTCGGGCAGAATATGGATTTCTCGTGTAACGCCGCCACCGACCTCACCGGCTGCCACGCCGGGCAGGTTGATAAACCATTTGCGCAGTACATCATCAACCCAGGTGCGTAGTTCTACAGCATCGCGTACTGATGAACTGACAACGAATTCCATTACGGGAATCTGTGCCGGATCACGTTTGTAGATGACCGGCGGGCTGATACTTTCGGGTAGAAAACGCCTGGCGCGATCGAGACGGGTACTGGCATCGCGCAGGGCGATATCAATGTCTTTGCCATAACCAAATGAGAGGTCGACGGACGAGGCGCCCAATGTCGTATTTGACTGCACTGAGATGGCATCTTCCGTGATGGCCAGTTGTTCTTCCAGCTGTCGTGTGACTCGATCTTCCATGACGGTTGCCGGGACTCCCGGGTCGAGGATGCGTACACGGATTTCCGGGTAAATAATATGCGGATGAAGGTCTATGGCCAGGCGGCCGAGTGCAAAGCCGCCGAGCACAACAATGGCGATGGCAATCATGCTGACACCGATAGGGTGTCTTATTGACCACGCTGCGAGACCACCGCTACGTTCTACCAGATTCTTTAAACCAAAACTGGAGCTGGACCCGGTCATGCCGGTGTTAACCTGCTGGTCTGGCCGAAGGATCGGCCGATGGTGAGATGTCTTTGACCTGCTTTTTGTCGGTCAGGTCGAGGAAACCCTTGATGACAATGCGCTGGCCTGCTTCAAGTCCCTGCAGAATTTCTACCTGTTCGCCTATGCGCAGGCCACTGAGGACACCATTGCGTACCGCTTTTTTCCCATCAAGCCGGAACACGTATTCACCCTCGATATCCCGTCGCAGGGCCCTGAAGGGAATCATCAGACGTTCCGCCATGCGGGTGCTGAAGCTAACCCGGCATAACTGCCCGGGACGGGCACCGGGAGGCACCGGAGCCAGTGTGATCTCCACCGTGCCGCGTCGTGTCAGTGGATCCAGGTTGGGGTGTATGCGACTGATATTGCCATTGAAAACCTCATTACCCAGCGCATCAATAGTAACGGTTACATTGTCATCGAGCTGTAAATGGGATACCAGCAGTTCAGAAACATTGACCTCGGTCACCAGCGTCGTGTGGTCGGAGATCGTCAACAGATGGGTATAACGCTCAGCAATATTGCCGGGTTCACTCAGACGCTGGCTAACGATGCCGTTAATCGGCGCCCTGATTACTGTGTAGCCAAGGCGAGTGGCAATCATCTCTTCATCAGCTGCGGCAATAGCAAGGTCTGTCTCACTGAGGTTCAGCAATTCATCGGAGCTAAGCTTCTTTTTGTACAGGTTGCTGATACGGTTTAGATCGAGTTTTGCTTTTCGGTGAGTAGCCTGTGCGCGGGTAAGATTAGCACGCAGGATCTTGTCGTCCAGGCGCACAACAATATCGCCCTTGTTAACTGTATCGCCTTCGGAGAACGGCATTTTAGTAATGGCACCTTCTTCCTGATTGAAGATCTTTACTTCTCGGCGTGAGGTCAATGTGCCAGTTCTATTCTGTGTCAGACCTACAGTGTTCAGCTCGACCTGCGTAGTTTCAACCAGATGAACGGGCTTTTTCCTTTTTCCTGACTTGTCAGTGGCTTCATTGCATGCAGTGAGTAACAGACTGCCTAGCAGTACTGTTAGTATCGGAAACCACCAGAAATTCTTTCGCATGCGCATGATATCAGCGTCTATGAATTGACTGACTGATCATACAATGTATTTCATGGCTAGTGTACTGCCGAATAGTAACTGTGTGCGGTTACAGACTGTCTCACCCACAGATTTCCATTACCTGACGGATATTCAGTAGAATGCAGCTATGCAGAATAAACACAAGCCGGGCTTGAGGTGGACATATTCCTGGCTGCAACGGCTGGTCAATGTTAAAGCTAGTGAAGTACCGGTAATGCTGTGGGCCTTCTTCTATTTTTTTGCACTGCTGTGCAGCTATTATATTCTGCGTCCGATGCGCGACGAGATGGGCATTGCCGGCGGTGTGGATAATCTGCAGTGGTTATTTACCGGTACCTTTCTTGCAATGCTCACTATGGTGCCGCTGTTCGGCTGGCTCACATCTCGCTATAAGCGTTCCATTTTTCTACCCTCGGTGTATGTTTTTTTCATTGCAAATCTGTTGCTGTTTTATATTCTCTTCAGCAGTGACTTCGCGGCTGTGTGGGTGGCACGGGCATTCTTCATCTGGGTCAGTGTGTTCAATCTTTTTGTGGTCTCTGTGTTCTGGAGTTTCATGACGGATATCTTTAATAATCACCAGGCACGCCGGCTTTTCGGCTTCATTGCCGCCGGCGGGACAGCGGGTGCTCTTGTGGGGCCAGTCCTGACAGCGATGCTGGTAAAACCTCTGGGGTCAGCAAACCTGCTGTTGATATCTGCCGTGTTGCTGGGGTGGGCAGTGTTCTGCATCCGCCGCATGATTGCCTGGCGGGCAGCACAGAATGATTCTGTGGCGACAGCTTCCGGTTCGCCGGAACAGCCAATGGGTGGCAGTGTGCTGGCAGGCATACGACTGGTGCTGCAATCCCCCTATTTGTTGGGTATCGCTTTGCTGATGCTGCTGTTTACCACGCTGGCAACATTTCTTTATTTCCAGCAGGCGCAGATCATACGGGATGCCTTTGTTGATCCGAGTGAGCGTACCGCCGTGTTTGCCGCTATTGATCTTGCCGTTAACCTGCTTACTGTACTGATCCAGTTATTCCTCACTGGACGTTTGATACGCTGGCTGGGTTTGTCCTGGACTCTGGCACTGGCACCACTGCTGCTGGGTCTGGGTTTCATGGCGCTGGCCTTTTCGCCGGTGCTGGCTGTGCTGGTTGTGGTTCAGGTCATACGCCGTGCCGGTAACTACGCTATCATGCGGCCATCACGGGAAATGCTGTACGTGGTGCTTGAACGTGAGGAAAAATACAAGGCCAAGAATTTTATCGATACCACTGTATACCGCGGTGGCGATGCCGTCAGCGCCTGGATCTATACGGGCCTGCGCAGCCTGGGCCTTGGGATATCCGGCATCGCCTGGCTTGCGGTACCGTTGGCAGGATTGTGGGCGCTGCTGGCCTATCGTCTGGGGCGAAAGCAGACGCAACTGGCACAGGCGAAACTGGCAGATAACAGGAATCAGCGAGGTAGTGTGGATGAATACTGAATACGACCAACTTAGTCGCCGGCAGTTTATGCAGGCACTGGGCCTGTTCGGTGCTGTTGCTGGGGGGCTGCCGCTGCTGGCCTGGGGAGCTTTACCCATGTTGAAAAAGGTGATTCCTTCAAGCGGGGAAAAGATTCCAGTCATCGGTATGGGATCGTCAAGGACCTTCGACGTTGGTGCCGATATCGAAGTGCGCGCCAGGCTGGTAAAGGTATTACAGGCCTTTTTTGATCAGGGCGGCGGGCTCATCGATACCTCTCCCATGTACGGTAATTCGGAGCAGGTGCTCGGTGAATCGCTGGCAGATATCCGCAACAAGGGGGCACTGTTTACCGCAACCAAGGTCTGGACTGAAGGCAGGGAGGAGGGTATCGCGCAGATGCAGCAGTCCATGCGCCTGCTGCGTGCGCCGGTAATCGACCTGATGCAGATCCATAACCTGCTCGACTGGCAAGTGCACATGGAGACGCTGACGGAATGGAAGAGACAGGGAAGAATACGTTATATCGGCATCACCACGCATCGTGGTTATGATCATGATCAGCTGACCCATGTTATGGAGGCTTTCCCGCTCGATTTTGTCCAGTTTAGTTACAGCATTGCCAACCGCAAGGCGGAACAGCGGGTCCTGCCGTTGGCAGCGGAACGCGGTATTGCCACAATGATCAATCGACCGTTCCAGCGTGGTGAGCTGTTCCACCATACCCGGGGTCAGAAGCTGCCTGCCTGGGCCGCAGATTTTGATTGCCACAGCTGGAGCCAGTTCTTTCTCAAGTTCGTAGTCTCGCATCCAGCTGTGACGTGTGTTATCCCTGCGACGTCAAAAGTACATCACATGCTCGATAATATGGGAGCAGGTTTTGGCAGGATGCCCGATGCTCACCAGCGCCAGCGCATGCTTGAGTATTTTTCCTTGTTATAGAAAAGTCATACGCGGATATCATCCGCAAGAATAAGGGGACAAACCGTATGGTACTCAGTTAAGGAGCCTCTGATCAATTCATGAACTTGTATCATACGACAAATATTCAGTCTTTTTTGTTGTACCACGGGCATTTCCTGCGGTCAAAAGTCTTCGCAATAGCTAGCTCACGTGCGACCCTTGCCTTGATCTGACTGATTTTGAATCGCAATCTGATGTATCCAGAATTCAAGGGTGCCCTTAAATATCACCGAACGCCGCCAATAGTAAAATACACCCGGTACTCGCCACCTTCAGCGATGCCGTAACCAATATAAAGTGGACCAATGACACTATGCAACCCAAAGTACATGGCGGCGGCAGTCTTCAGGTCGGAAAACTTTATATCATCCTTGTTCTGAAATACATCGCCATATTGCAGGGTGGCACCGAGAAAGGTCGGCATGGAGAGAAACGGCGTTAAGGTGCGGAGGTATCCGGTTTTGAACAGCACGGCATTCTGGCCTGACAGCTCATTCTCACTGTAGCCTGGAAGGTTGTACATGCCGCCGAGGCGAAAGTAATTCTGTATCGGTGCTTCACCGTTGTAGGTTGTCATGATACGTCCGCCCAGATGCAGCGTATGCCTGCCCCATGTTTTGGCACTAAAGGCTCTGGCCATTGCCTGATCGAAGTCATCATCAGCACCCAGTTCTGTTCTTGACCCGAGCAGGCCTAGCTCTCCTGTCCAGCCCTGACGCGGAAAAAATATATCATCCAGCGAGTCATGCCGTGCATCGATATATAGTTCCCCGGCATCAATATCCTGGTCAGGGATATCAGGGTCGCCGATGGTGATCTCGGTCTGGCCAACGTATCGCCTCAGACCCAGGCGAACGTCGCCTGTACTGCCGAACTGACGGCCAATAGCCAGTGCTGCACCCAGACGAGTGACGCTTGTTTCTGTAATGATCTTGTCTTCGTCAAAGGTGTAGTATTTGTTGTTAAGCAGGAAGGCAGTCGGTTCAACAAACCAGGGGGAGCCTATTGCCAGCGGCTGGTATAAGTCGGTTTGTATGCCGGGTTCTTCACCGAGGGAGAAAATTGTACGCCATTCACCATTGAGTTTGTTGATGGGTGTTTTTGTATAACCAAAACGAATAGAGAAGCGGTTGGATTGAGAAAAATCACTCGACAGGCTGAGTCCGAATTGCAGATAGTTAGGGCCCCAGGGCTGCTTGCGGACTTTCAATACCAGCCCTGTTTCAGTTCCTTTCTTTTCCAGGTCATACTGCACACTGTCAAAGGTCCCCAGGCCATAGATTCGCCCGATGTCCTGCTCCAGTTTTGCCACATCAAGTGGCTGCCCTGTTTTCTGGTGTAACATTTTCTGCAGAAATTCGTTATCTATCTGGGAATCGTTTTCGACTCTTATATAACCGATCACAGGTAATGCCGATTGACATGACGGGCATGTTTCATGCTGTACAGCTAGCACAGGCGCAGACGGAGCCAGCCGTGCCAGTTTAGACGTTTTTTCCTGTGTCGCCTCCCCACCTTTGCTGATCAGTGAGGCAGAATCTGCAAAGTTGCCTGCTGAGTACTCACCCAGTTCAGGAACAATGAGAATGTCATCTTTAGCCATCATTTCGATCTGCTGATCGGTCGTACGGCGGACAAGAATATTAGTCAATTGCTCGGCAATTGTTATGATTGAAACCGATGCATCCATCTTCAATAAGGGGCTGCCAATATCCACAGCGATAACAATATCGGCGCCCATTTCTCTGACCACATCTACTGGAAGGTTATTGGTAATGCCACCATCGACCAGTAATCTGTTATTGACCTTGACCGGCGTGAACAGGCCGGGTACCGCCATACTTGCGCGTAAGGCCTGGGACATGCTGCCTGAGCCGATGACGACAACCTGGTTCGTCGCAATATCCGAGGCAATGGAGCGAAAAGGGATAACCAGCTGGTCGAAATCATTAATTTCTGCAACATGCAGCAGGAGCTTCTGCAGTTCCAGTTCCAGTTTTTGACCGCGGATCACGCCGGCGGGTAATTCGAGTTTGCCATCCTTGACACCCAGTTTCTTATTCAGCTGAAAAATAGCCTGATCAAACTTGCGCCGCATGGATAAATCCTGACGCGGAGGGGAATCGTTGAGAACATCATTCCAGTCTATATTGAGATAGACCTGTTCGATCTGATCAACACTCAGACCGGATGCATAGAGACCGCCAATAACTGCCCCCATGCTGGTACCGGCAATATAGTCGATACGGATATTCTGTCTTTCCAGTTCCCTGAGTACGCCTATATGTGCAGCACCGCGTGCACCTCCCCCGCTCAGTGCGAGGCCAATTTTTGGATGTGCTGAGATCTCGTCAGCATGACTGCTGCCCGGCCACGTCATGCAACTGAATGAAATCAGCATGAGCAACAGGGCATTTATCATGGATACGGAAAACAGGGAATAGTTTGGCATGAGGCTATCCTGACATCAGATGCCGGCTGGCGCATGCTCTGGTGTTCGATAAGGTGGCTAAAAATCGCAGGACAATTCTATCATGCTGTCATTGCAAGTCCCACAGCACTGAAGTGCTACCCATGAGCTTTCGAAGTGGCGGTATGGCCCGTTGGCCAGACAGAGAAAACTTGAGCGGGAATCTCGTAAACAGGTACACTGCCAGACAATTATCTATGGGCCACTGCTACGATGGAATTCTATACCAGTGCGGGCATCAATCTACCGCCGCTGCTTATTCAGCGAAATATTCATATTGCCAATCTGGCAGATTATTGTGCGTCAATTGAAAAGGTGCTCTCTTGTCAGGGTGACAAAGGGGAGGTCTATTGTGTCTGGGGTGAGTTCAAGGTGCATCGTGAGTTGATCAGGCAGGGCGTACGTTTCACGCTGCCAGGCTGTCAAAATGCACTCCAATGGACCATTACTGCGGCCGTGGATGCTCCGGCAATAGTGCAAATTCATTGCTCCATAGACCGCCCGGAACATGATGAGGATTTTATCGAATCCATTCGCCAGTTTGTCGAGGACTGGAAACAGGGGCTGGAAGCAGGCAAAACCTCCGCAAGGCAGGCAAGCTCAACAGCTGCTGCAGATTGTTTACCTGTTTACGGTTGATATCATCAGCCGTGCACCGGAGTACCGGTCTGAATAGTCGGGACTTATTTGAAAAAGCCCTTCGCCAGGGCTTCAAGCAGAGAGTCCCGGTCGGTACCCAGCTGCGGCAGTTTCCTGAAGACGGCCGGCATCAATCACATCATTCAATTGTGATCCGCTGATTGCAGCATTATTCAGGTCGTGGCAACGATATGTTGTGCTGGCAGATTGTATATGAGACGAAATTGTACGAAAATACAGGTTATGCTGGCAGGCGGGTAGGGGGATGGTAATGTTCCTCATATTGCCGCCGGACTGATTATTGTTGATGGAGACACAGATAAATGAAAACGTTTAGTATATTGTTATCCGGGTTGTTTCTGGGTGCATCTTTAAATGTAGCTTTTGCGGAAACGGAGGGAAATGTTTATCTGGGTTTTGGGCTCAGTTCGCTCGCCCTGGATAGTGAGAGGGTGCCTGAGGTGCCAACCCGATCGCCGGGGCACACACCCAAGATCGGCAGCTTATTGCTGGGATACCAGTTTAATGACAGTTGGGCTGCCGACATCGGTCTGGGTACGGATATCAGCAACAATGTCGATGTGAATCAGTTTTCAATTAACGGCTATTATTTCTTTGGTGAAAAAAATTGGAAACCCTTTGTTTCAGCAGGACTCAGCAGTTTCGGTGTAGATGATGCAACGGTAGACAGGACAGAACATCTTCAGGCAGGACTGGGTGTGTCGGGAGCCTTAACAGACAGTCTTGAATTGAGAGTCGGTTACCAGCATTTTTTTGATTTCGGTGATGAATCGTATGAAGACGATGCTGTAACTATTGGACTTAACTGGCACTTTGGCAAAGGGAAGGCGGTTGCAGCAGTGCAGCCGGAAGCTCAGCCAGAATCAGTACCTGTGAAAAAAGAGGTGGTAGACACCTTTGAACTACTGGTGCAGTTCGATTTTGACAAGTCCGATATAAAATCTGTATATAAACCTCAGTTCGAAGAGATAGCCAGGGTTCTGAAAGAGAGTCCGGAAGTCAGCATGACGGTTGAAGGGCATACCTGCTGGATTGGTACCGAGCAATACAACCAGGGCCTGTCGGAACGCCGTTCTGAAGCAGTGAAAAAAATGTTTATTCAGGATTACGGTTTTTCTCCGGACAGAATCAGTATCGTAGGATATGGTGAAACCCGCCCGGTTGCTGACAACAACACAGAAGCCGGCCGACAGAAAAATCGACGTGCTATAGCCGTAATATTAAGGCCGCGCACTGTCGTAGAGTAGTCTTAAGGGCGCCTCTGTTTAAATCCATGAATACTCATGGATTTAAACAGAGGCGCCCTTTTTTATAGTATGAGACAGGCTGCTTGTTGGCATTATTTCATGCCACTGGGTATAAACGGTTTACATGAATATAGAAAAGCCCAAATACATCACTGACTTTCGTACTAAAACCACGTTCGGTGTGGCCGTAACAACACTAATCTTTTTGTCCCCATTTGCTATAGGTCAGTTTATTCAGGGTCATTTGCTGCTGGGTACTGCTTCACTGGTCGTGATCACTCTTTTCGCCATTAATGCCTGGCAATGCAAACAGGGCCAGTATAACGTCATGCTGACGTTTGCAGGCCTCGTTCCTGCTATGATATTTTTTTTCGTATACGCATTCCACTCAGTAGGGCTGATCAGTATATTCTGGTGTTTTCCTGCGGTGCTGGCTTTCTATTTTATGCTGCCCGAACGTCAGGCCTGGATTGCCAATATAGCGTTCATTGTCATCATTTTGCCACAGGCATGGGTGACTCTTGAGTTTGCGCTGGCGATACGCTTGTTAGTATCAGTTACCATGGTGAGTATCTTTACTGCCATCTTTGTTCGTGTAATCGCTAACCAACAGAAAACCCTTGAAAGACAGGCCCAAATCGATCCGCTAACAGGGCTTTTAAACCGCACGCTACTGCATGAAACACTTGAGCATGCTATCCATCAGAACCGCACTATTGGTGCTGACATGACGCTCATTGCTCTTGATATTGATCACTTCAAAGCCATTAATGACACTTTAGGCCACAGTGCTGGAGATACAATTCTCCGTGATATAGGTAAGTATCTACATAAACACACCCTCAGTAGTGATAAAGTTTTCAGGATTGGCGGTGAGGAGTTTCTGGTGGTTCTGCTTAAAAAAGATTTGCAGCAGGGTTTGAGGATGGCCGAGGAGCTGCGTACTGCAATCGCGTCATTAGCAACTCCTCTCGGAAACAGCATAACTGTGAGTATTGGTGTTGCCACACTCAAGCTTGACGAGGGTTGGGACAACTGGATGAAGCGTTGCGACGACAACCTCTATCGCGCCAAAAATGCGGGTCGCAACCAGGTTATAGCCTAAGGAAGCTCTGATTAATTCGTCATTGCGAGGAACAAAGTGACGTGGCAATCTCTAAGCTATTGATTATATTGCTGCGCTTCGGTGCTCGTGACCGTAGGAAATAGCCGAAGGGTGCAATGACGGGCTTCATTGAATTAATCAGAGTTTCCTTAGGGTTGCATGCCCTCCCGACTTGTAATTCTCTGCCAGTAACAAGGCTTCCTGCTATGAAGGAAGTCTATATAGCATAATGCAGCTGCTGTATGGGCTGGTAAAATTATACAGTAAACCCTCTTGCAGGCTTAATCGAGCCATCTCTTTATCCAACATGCAATCTACGCACACGCTGAGTCACTATGTCTTTAATTCTCATCAAGCACCAGAGCTATTTTCTTTTTTATTATAATAGCATCGTTAATAATAAATGGTTTTGGCATCATTGTTTCATCTCTTGGCTCGATATTAAACATAGGGCTATCTAACAAATCATAAGAGGTTTCGTATAGAGTAAGTTTTAAACTATCATTTTCAGGAATTGAAAATTCAAGATCTAAACTCTCTTCATTGCCTGATAGATAATGCCTTAGCAAGCTTGTGTTTATTTTATTGACCAGGACAAATCCATTTTCATCTTTTTCTGACAGTTCTTCTCCATTAACTTTAAAAGACCTGAAGTGGATGGCCGTATTTGAAATCAATTCGAGGATATTTGCTTTTCGCTGTGGTGTAATTGAGAGCTGAACAACCCTGCCACTATCAATCATTGTATCTGAAATAATTTCAATTACTGGTTGAGCAATTTTCTTTACTTCCGCTTTTCTATGAAATTTTACTTTTGAATTGTATTTGCTTGTGAGAGTGGATATATCAATGCTTCCTGTTGCGGGATTGTTACCTAAAAATTGCCTGGTAAACTCATCCACTTCGCTATCATAACTAGCCCAGTAGGCTTCATTTTTATCAGCATCAAGTACATAGATAATACTATTTGGTTTTTTCCTGTCTTCATTATAGCCAGACATTAATGAGGCAGAAATCAATAGAATAATGGCAAGTGAAAGAAATAGTTTACCTAATGTTTTCGTGCCACTGTAATCTGAAAATACCGGAATCAATAAGCCGAATAGAAGAACAATAATACTTGTGCTAATGACTAATGCTTTTAATCCTAATCCTACAGGAAACATTTGAATCATTGGTACAAAGAGCAATAAGACAGGAATAGAAAGCACCGTTAATGCTAGCTTGTTGCTTTTTCTGCCATAATTAGATAGTAAATATATTGCCAGTGAAGATAGACCTGATAACGCTGCAATAATAAAATAGCCGGCACCTTTTAAATAGATCAGCACAGCGGCATTAATAAGTATCCAGATAAAAGTTGGCGCAATAATTAAATCAGTTGTTTTTATTTTCTTTAAGTAGGTGGAATAAACTAAAAATGTGACCGCCAGGCTTAAGGCAGAAAAAGCAGCTATGTACAGATGGCCATTGTAAGTGAACCCTTGTTGGAGTTCATTATACTGTGGATGAAGTTTCAGTAATAATCTCCATCCGAAAAAGGCTAGCAGCCCTGAAATCAGTAGTGATAATATAAAGGGAATAAATCCCTTGAGTAAATGCCTGACACTAATTTTTTCTTGAGAAAGACCATAAAATATCAGGCTGGTAAACAATAGCAATACTAGAAGAAATACTGGTAAAACCCATTCATAAGGGTAATACACCAATCCAGCAACAGGCATATTAAAATAGACATAATCCTTGTCAGATTTTAAATTAGTCAGATCAGCAGCAGCGAAATAGCCTAATAAAGGAACCAGATATGCTGCTTGATGTTGTAGAGATCTTTTATCTAAGCGCTGAAAAGTATCTTGAGCTGTATGATAATCAAAATGATCATCAATAAAAGCAAAATTGTATCCTTCTATATCGCTATCTTCTCTGAAAATAGTTAAGTCTGTATCGTTCGGCAGCATTTTATAGATACTGTACATTAACGAAGTTGCCACAGGATATTCAGGATTGGCTTTTCTAAAATGCTGTATTAGTTCTTTATTGCCACCATTGGTTTCCATCAGCATATAACTTGGCCCGCCAGTACCTCTGGCTTCAAAGTTTATTACCAAACCAACATTATTGGCCCAGCGGTGATGTTTTACAAAAGCACTGGCACCTAACAAACCTATTTCTTCAGCATCTGAAATTAAAATAATAATGTCATTTTCCGGCTGTATATCTGTTGCTAAAAAGGCCCGTACGCCTTCCAGTATTGTCACTACACCACTGCCAGCATCACTGGCGCCTAAGGATGAATGTGGAGAAGAATCATAGTGGGTGACTAAGAGCAATGCTTTTCCATCAGCAGTCCCTTCTATTTTAGCTACAATATTTTGAGTATAGGCGCTGCTATGATATTTCTTATTGATTACAAGCTGGTTTTGTATTTCAGGCTTTAATCCTAATTGCTGCAGTTTGTTGACAATATAATTTTGTACGATTTTATGTTCAGGTGTACCCACATAATGTGGTTTTTGGGTGATTTCCTGTAAATTATCCAGCGCTCTTTTTATAGAAAATTCTGTTGATGAGGTGGAAGTATCACTTTTTATTTTCGGCATTAATGATGAAGTACTGTAATAACCAGCAGTAACAATAATAAAAAATAATATGGCCGTAAAATAATCTTTGGTAAGCATAATTATAGGCAGGGTTGGTATTGTTTTTTTCAGTTATGACTTAAGGAACCTCTGTTCAATTTATAAATTAATAGAGATGCTCGAAAGTGAAGCGTACCGGATTTAACTGATATAATAAACCAGAGTAATATTTGGCAGGTAGAAGAAAGTGGCTTTCATTTTCAAAGAGGGGAAGCCAGGTTTACAGAGACGAAAATTTCAGCCTGTGGGGGATATATGAGGTAGGCCACTCAGCAGTTGGCCTGGCCGGTAGTAGCCCGCGTTGTCTAGTTGTCTACAGAAATCAACAGCAGATGTCGTAACAAGTCTGTCCTGGTTTGATATTTTGGGCATAGTTAGGGGCCAGCCAAGCTTTTGGCGTGTTGCGTCAAGAGAAAAAATTATTACCAGGCCATAATTAATTTAAGGCTCGTTAACAAACAAAAGGAAGCAATACGGAATGCTGAAATTTACTGCAAGCTGGCACCTGCATCGTGCACTCGATGCCATGAACGCGCCAGTTGAAAAAATTAATGTGGAGTCACCCATATTTCAGGATGTAGTAAAAGATATCCAGCTTGGAACACTGACGCCAGAAGATGGTGCAAAAATCGTACTGGATGCAGTTGCTAAAGAAAATTATGGTCGCCGACGCGGGGACATAAGATAGAAAAGGAAACCCCTCTCAGGAAGAGCAAAATCTTCAGCCACGTACCAGCATAATAAAAAAAGCCGGTCATTTGACCGGCCCTCTATAGCAAAACAGCAACGCGAAAAATGAAAAAGTCTACGCCATTGCTTTAATGCGAGCATTCATACGACTTTTCAGGCGAGCCGACTTGTTCTTATGATGCAGGCCGAGTTTAGCATTGCGATCAATAATTGAAACGGCAGTCTGATAAGCTGATGCGGCTGCATCTTTATCACTGCTTTCGATTGCTGCGTATACGCTTTTGATATAGGTGCGCATCATGCTACGCTGACTGTGGTTATGAGTGCGGCGTACTGTGTTTTGACGGGCACGTTTACGTGCCTGGAGTGAATTTGCCAATGTCTAATCCTCTTGGAACAGGGCTGAGTCTGAGAAAACAGCGCAATATCCTTGTTTTTGGGTGATTTGTCAAGTATTTAGCTACTTGAACGGTATTAAAAAGGTGCAAAATCCTCAATATCCAATTGCCTTTCAGGGAAGATCACTGCGTTTGAAAATCTGATAGCCGATCCAGGCGCAGAGTGATCCCAGACCAATCGGGTAGAACAGGGCCCACAGGATATAACCGGTTTTGCCAAAGTTATCCAGAATGACGTAGGCCGACTGCCCAAGCAGTACCAGTTGTGGGTCAAACAGCATCATTGCAGCAGTACGAAATACCTGCATTGGATTGAACAGGGCTACGGCAATGACTGTTTCAGATGGCATGCCTTGACGGATCAGCATACCAAGTAAAATGAGGTCCATAAACATCAGCAGGCCCAGCCAGACGATAAAGGCGATGCCGGTGGCTACATCAGACGTTCTGGCCAGTGTTGATATCAGCATGCCAATTCCGAGAAAACATCCGGCCAGCGATAATAGAAAGCCGGTGTAATAAATAACCTGTGCCCAGGGTATCTCAATGCCTTTAGCTATACCCCAGCCAACAGCGACAAACATGGCTAATGCTACCGGCAGGAAGACAACGACAAACCGCCCGAGCATTTTACCCCAGAACCAGGCAAACAGGCTGACGGGCAGAGACAGCATATATTCGAATACACCCGCTTCACGGTCACCGGCAACCGAGCGCACAGTGGTAATGAGCACGAAGACAGGCAGGATGGCCATGGTGATCTGCAGATAGGTGACCAGCACGCGGGACAGGCCGCTAAAGCCCATGACACGCGACTCAGTCAGGCCGGACATGAACAGTGCAACAATAAGGCCACCGAATACCAGTGTGTACACCATGAACCAGCGGGATCGCAGTGATTCGCTGATGTCGGTTTTGGCCGCAAGTAATAAATGTTTCATTTGTGATTCATCGGGTTGTGGCCACCATGTTGGTGGAGGCCTTTTTCGAGTTTTATGATGTGGGCGGTAGCCTGTGAATAATCAAGAGAGTTTTCAGTAGCTTCTGCCTGCGCACCCAGCCCATAATTCATCGGGCTGATTTTACCTTTTATATAACTTGCTTTGCGGGCATCGATCCAGTTGCCCGTCTGCTGGTCAATGACCCAGATTTCGGTGTCCTGGCTGTCTTTCCAGGGCTGGTCACTAAGCCAGAGCACAGCACAGCCGATATCATCAAACTTGTAGAGTTTGCTCTTTTCTCCGGCAGCCCCGCCGCGTATCTGTGCGGCATACTGGTGGTCGCCGATTGCCATGTTGCAGCGCGTACATGTTTCGCGATCCCAGCGCACTTCACCGGGCCCGCTGGTCTCTTCCGGTGAGCAGGCTGCAAGCAGGAGAAAGAAGAAACTGATTAAGATATGTCTATACATCAGTTCTTCCTCCTTTTTTATCTTCATCAAGGTGTATGCCTTTTAATATCGCCGCATAGCGTGATAGCACACCAAGAAATCTGAGTCTGTCCGGGCCGGCTATTTCACCCTGCCAGAGCTGACCGTCTTCGCTGTCAGCAAAGCCCCATTCACGAATCGTTTCAGAAAAGGCCGAGTCTGCGCGGCTGAGTGTAAGGCGACAAAGCAGCACACTGGTGAGATCGATCTGATCAGCGACATGATCATTGAGTACGATGTCCCCCTGGTCCAGCTCGACTACTCTGTTGACCAGAGCAGCAACCTCGTCCAGCCGATGGCTGGAAATGATCATCGCTACCTGTTTCTGTTTTTCTGCCAGTAGCTGGAAGAATGTATGTCGGGCTTCAGGGTCAAGATTGGCGGCGGGTTCATCCAGCACCAGCAGGTCGGTATCCCGTCCCAGTGCAATACTGATCAATAATTTTTGTTTCTGGCCGCCAGAGAGTTTGTTGAAAGGACGACGTTGTATCTCTGTAAAATCCAGTCCCAACTGGCTGCAAATTTCCACCATTCTTTCCGGTTTTGATTCACAGACACCGGCTGCAAACTTGATTAATTGCCCGACAGGCATCTTTAACGGTGGTGACAGCTGGGGCACGAAGCCGATGCGTTTCAGGACTTCGGTTCGATTTTTCGCCGGTTCAAGTCCATCGACAGTGATGCTCCCCTGGAAGTTATACTCACCCAGCAGGCAGCGTATCAGTGTTGTCTTGCCGGCACCATTGGAACCGACCAGTGCTATGCGATCGCCATGATCGATATCCAGATCTATGCTGTTCAGGACCCTGACTTTGCGAAACTGCTTGGAAACCTGGTTGAAACGAATCATTTAAGCAACTGCCCCAGTCCCTTGAATTCAAGATTGAGTGAGTTAGTCGGGCAGGCGTCCACGCAGCGGCCGCAGTGAGTACAGTCAGCACCAATGAACAGGTCCACATCCGTTGCTCGTCCTTTTATGACGACATCCAGCACATGCGGGACTTCGCAGACCTTCTTGCATTCAGCTTCGTGAAAGCAATTGCCAAGGTTGTAGGTTACTTTCAGTGGCGAAATGGCACCGACCAGGCCATAGGTCAGGCCAATCGGGCAGGCATAACGGCACCAGGCCCGTTTTGAATAAAATATTTCGAACAGCAGCAGGGTGATTACCCAGACCAGTGCAATTCCCGGGCCGTAGATCAGCGCCCGGCTCAGTATACCGGTCGGTGATATAGTTTCAAACACCGTGTAACCAGTGACGATGGCAAGTACTGCGAAAACGATCCAGAAATAGGTGCGTACTCTGCGATCAAACGGGTGGTCTGTGACGATTTTTTTCTTTGCCAGGTAATCGTGGGCCATTTCTGCCCATTCGGCGAGCAGGTGATAGGGACACACCCAGGAGCAGAATGTACGCCCGCCCAGCAGCCACCATAGTATGAATACCGTTGTAGTGCCGATCAGGAGATTGAGTACAACCTCCTTGTGAGCGAGCATAACCTGCAGGGCAGAATTCAGGTCCGCCATGTGAAAGCCAACAAAGCGTGATCCGGTCAATGCCCCTTCCAGTATCTGTATGTCGAGCTGGAAGGACAGTACGAATAAAAGATTGGTCAGAATCAGCACGGTCCATCTGCGGCGTCGCCATTTCTCAGGGATTTTGTGCTGAGCCTTGTGTGCCATCTCTGCATGAATGGCAGCAATTCTTGTTTTGTCGGCCTTTTGTTCGGCATGCAACTCAACGGCTTCCGGGGTGTAATCATCCGGCCGGGGTCTCTTCGGGTCTGCACCCAGCAATACGGCAACGGATTTGATCAAATGCTTCATACGTCTATCCCCCGGCTTTCTGTGCCGTCCATGACAAAAACAGAAGGCTCGACCGGGCAGATCATTTCGCAGACTCCGCAACCGACGCATCCATCCAGTATTACCGGCCGCTTGCGAAGGATACCGTCTTCGCCTGCAATGGTTTCCAGTCTTATCGCACGCTCAGGTGGACACTGGTTTTCATCTCCAGATGGCGGTTTTCCGGCGGCACACTGATCAGCGCGAATCTCGATAGGACACTGCCTGACACAGAGATCGCAGAGCTCAAGGTCATAGGGGTAGTCACTGACCCTTATTGGGCTCCAGCGGTCGATGTCCTCATAGCGTAATTTTCCCTTGAACGAATCTCCTCGTGCTTTCCCCTTGAAGCCCTTGCCCAGTACGGCAAGACACAGGTTCTCATTGGCCACACGGGCAATCGCCATATCGGTTTCATGCGAATAGTTTATATGGTGCGTCAATGAACCAGTGGGGCAGGCGAGTACACACTGCAGACCATCACAGGAAAAGTCACAGGCCTGCTCACGGGTATCGATATAGGGAGTACCTATACCAAAACCTTCATCCAGGTCAGCCAGTTTAATGGCGTTTACAGGGCATACCTGGACACACTGACCGCATTTTATGCAGGAGGCGAGAAACTCCTTTTCTTTCAGCGCGCCGGGTGGCCTGATGCGCTTGTGCCAGCGCCCAAGCACAGGAAGGTAACCCAGCAATGAGATGCCTACTACACCTATACCCATAGCAACCGTGCGGATGAACTTCCTGCGTGCTTTTTCCTTGCGAGGAGGTAATTTTTTCTTATTTGCCATTTGTTTTAACTACCGATTTTATGTTTATCTGCATCATGTTTATCTACTACTTATCTACCAAGACTTTCACGCAGCAAGTCCAGTGAATCTTTCACCTCAGTCTTCTCTTCTACCAGGGTCAGCGACCGTTGTTTTACCGGACGTTCGTCTCGAACGAGGACGTGAGGCTCAGTAAAAGGTGCCAGCCGTTCAAGAAAGTCCATCACTTCCAGCAGTGGGGAGCCCTTGAAAAACTGCGCATAGGGTAAATCTTTCCATATACGATCGGCATAGACATATAACTCGTATGCCGTGTCTCCAATACCATCCTGGTCCTCATCAAAGCCTTCAAAGTCACTCCAGTGATTACCTTCCCATATATTGTTGTTTGCAGTTAAACCGCTGGACACAACAACTTGAGTAAGGTTGTCGATAAATCGGTTAGCCCTGAACTCATTGCCCCTCCAGTCATTCAGAAAACGGATGCCAATGCCGTTATAGGCTATCAGATTATTGCTGAATTTATTGATTGTATCAGGTTGAAATGGTGATAAATCTATATAAAGGCCGCTGGCACAATACATTATTTTATTACCTTCGACGGTCACCTCAGATGTTTCTTTGAAACCAATACCGACACCGGTGGCACCGGACGCATGGGCAATGGTATTGTTTCTGATCACCACGCCATCGCTATACATTAGAAAAATGCCAACTGTATTGTTGTAATAGTTGTTATCTTCAACAAGGTTGTATCGTGAATACATAAAATGCAGTGAATAGCGGCTATCAGAGCTCTTGTTCCCTGAAATAGTATTATTTGCTGAGTACCAGACGACGGTGTCTCGAGAGTTGTGAATTGTATTATCGACTACCTTGTTATGAAAACTGTACCAGAGGCGCACGGCATCACCACGTGTTCCCAAATCAAATGGCTTGGAACTGATTTTATTGCGGCGTACGATATTGTTTTCTGACTGTTGCAGGTCGACACCAAACAGGCTGTTGTCGATGATGTTATCGCTGATGACATTAAAGTTGCCTCGGACCTGAACACCTGAATCGATATCGTTGTGAGATTCGCCTGAGTTTGTAAGACGGAGGTTGCGCACAATGGCACCATCAGTATCCAGCACAATGACACTGCCCTTGCCGCCAGCATCTATTGTTACCTTGCCTTTGCCGTCCAGCGTCAGGGGTTTGTCAATTAATATGGGCCCGGCATAGGTGCCCGGTTCAAGTAACAGGACGGCACCTTCTTCTGCTTCGTCGATCAAAGGCTGCAAAGGAAGCCTGTCTTCTGCCATCAGGGACAGCGGTGCCAGCAGGCAAAGTAGAGCAAGCCTGCAAGCCCAGTTGTCTATTTGAGTACTTCTATCCACATGCCTGACGGAAGTGCCCATCAAGCTCTACTTGTCGACATTGAACTGTTTATAGCGCTGGTTTGCCGCCACGATCAGCAGAGCAGAGAAAAGAATCATTAACCCGAAACCGAGGGCTGGATAAGAATGGGTTGTGAACTGGGCCACCTTGCCATCACCGAATACGGTAGGCATGAAGGGCTTGACGGTAAATGCACCCATATCGTTGAGTGTATGGCCATACCACCATAACCAGGCGGAATAGTCGATGAGAAAGAACAGCGGCAGCAGGATGGATGGAAGAATCAGCAGCCAGTATAGTTTGCTGTTGGTCTTACGAGTCACCACTATCAGGAAAACCATCGCGGCAATCATTAGCCAGAAAACAACGTCAGCAGCGGTAGTCATTGTCTTGACCAGTGGCTGTATTTCTTCAGGAACGTTGAAGTAACGGGCCAGGTTTTTTTCATAATGCCAGGAGAGCATTTGTGAGCCACTACCGTCCCATTGCTCACGTTCATTGGCGGGTAAGCGCTCCTGATCTTTTTCAAAGGTTACCCGAAGGCTGTTGATGTTATTTGTTTTATTACTGGCGGCGGCCTCCTTATCGCTGGTCGGTTGCTTTTTACTGCTTTTATCAAGCGAAGCCTGCATGCGAGCGATCAATGCTTCACCTGCTGTCATTTCCTTTTTTTCAACTTCGGTATCCTGGTCCAGTGAAGTAATCAGCGCTTCTGTGTAACCGGTATTCTGGTACTTTAGACCATCATCACTATAGTAGGTCAGGTACATCCAGCCAACTATCGCTGCAAAACCAACAGTTAGTACACCTGTCCTCAACATCGGTTTAGTAAACATAAACCCGAACAGCATCACTCCCAGCATGGAGATCAGAAATGGCGAAAATGCCCTTTCAATGACACCACCGGCGGCAATTGGATACATGCCAACGTAATGGTTGATGGTATCCATCTCGTGCACGCAATCGATGGCTTCATCCTCAGTGATCTCGACATTCTCTATTTTCTCGCAGCCATTAAAGACACCGTTCATATGAAAGTGGATGCGGATGCCATCCGGAAAGGCCTCTACCGGGTAGTTTGGCGCGGTCAGGGATACCCACCAGACGGGAACAAAATAAATCGCTATCAGGATGCCGATAGCGGCCAGTACAAGTACATTTGCAACGAGTGAACGTTTGTTAGTCATAATCGTATCCCTTTGTATTTGCTGCCGGGTCTACTTGAATTAAAAGCAGGAGTGGTTACTATCCACTCCTGCAGTAGTGTGCCACGAGATGATGGCGAATGATTTTAAAACGTAAATTTTCTACGTTTAGTCATAATCAGGATTCAGCCAGTCTTTTGATGGCGCCAGGTCTTCCTTGGGAACAGGGATGCGCGATACGTAGTTAATCACCATCTGCATGTCTTTGTCGCTGAAGCCTTTGATTTGCCTGACCATATCAGGGTTGGCATTGCGACGTTTACCATCACGAATCCACTCAAACTGACGCATCATGTAGTTGTAATGCTGACCCTGGATCTTTGGATAAAATTTATCGGCTATACCCTCTCCATTATCACCATGGCATTCTATACAATTGTCAGCAAAGAGCTTCTTGCCCTGGTCGAATTCAGCTGTTCCTTTAGCCCATTCACCTTTGCCGTTGTCAGGGTTCATTGGCAGCTTTGCAGTATAGGTAACCACATCAGCCAGTGCCTGGGCACCACCTATTGATTCAGGCAGTGCAAAAGGATACATGGTCGGGTTGTCACGATTTCCTTCACGTATGTCGGCCAACTGTTTAACCAGGACTTCCTTATGCTGCCCGGCCAACTGAGGGAAGGTGCCATCTTTCGTACCCCAGCCTTCGGTCAGGTGGCAGCCAGCGCAGACTTCATACACTTCAATGCCATTTTCATGGTCAGCTTTAAGCGTCAGTGCTTCTTCACGTTCACCGCCTGTTTCCAGCCAGGCCAGAGATGATGCTGAAATGGTGAGTCCGATTACCGCTGTGATTGTAGATAAAAATAATCTGCTGTTCATGTTATTTCCCCATTGTATAGGTTCAAATGTAATGTTCTCCAGCCTGCGGCTGACATAAAGTGTATTCAGGATAAATATTTCTATTAGTCTACTTAATCAATTTTACCACCTATATAAGGATTTTGTAATTGAGGTAGGTCAAGTTAAAACCCTTAATAATCATGAGGTTTTAAATTTTGTAATACAAATTCTGTAGATGCAGGCAATACTTTTGCATTGCAATCAGCCCAGGAAATACTACTGCAACGGCATAAAAAAGGCCTGAGTGATATTAAATTACTCAGGCCGATATCAGGTGCAGATATTCTGAGAGCCTGTTATTCAGGGTTGCATGGTCGAGATATACTTTGCCAGGGCCACCATTTCTTCATCAGAGACAAGATGCATGATGCCTTTCATGGCTGCAGACATACCGTTAGCACGCGTACCGCTCTTGATGTCTTTCAGCTGCTGCAGAGTATAGGCTTCATTTTGACCGGCAATCTTCGGGTATGCGGGCAGAATTGGTGATTTGCCGTCTTTACCATGACAGGTTGAACAAGTCTTTGTTTTGTACAGTTCCGCTCCGTCCAGGGCAAGCGCTGCAGGAGATAAAACTACCAGGGCAACAGCCATGGCGGTCGCAGATTTAATTTTTGTACTAATCATAATATTGGCACTCTCTATGTCATATAAAAAAGAAGGGGGCGATCATTATCGCCCCCTTTTGTTGCTGAGTAAAACTAACAGCGGTTAATGAAAGTTATTTTGTAACCTTCACCGCTTTATTTTCCTCAAGATGAGTTTTGGCACGCAGTCCTAGATCTGCAGTCTTGACCTGATACTGCCACCACTGGTTAGCCCAGAGCATAGCATTGTTCCAGTCCTTCTTGGCTGCAGCTGCTTCAGATTTCTCTTTAGCACCTTTGGCGAAACCGAGCTGGTCAGTAGCATCGGTAACCAGATCAACAACAATCGGGAAGTCCTTGTAGTTGTGGCTGGTGATAAAGCCGACAACCTGGTCAATGACACCCTGTGTTGCGATATTGGTCTCAACCTGCTTTTTGTAGTCCGCTTCGGTGTAAGTTACACCTTCTTTCAGACCACCGGCCTTGGCTTTGTAGCCTTTAGGCTGAACCAGCAGATAACCCTGCATTTCCAGATGCAGTGCTGAGCAGAACTCGGTGCAGTAGTAAGGATATACACCTGCTGTGTCAGCAACGAAGGTAGCTGATGCGGTCTTGCCTGGCTCAATAGAAAGCTGGACATTCTGGCCATACATAGCGAAACCATGAACTTCATCCTGAGCGCGTTCCAGGTTAGTGAAATGCAGTGACACGGTATCGCCCTCAGTTACCTCGATGATTTCAGGTGTGATATGCGAACGGATGGTGGTGCCATATACATGAACAGTGCACTTGCCATCTGCATCACAGCTACGCTCAGTCTTTTCACGGCCTGCACGGGTTTTCCAGGGTGATTTCTCATCTTTACGACTGTTCCAGCCTGACTTGTAGCGGACTGCCGGTTTCAGCTTATCTGCCTTGATGGCAACCGCGTAATGAGGTTCGCCCAGTGGTAATGGCATATCATACAGAAGCTCCATCTTCTCACCACTGATGTCAATCAGCTGATGGTTCTGCGGATGCAGCGGGCCCACCGGGTTGAATCGATCGATGGACAGCTTGTTCAATGCCACCAGGTACTTGCCATC
>JAYEGM010000058.1:0-17000 GCA_034659075.1 Pseudomonadota bacterium
CAACATGTAGAAAACACATTGGGCTTATACTCATTAGCAGCAGCCTCTTTTTGGGTGCATGCACAAAAGAAGACCCTGCCGTCGTACTAACGATGGATGCTGACCTTAACCAGGCTGTCTTCACTACTCCTGAAATCGCTGCGCAGGCATTCACCAATGCTGTCACTGACCGGAACAGAGATAAAATTGGTAAAATACTTGGTTTAAATGCTGAGCAATTACTGCCACTCGATAACATCAAGCCTGAGAAAATCAAAAAGTACCTTAAGGCTTATTCTGAAACTCATACCCTCAAAGCTGAAAGTGATGAACAAAAAATACTCTCAGTGGGTAAAGAAGACTGGACGCTGCCGATCCCCATCATTAAGGGCACTACAGGCTGGTACTTTGATTCAGTGTCCGGGAAGAACAGAATTCGTATCCGCCGCATAGGTCGAAATGAACTCGCTGTTATGCAGGTAGTACTTGCTTACCATGATGCACAAATCGATTTTGCGTCAATCGACAGGAATGCGAATGGCGAACGTGAGTATGCGCAGAAGTTCATCAGCAGTGAAAACGTGCACGATGGTCTTTACTGGGAAACAGCAGACGGAGAAGAACTTAGCCCTCTGGGTTCATTGTTCGTCAATGACACCCCCGAGGGTGCATACCACGGTTATTACTACCGTATCATTACCTCACAGGGTGATGCAGCAAAAGGTGGCGCTGAAAATTACGTTGTTGACGGTCTCATGACAGGCGGATTTGCTTTAATCGCCTGGCCTGCAGTATATGGCAGAACAGGTGTTATGAGTTTTATCGTCAATCACGATGGTATCGTTTACCAGCAGAATCTTGGCCAGGACACCGCTGATGCGGCTATGGCTGTACAGAGCTTTGATCCGTCATCTGACTGGAGTCCGGCGCAGGAAGTACATGCCCCATAGTCTGGTGCAGATAAAAAATAAACGACACCATTTAGTTAAAATTATTAATCTACCCTTTTTCGGGTTGATACATCGTATAAATATAGCCTGTCATTGCACCCTACGGGCATTTCCATCGGTCACGAGCACCATAGTGCGGCAATCTCTTAAATTTGATATGAATCTACGAGAGATTGCTTCGTCACTACGCTCCTCGCAATGACTGAGCTAAAGGAAAGCACATGAAACATCACAAAAATATACTCGGGTCTAGCTCTGCATTAGTTAATCTAACCCGAGCAGCTGTATTAGCTCTCGTTCTCACACCAGCCTGGGCTACTGACTACGAAAAGCCCCCTACTCTATCCGCTGCTAAGGTTTTCCCAGGTACCCCGCTAAAAGGCAAACACTACACTATTGAATCTAAAGTTCGTACTGACGGTTTTCTGACAGGTGCAGAGATTAAATCTGAATTCGGCAACTTCGTCGCACTTGGCCCAGGAATGCTTGAAATTCGCCTGCATGAAATCGATGCATTGGTGAAGCTGAAAACATTTGAGGCTTCCGAAGAGTTCCAGCGTGGGGCAAAGGCATCCGCCAATGAGAAATGGGAGGGTCTGAAGCAGGTTTATGACAAGCCAAAGGAAGCCGCTGCGGGCATCTCAAAGGGCGTCAGCCGCTTCTTTAAACGTACCGTCCGAGCCAGCAAGACTGGTGTACAGACAGTTAATGACGCGTACCATGGCCGAACACCCGGCAGTATAGAGGGTGCTGGTGCGAACTTGCCAGGAAAGGCCCAGTCACAGGCACTGCCTGAAAGTGAAAGTAAATACAAAAAGGCAGCAAAGGCATCCGGCAGTACCGCAGTCAATATTCTAGGCTTCGATGATTCACGCCGCAAACTTGCCAAACGGCTTGGTGTTGATCCTTATACGACCAACCCGATTCTTGACGAGAAACTCGATGAAGTGACCTGGTCTATATTCGCCGGTGACTTCGGTATCGATCTGGCAACCTCCCTGATACCCGGCAGCATCGTTGTGACGACATCCAGCCTGGTTACGAACTGGGTGTGGGATACCCCACCAGGCGACCTGCGCGTGAAAATCGAACAAACATTGCTGAAATCAGGTATCAGCCAGGAAGATGTAGACAGGTTACTGCGACACCGCGCATATCCCCTGTCCTACCAGGCAGCACTTACCTCAGCACTTGATGCGCTTGGCAAGGTTGATGGCCATGAGGACATCATGCCGCTGGTTTTGTCAGTAACGACAGTCGATCAGGCGCGTTTCGTAGTAAATACTATGCGTATGCTGAAGCGTTATCATGAAACGGTGGAACCATTAAATTTCATTGCTGTACAGGGCACGGTCTACGCAACAAATACTAAAGGCAGCATAGTCATAACTGCCCCTGCCGATTACGTCAGCTGGTCAGAGATGATGGATAATTTTTCAGGACAGAAAAAGTTTACCGGGCAGAAACATGAACTGCATATTGCAGGGTCAATGAGTGAAATGGCGAAAAGTCACTTTGAAGAACGTGGCTGGGAACTGCATGAAAACAGTTCTTTATTTGCAAATCTAACTACAGCCGCTAAAAATGGTAAATAAATAACATTACTACAAGCTGTGGTATTCATCTGATTGTGGACGTGTCATGCCTTGTCCACGCATATGATAACGCACCATAAAGACCTACTTTTTCCTGGGTAATGACTTTAACTGTTATATTTTTCAGGATTGATGATATTTTACCTTTATTAAGAAATGCATCAATAAAGCGCCCGTCAGCCATTTTACTGCTGATTTTCGCCGCGATACCGCCGGCGATATAGAGATCACCAATCGGGTAGTAATGCAATGCGACATTACCAGCTGCAGAACCGTAAATATCTAAAAATAGGTCCAGCGTCTTCATGCATAGCTCATCATCTTCCAGCAATGCGTGTTCAGTGATCACCTGTGCCGGGTCGATATCGCGCATCGCTGCTATGACGGTTGATGATTCAGAAATTCCGGCAAGCTCATGCAGGAAATTATAAATTCTCAGCAGGCCTGTACCCGATAAAAGCATTTCGATACTTACGTGAGAATTTTGTTGCTGCAGCCAGGCCAGCAGTTCACGTTGCTGTCTGTTTTCCGGCGCGAAACCGACATGGCCGGCCTCACTGGAATGTGGCATGCAACGGCCTTCCCTGCAAATGAGTTGTGATACACCAAGGCCGGTGCCTGCACCGATCACCGCTGCATTTTGATGTTCTGATTTATTCTCATCAGCATGACCCTGCTGCAATGTGACGAAGTTTGCATGTTCTAGTAGAGGCACGCCATAGCCTACCGCGGAAAAGTCATTGATAAGAACTACATTGGGGGTGCCCAACACCCTGCGAAGCTTTACTTCACTAATCACCCAGGGATTATTAGTCACAGAGACCACTCCTGATTTGACCGGCCCTGCAACGGCAAAACAGGCCGCTTTTACCGAGAGGCTGAATTTGTATTCCGAGAGGAAGGTCTCCAGTAGCTCAACAAAATCACTAAATTGTTCACCGGTATAGCTCTTTTCAAACTGTATCAGCCGGTCATTTCCATTAACCTCTGCCAGAACCAGCCGTGTATTTGTGCCGCCAATGTCGCCTGCAATTACCTGCATTAAGACTCCAATAAATTATAACTACTGATTACGATCAGCTGGTATCAGTAAAGTTTGAAACATATGAACCCGGGATTCCACATAAAGCTGGTGGGCTGACGAAGAACCAGAAAAAACCTGAAAACTCATGGTTTTCACCCAATTACAACCCGATCCGTGTGGGATAAAATGCTTTTTATTTAAATCATAATAAAAAAAAGCATTATAATAGAAAATGCGCCTGACTCTAGCATGACGTTTACACTTATTCTGCAGAAAGAATATACAGTTACGTTGCTGGTCTATTATTTTTTGCGAAAATTTAATGAAGTTGTAATAGTAAATGAACATACAAAACATCACATCTACACCTTACTCTGATCAGAAACCGGGGACATCCGGGCTACGTAAAAAAGTGTCTGTTTTTCAGCAGCAGCACTACCTGGAGAACTTCGTTCAATCAATATTTAATGTTGCTACTGATTTAAAAGGGCAACGGCTGATTCTTGGTGGTGATGGCAGATATTATAACAAACAGGCTATCCAGATTATTCTGAAAATTGCCGCAGCAAATGGCGTAAAACAGGTAATGGTGGGTGAAAATGGTTTACTTTCTACCCCTGCTGTTTCCTGCCTGATAAGAAAATACCGGGCGGCTGGCGGTATCATCCTGTCTGCCAGCCATAACCCCGGCGGACCCGATGGCGATTTTGGCATCAAATACAATATCGCCAATGGTGGCCCGGCACCGACAACATTCACAGATGCGGTTTTTGAACACAGTAAAGAAATTAGCAGTTACCGGATTGCAGATGTCGAGGACATCCCTCTCGACAGGCAGCACAGCTGCACCCTGGGTGATATGCAAACCGATGTCATTGATCCAGTGGACGACTATGCAGACCTGATGGAACACCTGTTTGACTTCGGGAAAATCAAACAGCTCTTTACCTCGGGTCTGCTCACTATGTGCTTTGATGCCATGCATGCAGTCACTGGCCCCTATGGGAAAATAATATTCGAAAAGCGCCTGTCAGCCAACGTTGGTGCTGTGATAAATGGTATACCACTGGAAGATTTTGCCGGAGGTCACCCGGACCCGAACCTGGCGCATGCCACAGACCTTGTTGCAATATTAGATGCCGGCCCGGGTGCCCCGGGTTTTGGAGCCGCTTCAGACGGTGATGGCGACCGCAATATGATCCTGGGACAGAATTTCTTTGTTAATCCCAGCGACAGCCTGGCCATTATGACCGCAAATGCTCACCTGCTGCCTGGCTATGCGCAGGGAATACGGGGTGTAGCCAGGTCCCTGCCTACCAGTAAGGCCGTCGATAAGGTTGCAGAATCACTGGGTATAGAATGTTATGAAACACCGACAGGCTGGAAATATTTTGGCAATCTTCTTGATGACAACCGCATAACACTTTGCGGAGAAGAAAGTTTTGGTTCCGGCTCCGACCATATCCGTGAAAAAGACGGTATCTGGGCGGTATTATTCTGGCTTAACCTGATTGCTGTTAAACAACAATCAGTCGAGGATATTACTCGTGCACACTGGAATCGATATGGCCGTCATTACTATACACGGCATGACTATGAAGCGATTCCCAATACTGAAGCTGATGCCTTAATAGAGAACCTGAGAAGCCTCTCCGCATCACTTGTTGGAAAAGAATACTCAGGCCGCATGATTACTCTATGTGATGATTTCAGTTATACCGATCCGGTCGATAACAGTGTCACTGAGAAACAGGGCATAAGAATGCTTTTTGATGATGAATCACGCATTATTTTCAGATTATCAGGTACCGGCACTGAAGGCGCTACACTCAGGCTCTATATCGAACGCTATATCATTGATCCGGCACAGCATGATATGCCAACCCAGCAGGCATTAGCAGAGTTAATTGAGACCGCTGACAGCATCGCAGAGATCAAACGGCGCTGTAAACGCGAACAGCCGGATGTAATCACCTGAATATTGAAGATTATTTCCTGACTCAGGTATCCAGTTTCCAGATATCCTCATTGTATTGCTGCATGGTTCTGTCGGTCGAAAAATAACCGCTGGATGCAGTATTCATAATGCTCATTTTTACCCATGCATCACGGTCCTGGTAAGCTCTTGATACCATCTCCTGGGCATCAATATAACTTCTGAAATCGGCGAGAGTGAGCCAGGGGTCATTCGGACTCATCAAAGAGGCTATGATTTCTTTGAAAATATCGTATTCAAAAGAATTAAAATGCCCACAATTAAGTAAATGCATAACCCGGCGCAGGTCCTCGTCCTCTGCTACAGTATGTTCCGGCTGATAATGAACTCGCCTTGACTCCACTTCATCGGCTTTTAAACCAAACAAAAAGAAGTTCTCAATTCCCACTGCATCGAGTATTTCTATGTTAGCGCCATCATAAGTGCCAATTGTAACCGCACCGTTCATCATGAATTTCATGTTTCCGGTACCGGATGCCTCTTTGCCTGCGGTAGAGATTTGCTCTGAAAGATCGGTACCCGGGCAAATGATTTCCATCTTGGAAACGCCGTAATTAGGAATAAAAGCGAGTTTTAGTTTGTTTCCAATATCCGGGTCATTATTGATAACCTCGGCAACGTTATTAATCAGTTTGATTGTGGATTTTGCAATCCGGTAACCGGGGGCTGCCTTGCCACCTATTAGAACACAGCGGTTTGTCCAGTTTTCCGTATCACCACGTTTTATGCGATCGTAGAGGTGGATAACATGCAGCACATTTAAAAGCTGTCGTTTATATTCATGTATCCTTTTAACCTGTACATCGAAAAGGGAATCGATATCAAATTCTACATGGCATTGTTCGCTAACGAGTTTAGCCAGCTTCTTCTTGTTCCTGTTTTTGACCGAATGCCATTTGTCAGCGAAATCTGCATCATTGACGTATTTGGTTAACTGCTTAATTTTATCAAACTCATAAATCCAGCCGCTACCAATTTTTTCTGTGATAAGTTCACTCATCGCCTGATTTGAGTGGGCCACCCATCTGCGTGGTGTTACACCATTGGTTTTATTATTGAATTTTTCAGGCCACAGTTGATAAAAGTCTCTGAACAATCCTTCGGTCAGCAATTGTGTATGCAGGGCTGCGACACCATTGACTGAAAAGCTGCCGACAATGGCAAGATAGGCCATACGTACATTTTTTACCTCACCCTCCTCGATAATCGACATCCGTTTTTGTCTATTGATATCACCAGGCCATTTTGCCGCCACAGATTTAAGAAAGTGTGCATTGATTTCATATATAATCTGCAACAAACGAGGCAGGAGTTTTTCAAGTAACTCGACTGACCACTTTTCCAGTGCTTCAGGCAGTAATGTGTGATTGGTGTAAGCCATAGTCTTAGTAGTAATTTCCCAGGCCTCGTCCCAGGACAACTGTTTTTCATCCATCAGCAGACGCATTAATTCAGCCACCGCAATCGTCGGATGCGTGTCATTCATCTGAAAAACATTGAGTTCGGCAAATTTGCTGAAAGCGTTGTCCTCATCGCTGGCAAATCTTCTCATTACATCCTGCAGGCTTGCAGAGGCCAGGAAATACTGCTGCTTTAAACGCAGTTCTTTGCCATTTTCACTGGCATCATTGGGATATAGAACCATGGTGATATGCTCTGCATCGTTGGTGGCCTCTACGGCTTCTGAATAACTCCCTGCGTTGAAATCCTCCAGATTAAAAATATTGAGCGCACTGGCACTCCATAAGCGCAGGGTGTTTACCGTGTTAGTTTTATAGCCTGAAATGGGAACATCATAAGGGATCGCAAGAACGTCAGAAGTGTCCAGCCACAGGTATCGCTTTTTCCCATTGAACTCTTTAAGCGTTTCAACATGTCCGCCAAACTTTATTTTCTGACTATACTCGGGTCGCTCCAGTTCCCAGGGGTAGCCATCTCTCAACCAGTGATCGGGTTCTTCTATCTGGTGACCGTTTTCTATATCCTGGCGGAACATGCCATATTCATAGCGGATACCATAACCTATTACAGGCAGTTGCAATGTTGCACAGCTATCCATAAAACAGGCCGCAAGCCGTCCCAGGCCGCCATTACCCAGGCCGGCATCATGTTCTTCGGAGATAATTTCTTCCAGGTTCAGCGCAAACTGATTCATTGCATCTCTGGTTTCATGGCAAATACCGAGGTTCAGCATATGGTTGCCTAATGAACGGCCTATCAAAAACTCCAGAGACATATAGTAGGCCTTTCTGACTCCCTTCGTTCTATATTTCGTCCAGGTGTTGCGCCAATCTGTCATGATATGATCACGCAAGGTCAGTGACAGCGCTTCATAAAGATAATAAGGTATACAATCCATATAGCGGCCCATGTGCCGTGTCAGGTATCTTTCAAAATCATTTGCCAGGGATTTACTGTCTGTCGGCAATTTCTTCATAGCGGGTATTATTTCATCACTACACAGTAATTTTCTTTCGGGCATTGCTTTACCTCTGATATAAGCTCATAAAATAAGAAATTCTGTCGACGATTTCCGGTCTGACCTGCTGCCACTCGAATCGCCACTCCCAGTTGCCCCCTAGTGTACCGGGGGTATTCATGCGTGCTGTTGAATCCAGCATAAGAAGGTCCTGCATAGGCAGGATTGATAAAAAGGATACTGACGACATGGCCAGACGTATCATCAATAAAGTGCCCTGCTCTGCTGTTGAAAAACTTGCCCCGGAATATTCTTTAAGAAAATTCACGTTATAGTTTTTTTCATCACTTACCCAGCCCAGGGTCGTATCGTTGTCATGGGTGCCAGTATAAATAATATCATTCTGTACATGACGGTGAGGTAGATGCGGATTGTCGTTACTGCCATCAAAGGCAAACTGAAGCACTTTCATGCCGGGTAAGTTAAAAGACTCTTTCAGCTCAATAACCTCATCGGTAATCACCCCCAGGTCTTCAGCTACCAGGGGTAAATGCTGAAATTCATCGAATAATGCAGATAACATTTCCCTGCCAGGCACTTCACGCCAACTGCCATGAATGGCTGTTTCATGCTGCTGAGGAATATGCCAGCAAGCCTGTAAGCCACGAAAATGATCGATTCTGACCATATCAAATAGTTTCAATTGCGTCGCAAGGCGTTTTTTCCACCAGCTGAAGCCGCTGGCTTTCATGTGATCCCAGTCAAATAAGGGATTACCCCACCTTTGCCCTGTTTCGGAAAAGGCATCAGGCGGCACACCGGCAACAGAGGTCATTTCACCGTCGTTATCAAGCAAAAAGTTTTCCTTCTCTGACCAGACATCAGCACTGTCACGCGCAACAAAAATGGGCAGGTCACCGAATAACTCAACATCGTGCTGGCGGGCATATTCACGAATTTCCTGCCATTGGGTAAAAAAAACAAACTGCTCAAAGATAGTTTGTTTTATAGAAGCATGCAGTTTCCTTTCTGCTTCATAGAGTGCGGCAGGCTCTCTGTGCCGTACTGGCAGCGGCCATTCATACCAGGGCCTGTTTGCATACTGCTTTTTCAGTGCCATAAAGAGTGCAAAATCCTGTAGCCAGCTACTGTTCTGGCGTGTAAATTCTGCAATTCTATTCAGCCAGCTATCCTCTTTGATCTGGTAAAAATTATCAGCTGCCTGCTGCAAGCAGATTGAGCGATAATCTTCGTCTATTGCTGCGATTTTGAATGCTTTGCAGTTAAGCCATCCTTTGTCACTCAGCCAGTCAATACTGATTAGCTGTCGACTGCCGGCATGGGAGGATAAGCACTGATAGGGGGATTTATCATCATGGGTGGGCCCCAGTGGCAGCATTTGCCATACCTTAAAACCGTTCGCCTCGAGAAATTCTATAAACCGGTAAGCCTGATGTCCGAAATCACCATTGGCAAGTTCGCCGGGAAATGAGGTGGGATGTAATAAGACGCCTGCACGACGCTGCCTGTTGACAGTATTTTTAGATCTTTCAGTAGACATTTGACTCGTGCTGGCCTGGTAGCATCGTCCCTCCACCCGTGTTTTCAGCAGAGCCAAAGGAAAATGCTTTTGACAGGTATTCAGGAGGCTCTACATGTAATAGCTGATACAGGTTAGATAAATGCATGCGAAATTGTTCATCAAAGGCTGTTACGGATTCAGCAGAGTTTACTTCGCCAAACCACCAGAACCAGTCAGAGCTCTCACAGGTTGCCAGTTGCATCACAGCAAGTTGCAACTCATCACTGCTAAGTTTCCCTTCTGCGACGACGCTATCATAGACATTCTTGGCATCGACCAGCATATCCCAGGCACGGTTTTTATCTTTTTCACCTACCCAGGTTGAAAATGTGCCATATACCCAGCTGCCAGCCACGATTTCATTCAATGTTTCAGGCTCATGATGAGTTTGAAGATATTCGCCATAAGTGCTTAGTTTCAGGTCTTTATGCTTACCAATTTTTTCATATAGAGCACTGAGAAAGTGAATGCCATTATCAGGATAATGTTCCCAGGCATTTTCGCCATCCAGGATAATCGATACAACAGCATCCGGCTTATCTGCACAGCTTCCAGCTATAGCTTCAAGATGATGCACAAGATTTGCTACGGCATCATCGGCATGCCAGTTAGAATATTTAAAGCCGATTAAATCTGACAGACCGTCATCCCTGAAAAAGCATGCTGTGCTGTTGTCGCGATACTGGTAAGGCCCGTGTATACATTTGCCCGGGGTGATGGATGATTGATGCAATGAGTTACGCAAAACCGTTTCACCGCTTGCCAGCCATTTGATACCTGATTCAGCACAGAATTCAACCATTTCTGCACTAATACTGCCTTCAGATGGCCAGCAGCCAGCGGGTTCAAAACCAAAATGCTGTTTGAATACTTCTTTGCCTTTATGCATATGCCAACGGCTGCGTTCAAGGCCCCCGGGATATTCATCTGCAACAGGCAGTGCTACCTCAGGCAATGCCTGTCTGGCGGAATTGAAATCGATCAGTAATGGAACTATCGGATGGGCATAGGGGGTCATTGAAAGTTCAATTTTGCCGGTTACTGCCAGTTTTCTATAGCGCTCGATCACTCCGCTGATAAGTTCATAGTATATTTCAATAAGCAAATGACGGTCACGTAAGCTGAAATTTCTGGCTTTTTTCATTAATGCCTTTATCCGCTTATCACTAATGCGTACGGTTTCGGCAGTCCAGGCCAGGTGATACCAGACTAATAGATCGGCAAAAAACTGATCGGAATAATAGTTCAGCCGCTCTCTATGCATTAATACAGTTTCGGCCATTGCTACCAGTGTCTTAAAAACACTGAATCGGTTGATCAGACGTTCTTTATTGGCGCGTATACAGGCCTTTAGTATGTGAATGCGGCATTCATCATTAAGTGATAACACGGGATCAGCCAGTGCCGATAGCAATGGGTCTCTCAGCGCCTTGCCCTGGTAGAGATACCCTTTTAGCTGCTGCGTATAATCATCAATCTGCTCTAATAAAACTGGAGCAAAGTTAACAACTGCCTTTGCATCTGTGCTGTTTTCAAGGTGCGCCGCCATATCGACGTAATCCTTGACCGTATGTAGATATGTCCATGGCTGATAGAATTTACCACTGCGCAGATCACGGTACTCCGGCTGATGCATGTGCCAGTATATCACCACATTCAGCGGACTGTGGCTGTGGACTTTATCTGACATGGTGGACTTCATGGCCGAGCATGTCAGGTGTTACCAGTACCACACCCCTGGGAGATACAAAAAAGCGATTTTTATCGTCTTCATCATTATCACCAATTATTGTCCCATCCGGTATGATACATCCCTTGTCGATAACGGCATTCTTAATTCGACAGTTTTCACCAATGCTGACATCTGGCAGCACCACTGAGGAAGTTACATTCGTACGTTTATCCACACTGACATTGGAAAAGATTAAAGAGTGACTAATATGAGCGCCGGAAATGATACACCCTCCTGACACCATTGAGTCAACGGCCATCCCTCTTCTGTCGTCGTCATCAAAAATAAATTTGGCAGGAGGCAACTGCTCCTGGTGAGTCCATATCAGCCATTCATCGTCATATAAATTAAGTTCTGGTGTAATGCCAATTAATTCCAGATTTGCCTCCCAGAAGGCGTCAATGGTACCTACATCGCGCCAATAAGCCTGAACACCAGTTTTTCTATCGGTAAATGGATAGGCATAAACGCGATAATTATCTATCGCATGAGGAATGATGTCATTTCCAAAATCATGACTGGAATTAGGTGTATCCGCATCTCTAATCAGTAGTTCGAATAAAAGATCAGTGTTGAAAATATAGATCCCCATCGAACACAGGGCCTCATCCTGTCTGCCAGGCATGGGAACTGGGTTTTCTGGTTTTTCGGTGAAACTGGAGATGCGAAAATCATTTTTCACCCCCATCACGCCGAATTCTGAGGCCTGTTCAACAGGCACCTCGATACAGCCTACAGTGACATCAGCCGCGTAATCCACATGTTTCGCCAGCATCTCCCCGTAATCCATTTTATAGACATGATCTCCGGCCAGGATCAGGACGTATTCGGGGGAATGAGAACGAATTATATCCAGGTTCTGGTATATCGAATCAGCGGTGCCTGCGTACCAGGAGGCTTCAATTCTCTGCTGCGCAGGTAACAACTCGACAAACTCGCCAAAATCACCCCGAAAATGTCCCCAGCCTCGCTGAATATGCAAAATCAGGGAGTGCGCCTTGTATTGAGTAAGGACGCCGATTTTTCGAATGCCGGAATTTATACAGTTTGAAAGGGGAAAATCGATAATGCGGAATTTCCCGCCAAATGGTACAGCCGGCTTTGCCCGCCATTTTGTAAGATGCTTTAAGCGTGATCCTCTCCCACCCGCCATTATTAATGCCAGGGTATTCCTCGTCAGGTTACTGACAAAACGCGGCGATTGTTGTTTTTTCATACGTGGAGTTCTCAATATTTTTCAGGAGTGTCGATTTCGGTGGAGATATTCTAAGTCACTATTCTTACCGTTTTATTTCACGCAACTATCACGTTAATAGTTTTTCACAATAATTTAACTCAAAATCGAAGTTCATTGCTGCATTAGTGCCCTAAAGGCTGTAAAAATAATTCATGTCGAGAGATAATCCATCTTATATTAGTGTATGGTAATATATCTTCTTACATTTTTCCTTTTTAGATTTATTGAATATCACACACAGCGTAATTTTAAACTGTTTCAGGAAAAAATATCACAGTGTGCATGGAAATAGCTTTGATTCATATCAATATAAATTATTACATGCTTTCAGGCATTTCTGTGTAAATGAATACTACTGGAATTTATTAGCTCATGTCCCGAAAAAAAGTTACAAAAACCAGCACAGCGTCGATTGCAAAAAGCATGCAGGATGATTTCGATAAAATTGCCCTCGCCCGCCACCACAATCCGTTTTCTGTACTCGGTAAACAGGTCGTTAATGACAAAAGCATCATACTGATTTATTCGCCTGATACCCTGCAAGTGAGCCTTACTGAAAAGAATGTACCCGCAACCCGCCTCGGCGACAGTGATTTTTTTGTCTGCACGGAAAAACTGGAAGAAATTGACGAGCATTATCTGGTTAACCGAACAGGCACCAGCAATATAAGCACCTCATGCTATGACCCCTACAGCTTCAAGGCTCAGATTGAAGATTATGATCTCCATTTGTTTGCTGAGGGCAAACATCTACATATTTACCGCATCCTTGGCGCACATGTTCAAACCATAGACGGTGTTGACGGCATATTATTTGCCACGTGGGCACCCAATGCATCTCGCGTCAGCATTATCGGTGATTTTAATAACTGGGATGGCCGGCGACACCCCATGCGCTCACGGGGCGGCAGTGGAGTATGGGAACTGTTCATCCCCGGCCTGAAGAATGGAACACTTTACAAGTTTGAAATCAGCAATCGGGATTCTGGTGAAATTCTGGCCAAATCCGACCCGTACGCACAACAATCTGAACTGCGTCCACGTACTGCATCCGTTACCACAAACACATCCTCATTCAGCTGGCAGGATGATTCATGGATTCAGGCCAGGGAAAAGAACGACTGGTTACATGAGCCGCTGTCTATCTATGAATGTCACCTCGGCTCATGGCAGAGAAATGATGAGGGTGAGTTCCTGAATTACCGTGACATTGCTCATCGGCTAGTCGATTACATCAAGCAAACCGGCTTTACCCATATCGAACTGCTACCCATTACGGAACATCCTCTTGATGCATCATGGGGTTACCAGACCACCGGTTATTTTGCACCAACAAGCCGTTTTGGCTCAGCTGACGATTTTCGTTATTTTGTTAATTACTGCCATAAACATGGTATTGGTATATTACTTGACTGGGTGCCGGCCCACTTCCCAAAGGATGAACACGGCCTCGCTAGATATGATGGCAGTACGCTCTATGAACATGAAGACCCCCGGCGTGGTGAACATCGGGACTGGGGTACATTGATTTACAATTACGGCCGCAATGAAGTGAAAAATTTCCTGCTATCAAGCGCTGTATTCTGGTTAGAGGAATATCACCTGGATGGATTGCGCGTCGATGCCGTCGCATCGATGTTGTATCTTGATTATTCTCGTGAAGAAGGCGACTGGATACCCAACCTTCACGGTGGTAACGAAAACATTGAAGCTATCGAGTTTCTGCGTGAGATGAACACCATTACACACACCAGCTTTCCGGGCACTATTACCATGGCTGAAGAATCGACGGCCTGGCCGCAGGTGACACGGCCTACCAATATAGGTGGTCTGGGATTCAGCATGAAATGGAATATGGGCTGGATGCATGACACTCTGAACTATATTTCCCATGACCCTGTACATCGCCATTATCACCATGATCAATTGACATTTGGCCTGTTATACCTGTTTACAGAAAATTTTATATTACCTTTCTCACATGATGAAGTTGTGCATGGTAAAAGTTCCATGCTCTATAAAATGCCAGGAGATGAATGGCAACGCTTTGCCAACCTGCGTTTACTGTATACCTATATGTTCACCTACCCGGGCAAAAAACTCCTGTTCATGGGCTGTGAATTTGCACAGGGTGAAGAATGGAACAATGATAAAATGCTGGACTGGTATTTGCTGCAATACCCGCAGCACGCAGGGATAAAGCAGCTTGTTACCGACCTCAACAGTTTATATACCGGGCAAGCGGCTTTGTACAGATATGACTTTGACCCCATGGGTTTCGAATGGATCGACTGTCATGACACGGACCAGTCTGTTTTATCCTACCTGAGAAAAAGTGACGATGAAACGATCATTGTTGTGCTGAATTTTACGCCTGTCATACGGGAGAACTATCGCATCGGTGTGCCGGAAACGGGCAGCTACGAAGTCATCTTCAACTCCGATTCATCTTATTATTCCGGCAGTGATGCTGGAAGCCCCCCAGTTGTCCAGGCTGGGGACATGCCCTGGATGAACCGGCCTGCATCCTTAATACTAAGTCTCCCTCCTTTAGCCGGCCTTGTTCTTAAAAAGAAATCATGAGTAAAATTCTCTATGTCAGCAGCGAAGCTTTTCCGCTAGTCAAAACAGGTGGCCTGGCTGATGTTGCAGGTAGCTTGCCCCCTGCTCTACTAAAAAAATCACAGGATGTGCGCCTGTTATTGCCCGCTTACCCTGAAGTACTTAACAAAATCAGGCACAGAAAAGTGCGCTCAGCAAGCTCTTACTACAACCTCGATCTTGAAATCATAGAGACACGATTGCCAGGGAGCAAAGTAATTGCCTGGCTGGTCGACTGCCCGGCACTTTTCGACAGACCCGGTGGCCCTTATGCCGATGAACATGGCCAGGAGTGGCAGGATAATGCGCTTCGCTTTGCTGTTTTCTGCCATGCTGCAGTCGATATTTCCCTGAACAAACTTCAGCTCGACTGGCAACCAGATATAGTACATTGTAACGACTGGCAGACAGGTCTGGTTCCTGCCTTATTAAGTCTGCAGGCTGAAAGACCCGTTACAGTATTCACAATTCATAATCTCGCTTATCAGGGGGTATTCGGCCAGCACACATTCGCTGATCTACATCTACCTGCTGAGCTCTGGCACATAGATGGACTTGAATTTCACGACCAGCTTTCCTTTATTAAGGGCGGTCTTGCTTATGCGGATATAATCACGACAGTCAGTCCTCGCTATGCAATTGAAATTCTTCAGCCTGAATTCGGTTGTGGCCTCGAAGGCCTGTTAAAAAAGCGGGCAGCGGATCTTACCGGGATTCTAAATGGCATTGATGAGAAGCTTTGGAACCCCGGGTCGGACAATTATCTCAAACAAAAATACAACCGGCTCTCACTAAATAAAAAGTCAGTTAACAAGACTGAATTACAGAAAGAACTTTCTTTACCTGTTGATGCGGCTATACCCATGATTGGAATGATCGGTCGACTTGTGGAACAGAAAGGACTTGAGATTTTTATTCAAAGCCTGCCAGGCTTATTAAGCCTGCCTGTGCAGATAGTTATCCTGGGCTCTGGAGAACACAATTACGAAAGTCAGTTAACTAAATGGGCCCAGAAACGTGCTAATCGTTTAAAGATCATCATCGGTTATGACGAATCACTTGCACACAGGATAGAAGCCGCATGCGACATCTACCTGATGCCTTCCACATTTGAACCTTGTGGGCTCAATCAATTATACAGCCTGCGATATGGAACTTTACCCATTGTTACTTATGTCGGCGGACTGGCAGATACTGTAACCGACGCAACTGAAGAAAATATTGACAATGGCAAAGCAAATGGATTTGTACTTCAATATCACACTAAAGTATCACTGATAACCGCGGTACTACGTGCACTCGCTATATATCAAAAACCAGATATATGGCGACAACTTCAGATTAATGCCATGAGCGGTGATTTTTCATGGGAAAACAGTGCTGAACACTATATCAGGCTGTATCAGGAAGCCATAGATACGAAAAGTTTTCCTTAAGGGCGCCTCTATTTATTCTGGATAGATCAGATTGTATTCCGAATCGTTCGTATCAAGGCAAGGATCGCATATAATAGCTAGCTATTGTGAAGATTCTTAACGCAGAGATGGACGATTCGGGATAGAAGATGAATATTCATGGATTAGATAGAGGCGCCCTTAACTAGACGTGTAATTTTTTTGCTGCAGCAAAACAGTCATCCCGCCACATGCAATTCAACTGATCACACTCGCCATTCAATGGAGAAGCAAAACAGCTGAAATTACCTTCTGACAGTTGAATGGCTCTGACTAAATTTACCTTACTCATACGAGACGTTTTGATTCCCAGTCCCTTGGCCACGCCACGTATTTCCTGCATGTTCATCTCTTTTCTCCTTAGATGTAGAAAATGTTTCTGTTTAAAATAAAGGAACCTCTGATTTATTCGTCATTGCGAGGAACGAAGT
>JAYEGM010000059.1:0-4647 GCA_034659075.1 Pseudomonadota bacterium
GTGATATAACGAGAATTGAATAAATAAAAAATCTCAAACATGACCAGTGTATTCACAGCAACCGTGCGTGCATGCTCGATACTGACACCTTGCTCCATCTCCCTCAGAAAAAGACCGAATGTTCCAGTCATCAGAATAATGGAGACAAACGCAACACGCCAGATAAGATAGGGTGTCAGTATCGGTTCACGGGCATCGCGCGGCGGGCGCTGCATAACATTCTGTTCGGGCGGTTCAAATGCCAGCGCCAGCGCCAGGGTAACAGCCGTCACCATATTCACCCAGAGTATCTGCACCGGCGTTAACGGCAGCTGCTGAAAACCAAACAGGATAGCAGCAAGGATAATCAGTGCCTCACCACCATTGGTCGGTAGAATGAAGAGGATGGCCTTCTTGATGTTGTCGTAAACCGTGCGTCCTTCTTCCACGGCGTGAGCAATAGAGGCAAAATTATCATCGGCCAGTACCATTTCGGCGGCTTCCTTGGCCGCTTCGGTTCCATTCTGGCCCATGGCGGTGCCTACGTCGGCACGTTTCAATGCCGGTGCATCGTTTACACCATCTCCCGTCATGGCTACGATAAAACCCTGTTCCTGCATCAGCCTGACTAAAAGCAGCTTGTGTTCAGGATTGACGCGCGCATACACATCAACATCTTGCACGCGCTGGTGCAGTTCTTCCTCGGACATTAATTCAAGTTCCTGTCCGGTGAGCACATCATCGGCATTAACAAGTTTCAGTTGCCGGGCGATGGTGCGTGCGGTGGCACCGTGATCGCCTGTGATCATCTTCACCCGGATGCCCGCCCTGTCACAGACTTGCACCGCCTCAATCGCTTCCTCCCGTGGCGGATCGATGAAGCCAAACATGCCCAGCATAGTCAGGTCACTTTCAATATCACTAAACTCTAGATCTATCTGCTCATGGCTTACCGGCTTGACGGCAATGGCCAATACTCGCTGTCCTTGCTCTGCCATTTCTTCAATACGGCTCAACCAGTAAATTTTATCCAGGGATTTATCACCATCAATCATTCTCTGGCGAGTACACATTTCCAGTACACGTTCAGGGGCCCCTTTGAGAAAGATGAATGCATCACCTGTGTGGCTGTGATGAAGCGTCGCCATAAAACGATGCTCTGATTCAAAAGGGATGAGATCGGTGCGTGGGTATTGTTTAGCCTCGGCTTCATTATCCAGCCCGGTCTTTAAGCCTGCTACTAACAACGCCCCCTCCATAGGGTCACCATGGACAAACCATTCGCTGTTTTTTTGTTCCAGTGACGCATCATTACAAAGTACAGCAGCCCGAACCACCTCCAGTAAAAGAGGCCTCTCTTGCGGGAGTACATCAATGTTAGACAGCGAAATCACACCATGGGGGTCGTAGCCCGTGCCGCCTAGCTCAAAGCTATTGGCGGCGGTAGCAATCGTACGCACAGTCATTTCATTGCGGGTCAGGGTGCCGGTTTTGTCCGAACAAATTACCGTTACCGCCCCCAATGTCTCGACGGCAGGCAGCCGGCGAATAATGGCATTACGCCGGGCCATGCGCTGCACACCGATAGCCAGCGTGATGGTCATAATTGCAGGCAACCCTTCGGGAATCGCGGCCACCGCCAGGCTGACCGCGGCAAGAAACATTTCAGCGACCGCATAATCTCGAACTAACGAACCGAATGCGAGGGTAATAATGGCAATAGCCAGAATGGCGACCGTAAGCCAGCGACCAAACTGGGCTATTTGGCGTAACAGTGGGGTCGTCACTGACTCCACTTCCGAAACCAGGGTGCTGATGCGGCCAATCTCGGTTTGTACACCGGTCGCAATCACCGCACCGGCACCCTGGCCATGGGTAACCAGAGTGCCCGAATAAGCCATGCAACAGCGATCGCCGATCACAGTCTCCTGTGCGACAGCATCGGTGATCTTTTCTACCGCCATCGATTCACCGGTGAGTACCGCCTCCTGAATTTGCAGACCCTTGACACGAAACAGGCGCAAGTCAGCCGGTACTTTATCGCCTGATTGCAGCAACACGATATCACCAGGTACCAGGTCTTCGGCCCGGATCGTCGTTTGTCGGCCATCACGCATAACCATGGCATTCGGAGAAAGCATCTGCCGTATTGCTCTCAGGGCATTTTCGGCCTTGCCTTCCTGCACGAATCCAATCAGTGCATTGAGCACAACCACGCCCAGAATCACACTGGCGTCCACCCAGTGCCCCAGCATGGCTGTAACAGCACTTGCCGCAATCAACACATAGATAAGTACATTGTGGAACTGGTAGAGAAACCGCAGCAGTGGGCCACGCGTTGTTGCCTCAGGAAGCCGGTTCGCTCCATGAATCAAAATCCTTTTTTCGACCTCTTCTTCTGATAGTCCGTCAGCATCCGTTTCGAGTAACCCGAATACAGTTTTTGTGCTTTCTGCATGCCAGCTGTCAGATATGGAAACCTTCTTATCTGGTTGAGCTTTCGAATTTCCGAACATGTTAATGGCAGTTTTAAATAATTCTGGAAATACCAGAGTTGGAAGAAAATTTCATCACAAAGACATAAATCGCATGCAATCGTCAGCTATTGAGAAGATTCATCACACAGAGGGGGCTGATTTTAGGTTCAATATGGCTATTAATAGAGGCGCCCATTGCTACCTCTTGCCTGTCAACCCGTAATTAATGTTCCCACACCTTCATCTGAGAACACCTCTAGCAGCAAGGCATGTTCTACCCGGCCATCTATAATATGCGCAGACCGCACGCCTGATTTGACCGCATCCAGCGCGCAGGCAACCTTGGGCAACATGCCACCATAAATCGCAGAGGACTTCACCAGCTGGTCAACTTCTGCCGCTCTGAGGCCGGTCATGACATCACCATTTTCATCAAGAACACCCGCAGTGTTTGTCATTAATATGAGTTTTTCGGCCATTAATGTGCGAGCAAGTGTGCCTGCAACGATATCTGCATTGATATTGTAGGTCTGCCCGTGTTCATCGACACCAATAGGTGCAATGACAGGAATAAATTCACCGGACTCCAGCAGCTTTACTATTTCCGGGTCAACGCTTTCTACTTCACCTACATGGCCAATATCGATGATTTCCGGTGCGTCGAGTGCAGGGTCATCGTCGCTTTCAAGCACCATCTTGCGGGCGTGTATCAAACCCCCGTCTTTGCCGGACAGGCCCACGGCCTTACCGCCGTGACGATTCAGCAGGGTTACGATCTCCTTATTGACCAGACCACCCAGCACCATCTCAACCACATCCATGGTCTCGCGGTCGGTTACCCTCATACCTTTAACAAACTGGCTTTCCTTGCCAATCTTTTCCAGCAGCTGGTTAATCTGCGGTCCGCCGCCATGCACGATAACCGGATTGATGCCTACCAGCTTCATCAGTACTATGTCACGCGCAAAGCCTTCTTTCAGACTTTCATCCACCATAGCATTGCCGCCGTACTTGACGACGATAGTCTTCTTCCGAAAACGCTTTAGATATGGCAATGCTTCAGCAAGTATGCCGGCTCTTTGCTGCGCTGATATGTGAGATGTGCTCATAGTCATTTCCCAGATACTGATTATATCTTTTGATTGTATTCGACTTGCTGACGAATTGCATAGCCCTGTTTATATGTAATCCAGACAAAAAAATAGCTGCCATGCGGCAGCTAAAGGAAGAACAGGCTTTCCTATGCTTTCTAGTTCACATCGATAGAAATTTTCTTCGGTTTGACTTCCTCTACTTTTGGAAGCACAAGTTCAAGAATTCCATCCTTGTAGCTTGCCTTGACCTGGTTTTCATCTACATCTTTACCAAGCCGAATACTTCTGACGTACTTACCATAACGACGTTCCTGGCGAATGACACGGCCATCTTCCTTCTCTTCATTTTCATACCGGCTCTCGGCATTAATCGTCAGCACACCATCATGCACAGTGACATCAACGTCTTCTTTCTTAACCCCGGGTATCTCTGCCCTGACTGTATAACTATTGTCGTTTTCATGCAGATCAATGGCTGGAACCAGACCGCCGCCAGCTACATCACCAGGCTTTACTGCGTACGGCCTGAAGAAACCTTCTAACACATCATCAAGGTTATTATTAAAAAGCCCCCAACCAACTTCACGGCCAGGCTTTTGTACGATATTTGACATATCACATCTCCGTTTTAACTGTTAACTACATTTAATACTCTTTAGCACTGCACGTCTTTTTAAAGACATGTGCAGTTGTTCTGATTGATATATGTGCATGGGTTTTTGATTTTCAAGGGTAGGAGATTTTTGTATATATTCATTTTTATTCTTGTGCTGAAACATGACTGCGTTTTTCGTCCTTCATGGATGAGTGTTAACGGGGTTACGAGTCCAGCATCGAGATCAAAAGAAAAATACAACGGCCTATGGCCTGAGTTGATCACTATTGCGACGCAGCAGGCACAAGGAAAATAAAATTCTACTCTGGAATTCTCCAATACAGACAATTACTGCTGAATGAGAATTGTGTGCTATCGACCCAACTGAGACATTCAGGAATCGCTGAACTCACCATCCACCTGCCGTACTAAGCTAATGGACTGGCTTCATTAGGAATACCTTATTAAGACTGTCAGGTTCTTTTACAATTTTTTCTTGAAA
>JAYEGM010000060.1:0-16932 GCA_034659075.1 Pseudomonadota bacterium
GGTTTCAGGTTTCAAGCCAAAGCATCCACCACAGGGCGCGCTTCCACAAAGCTTTTTTTACCTTTTACCTTTTGCCTTTTACCTTTTACCTTTTGCCTTTTACCTTTTACCTTTTGCCTTTTACCTTTTACCTTTTACCTTTTGCCTTTTGCCTTTAATCTGGGTTACCCGAACAAATTGTATATTTTGCTGTCGAAATGTATAGAATGAAGAATAAATGAAAGGAGGCCTACATGTTGTGGTGGTTTCTGACAATAACCATATTACTCTTGCTTGCTTATCAGTGTTGCCCGCCAAAAATATGGGTGTCTGCTGTCGCAATCTGGATCATCATCTCGGTTTTCAGTGATTCACTGAGCACACCTGCTGCCCTGCTAAATCTTTTACTTCTCGGCATTATCGCCACTCCTTTGTTTTTACATGACCTGCGCCGTTCATTAATCAGCGAAAAATTACTCGCTCTGTTTCGAAAACTATTACCCGAAATGTCCGAGACTGAGCGGATTGCTCTGGAAGCAGGAACGGTCTGGTGGGACAAAGAATTATTTTCAGGCAAGCCCGACTGGAAACGTTTGCAATCGACTCCTCCCGCCCATCTCAATGCTGAGGAACAGGCCTTTATTGATGGTCCGGTGGAGGAACTGTGTGCGCTGATCAATGACTGGGAAATCACAGATAAGGAAAAAGACCTGCCGGCCGAGGTCTGGGCTTATCTACGACAACAGCGTTTTTTCGGCATGATCATTCCCAAACAATACGGCGGTCTTGAATTTTCCGCCTACGGTCATTCCTGTGTCATTACAAAAATTGCCAGTCGCAGCATTACCGCGGCAGTGACAACCATGGTCCCAAATTCACTGGGGCCCGCTGAGCTTTTGCTGCACTACGGTACCGATGAACAGAAAAACTATTATCTGCCTCGCCTGGCAGTTGGAGATGAAATACCCTGCTTCGCTTTAACGGGGCCGGAAGCAGGCTCTGATGCAAGCGCCATGACTGACTATGGCATGCTCTGTCGCGAAGAATATGGCGGCAAAAAAGATGTGCTGGGCATACGCTTAAACTGGAACAAACGCTATATCACTCTGGGTCCCGTGGCGACCGTGCTAGGCCTCGCCTTCAAGCTCTATGACCCGGATCAGCTGCTTGGTGACGAAAAATCTCTGGGCATTACCCTTGCCCTGATACCGACTGACAGCAAAGGCATCACTATTGGCGACCGGCATAACCCGTTAAACACCCCTTTCCAGAATGGCCCCAATACCGGCAAGGATGTATTCATTCCCATAGACTGGGTTATTGGCGGCAGAAATGGCATCGGACAGGGCTGGCGTATGCTGATGGAATCTCTGGCCGTCGGCCGTTCGATCTCTCTGCCGGCCCTCAGTACCGGTGCTGGCAAGTTGGTATCAGCGACTACCGGCGCCTATTCACGCATCCGTCATCAGTTCCGGATACCCATAGGTCAATTTGAAGGTGTCGAAGAGGCGCTTTCCAGAATAGCCGGCTATACTTATATTATGGAAGCGACGCGCCGTCTTACCTGTACCGCAGTCGATATTGGTGAAAAACCGTCGGTGCTGTCGGCCATTGCTAAATACAACCTGACGGAGATGATGCGTAAGACTATCAATGATGCCATGGACGTACAGGGCGGCAGTGGTATTTGCCTGGGGCCACGCAACCTTGTTGGCAACGCCTATCAGGCAATACCGGTGGGCATCACAGTAGAAGGGGCAAACATTCTAACCCGCACCATGATTGTATTCGGTCAGGGTGCAGTGCGCTGTCACCCTTATCTTTTAACAGAAATGCGTGCGGCGCAGGATAAAGACGACCCGCAAAGCATTAAGGATTTCGATGAGGCATTGTTTGCTCACATAGGCTGGTCTATCAGCAATGTAGCTCGCAGCCTGCTGCTGGCTATAACAGATGCGCGGATTATTACTGCTCCTGACAGTCCCGCACGCCGCTATTACCAGCAGATTTCCAGGATGAGTGCCTGTTTTGCTGTCGCCGCTGATACCTCAGCGATGCTTCTGGGTGGCAGCCTGAAACGACGTGAGTCCCTGTCCGGCCGACTGGCAGATGCCCTGAGTCATCTCTACCTTGGCTCTGCCGTGTTAAAACATTATCTCGACAGTGGTGAGAAAAAGGCTGACAGAATACTTCTGGACTGGGCCAGCCAGTATTGTCTGTACCAGGTGCAGGAAGCACTGCTGGAGCTTTATCGCAACCTTCCGGTCAAAGCAGTCGGCTGGACGCTGAGACTTATTACCTTCCCTCTGGGCAGGCGTTTCCATCTGCCAGACGATAAGCTTAACCACCGCGTGGCCCACCTGCTGCAACAGCCCTCTGAGACCCGTGACCACCTGATTGCCGGTATATTCATCAGCGGGGATCCACAGGAACCGACAGCCAGACTTGAAGATGCTCTGCAGCAGTTAGTCAATACGGCTGACATAGACAAACGTTTACAGAAAGCAATACGTGGCAAGCTTAGCGACATCGCCACGGACGCTGAAAAAATAAATGCAGGCATAGCACAGGAGATCATTACTACCGAGGAAGGCGAACAATTACTCAGTGCCTGGGCAGCAAGGCGCGACTGCATACAGGTGGATTCGTTTAAGCCGGCAGAAGGGGCAGTAGAAAGAGCGAGAGGTAGGACTAAGATTAAGGACAGGGACTAAAGACCTTAAAACTTAAAACTTAAAACTTGAAACTTGAAACTTGAAACTTGAAACTTGAAACTTGAAACTTGAAACTGAACTATTATGATAAAAGGCAGACCTGTATACATCGTTGATGGGGCACGCAGCCCGTTCCTGAAGGCACGCGGCAAGCCGGGACCCTTTACCGCAGCAGACCTGGCTGTCGCGGCGGGCAAACCATTGCTGAATCGAATGCCATTTGCTAACGACAACTTCGATGAAGTTATTCTCGGCTGCGTCATGCCAGGACCAGATGAGGTCAACATCGCACGAATTGCGGCATTACGACTCGGCTGCGGTGAAACGACACCTGCCTGGACGGTGCAGCGCAACTGCGCCTCCGGTCTGCAGGCGCTCGACTCAGCTGCCCATAACATAGCCATTGGTGATGCTGAACTGATACTTGCCGGCGGCGTCGATACCATGAGCCGTGCCCCGGTACTGCTTAACGACGACATGGTGGGCTGGCTATCTGACTTTAGCCGTGCGCGCTCGATTACTGACAAACTTGCCGCCATAAGCAAACTGCGTCCAGCATATTTCAAACCTGTCATCGGCCTGCTTTGTGGCCTGCACGATCCGGTTGTCGACCTGTCCATGGGCCAGACTGCCGAGATCCTGGCTTTTCAATTCAATCTTTCCAGAGAAGAAATCGACAGCTATGCGCTACTCAGCCAGCAGCGGCTTGCCAATGCGATCGACAACGGCCACCTGGAGGAGCTGGTGGCCGTATATGATCGCAAGGGCAAGTTTTACGATCAGGATGACGGTCTACGCCGTGATTCCAGCATGGCAAATCTGGCCAGGCTGAAACCTGTATTTGACCGGCATTACGGCAAGATAACGGCAGGCAACAGTGCCCAGGTAACGGATGGTGCCGCCTGGCTGGTGCTGGCTAGTGAAAAAGCAGTCAAGCAGTATGAACTGCCGGTGATGGGACGGCTTAGAGATACACAATGGGCCGCACTGGATCCTTCCATCATGGGCCTTGGTCCGGTACATGCCATGACGCCCCTGCTCAAGCGTCGTCGACTGAAGATGGAAGATGTCGACTACTGGGAAATCAATGAAGCCTTCGCCGCACAGGTACTTGCCTGCCGCAAGGCCTGGGCAGACAAAGACTACTGCCGCGAACAATTACATTTACGCGGTGCCTTTGGTGAGCTGGATATCGACAGGCTCAATGTTGATGGTGGCGGCGTCAGTATCGGCCACCCGGTCGGTGCCAGCGGTGCCCGCATCACATTGCATCTCCTGCATGTATTGAAACGCAACAATAAAACACGAGGTGTCGCATCTTTATGCATAGGTGGCGGCCAGGGCGGTGCAATTCTGCTGGAGCGTGACAATGACTGATTTTAGTACAACAAGCAGCAGCAAAAATAATCACTGGACTCTCGACACAGATGAAAACAACATCGCCTGGCTAACACTGGATCGTGCTGGCGAGAGTGCCAACTCGCTATCCAAAGCCGTACTGCTGGAACTGAAAGAACAACTGGATGGCCTGCAAAAGAATTCGCCGCGCGCAGTAATCTTTCGTTCAGGAAAAGCCAGCGGTTTCATCTTTGGTGCTGATGTTCGTGAATTTCTGGAGTTCGATACTCTCGACAAGGCACGCGAATTGATCCAACGCGGTCAGTCCATCATGGACCAGATCGAAGCTCTGCCCTGCCCGACGCTGGCGATGATCAATGGCTTCTGTCTCGGTGGCGGAACCGAACTGGCACTGGCCTGCAACTACCGTGTTGCTACTGACAAAACACGTATTGGCCTGCCTGAGATAAAACTGGGAATCCATCCCGGCTTTGGCGGCGTGGCTCGCTCTATACCTTTGCTTGGCGCACCGGCAGCGATGGATATCATGTTGAGTGGACGCCCCCTGTCTGCGCGAGCAGCAAAAAGGGTCGGTCTCGTTGATGTCGTCGTTCCCGAACGTCAACTACTGACAGCCGCACGTGAGACTGTACTCAAGTCACCAGCTAAACATGAACCCAGGTGGTATCTGCGCCTGACTTCAAACCGTTTTGCACGCCCATTGCTGGCACGTTACTTACGCAAGCAGGTGGCTGCAAAGGCCAGTCCAGAACATTATCCTGCACCCTATGCCCTGATCGATCTGTGGAAACGTTATGGTGACAGCAAGAATGCCATGCTGGCTGCCGAAGTACGCAGTGTCAGTCAGCTTGCAACTACGCCTACAGCGAAGAATCTACTGCGAGTGTATTTCCTGTCGGAGAAACTGAAATCGATAGGCAAAGTCCGGGACATGAAACTGCCGGCGGTTAAACACGCACATATCATTGGCGGCGGCATCATGGGTGGCGATATCGCCGTCTGGTGTGCCTCACGCGGACTCAGTGTCACGGTACAGGAAACACGCAGCGAGGCCATCACAGGTTTATTGGGTCGTGCTGCAAAACTATATGCACGTAAACTCAAGCAGAAAAATAAGATCACCGCCGCATTGGACCACATCACTGCAGACCCTGATGGTTTTGGGCTGGCACAGGCCGATGTCGTCATTGAAGCAATCTTCGAGAACCTCGATGCCAAGCATGAACTGCTGAAAGACATCGAACCTAAACTCAAACCCGATGCCCTGATTGCAAGCAATACCTCAAGCCTGAAACTCGAAGACCTTGATAGTGTTATGAAAAACCCGCAGCGGCTGGTCGGTTTGCATTTCTTTAACCCGGTCGCGCAGATGCCACTGGTCGAGATTGTTGTTGGCGAACAGACCGACCCGGCTGTAGCACAGCAGGCGGCCGCCTTTGCGCACCGGCTCGGCAAGCTGCCATTACCGGTTAAAAGTGCTCCGGGCTTTCTGGTCAATCGCATCCTGATGCCGTATCTGCTGGAAGCAGTAACCATGGTTGAGGAAGGTATCGCGCTGCAGCATATCGACAAAGCAGCTACCGACTTCGGCATGCCGATGGGGCCAGTCACACTGGCCGATACAGTTGGACTCGATATCTGCCTGTCGGTGGCAAGCATTCTGTCCGGGCAACTGGGTGGCAAGGTGCCAGAACTGCTGCAAAGACACGTCAAAGCAAAAGAACTCGGCAAGAAAACAGAGAAAGGTTTTTATAGCTGGAAAAAGGGTAAACCAGTTAAACCGGAGTCGGCTGACAAAACACCACCGCCTGACCTTGCCGACCGCCTGACCCTTCGCATGCTCAACGAATCGGTAGCCTGCCTGCGTGAAGGCATTGTCGAGGATGCAGATCTGCTTGATGCCGGCATAATTTTTGGTACTGGATTTGCGCCATTTCGTGGCGGGCCAATGCAATACATCAAGGATAGAGGGGCATCTGAACTGCAAGAAAAACTGAAACAGTTTAGTCATCTTCACGGAGAACGTTTCACACCAGATATTGGGTGGGAGGAGATCATAAAAGGGTAACTCATGTTCATGTACACAAACATATCCAGTGACGAAATACAGCCTGTGGAAGAACAAAGGGAAGACATCATTCACCCCGATCAGGCCGGCTCGATATTCGGTCTGTTTAGTGAGCGTGTTCGTCGCAGCCCCGGCCATTGTGCCTATCGGCAGTATGATTCTCAAACTGAGCAATGGTTAGACTTCAGCTGGCAGGAAATCGCTAACCAGGTAGTGCTATGGCATACCGCCTTGACTGCAGAAGGACTTAAACCCGGGGATCGCGTAGCAATCTGCCTGAGGAACTGCAGCGAATGGGTAATTTTTGAGATCGCCGCGCATAGCCTGGGTTTGATCACAGTACCTATCTACACCAATGACCGCCCAGATAATATGGCCTATGTACTCGAAGATTCGGGTACTCAATTACTGCTGGTTGAGCATCAAAAACAATGGCAGGGCATTATAGACACCCGCAAGAAACTACCTGAACTGAAACGAGTGCTATGCCTGTCGGCAAAAGAAGACTGCGATGATGAACGTCTGCGGGCCGTTTCACATTGGCTACCGGGCTCCGGTGAACTGGTTGACCACGCAGGTAATCCTGGCAGTCTGGCCAGTCTTGTTTACACCTCTGGCACGACTGGAAGACCCAAGGGCGTCATGTTGTCCCATTACAACATGATCTGGGATGCCTGGGCCGGACTGCAGCATATCAAGGTCTACCCCGATGATGTCGCATTATCATTTCTGCCACTGTCGCATACACTGGAAAGGACCATCGGTTACTACCTGACTATGATGGCCGGTGCCACCGTGGCCTTCAACCGATCTATCCCGGAACTGGGCGAGGACATGAAGAGCATCAGGCCGACAATAATGATCTCTGTCCCGCGTATATTCGATCGCATCTACATGCGTATACAGGATGGGCTCAAGGAAAAACCTGCGCCCTTACGCTGGCTGTTCAAGGCTGGAGTGGCTATCGGCTGGACTCGCTTCGAGAGACTACAGGGACGAAGCCAGAGCTTCTGGTGGAAACCATTCTGGCCGTTATTCGAAAAATTATTCGCCTCCCGTATTCGAAATGCTTTTGGCGGTCGGCTGCGTTTCGCCATTTCAGGTGGTGCACCATTGTCATATCCCATTGCAAAAGTCTTCATCGCCTTCGGAATCAATATCCAGCAGGGCTACGGCCTGACTGAAACCAGCCCGGTGATCTGCGTCAATACACTGGAAGATAATCGACCTGAAACGGTAGGCACGGTATTTCGCGATGTCGAGGTACGCATCGGCGAAGATGATGAACTGCAAATTCGTTCACCCGGTGTCATGATGGGTTACTGGAATAATCATACGGCTACATACCAGACCATCGATACTGACGGCTGGCTGCACAGCGGCGATAAAGCACGCATAGACCCTGATGGGCATATCTCGATTACCGGGCGCATCAAGGAAGTTATTGTTCTGGCCAATGGTGAAAAGGTACCACCGGCAGACCTGGAAATGGCGCTGGCCGCTGATCCATTATTTGATCAGGTCATGATTATTGGTGAGGGGCATTCTTTCCTGGCTGCACTGATCGTACTCAACAAACCCCAGCACTCAGCGCTGGCCGCCCACCACAAAGAACTGGCTCAGCTGGAACCCGGTTCAACCGAATTCAAAGAATATTTATTACAACGCATTTTCCCTTTGCTGCATGACTTCCCCGGTTACATGCAGGTATTTGGAGTAGCTGTTGTGGATGAATGCTGGACGGTTGAAAACGAATTGATGACACCAACGCTTAAACTGAAACGCCATGCTATCATCGCTCGTCATGCAGCAGAAGTAAATGAGATTTATCAGGGCCATGATGCACTGGACTAATTATGGAAATAAACAGCGACTCAGGCTTATCCTGTAGATAGCCCTTCCAACTTGCACATGAAAACGGCACGGTAAACCGTGCCGTTTTCATGTGCTTCTTAAACAGAATTTTAAGGCTTGATGTAACCGTAACCTTTTTTCTGCAGGTGGGCCAGTTCAGCAACACCGGAAGGGACGATGTCAGCGTTGTCGACATCATAGAGCATGTCATTGACGTTGACCTTACGACCTTTCACTGTATTGGCACAGACAGAAAAAGCAATGCCCTGACCTTTAAGATTTGCAATCGTAGCTTGCTGTGCATCATTTGCATTGGCTTGCTTGAACTTAGGCACCATTTTCAGGGCATCAGGCTCAAGTACCATAGACAGACCATTTCCGTGCATAACAACCTTTATATCAAGGTTTTCAGCTCCGACAGCATTAATGTGATTCTGAATATTTCTCAGAGCACCTTTCTGCTTTTTAGGGTTATCATAATTTACGTGATAAACAACTTTTTGTTTACCATAGCCAGCTTCACCTTTGTCAGCCTGAGCTGACTGGCAGCCACTGGTCATAAAGACAACACCCAATAATCCAGCAGCCGCGACTAAACGAGTAATAGTATTCATATTACATCCTCCTAAAACATAATCCTGCCTGGTTATAATATCGAGTCAGAACTACAAGGCAGTTGTGTGCAGGCCTGACATCAAACTATTCAGTTCACCGTTACATTAACGGAAATATACTAATCATTCCATCAGTGAAAACCCTTATTGATAGCTGTATTTTCAAGGAATCCCCCCTAATATGGTGTGATACTTCTGCCCAACACTACACTATGTATCCCTTTTTCATGCCTGGAACTTTGGAAATGAACTAGCATTTAAATAAAAAACGCCGGCACTATTAAGTGCCGGCGAGCTGTGACTAGAGATCCATTCCCTGGAATTATTATTTTTTCAGTAGAAACTCTTAGAACTTTGTGACGAAACCGAGGGCAAATACGTCAAGATCATTTTTCAGAGCATTATTGATATCCAGTGTGTGGTAATCAGCGTAGACGTAAGATCTTTTGCCCAGCTTGTGGTTGTAACCAATACTGGTCTGCTTTCCACCCTCTGAAACTTTTGCAGCCTTGCCAACTGTCTGACCATCAGAATCAGTGTACTGTAATTTTACTTTGCCGTTGCCGATCTTCCAGTAAGCATTGGCACTCCAGGCATTTTGAGTGCCACCATCTACCGGGTCGCCAGAGTTGTACATTGCACCGATACCGAAATTTCCGATTGGAACAACACCAGTTATACGTAAGAGTGAATCTCCAGCTGCGTAATCATCATAGGCTATTGCGCCATAGACGTACTTGCTTTTATAGTTTCCCATCAGTGACCAGGTAGAGTCGTCAGAAGCATCCTCAGTCGGCACCCAGGCAATCCAGCCGCCAAAATCGCCGAGTGAGCCGGGTAGTCCATATGCCACAACATTGTCAGCACGCAGTTCGCCGGACATCAGGGTCTTGATATCACCAAAGGTATCATTGAACAGGTCATACTTTCCCTGAGACATTTTCAGTGGTGTATCATGACGGCCGATAATAGCTGTACCAAAATTTCCCTTGAGACCTCCATACTGGTTACGAGAAGAGAGGTTTCCTGTCTTTCCATCATCTGTAACATCAACTTGCCACTCTAACTTGTAGATTGCTGCCAATGAATCATTAAGTCCGATAGAACCTTTTATGCCAAATCGTGATGCATGGCTTTCTACAGCCAGACGGCTTTCTTTGGCCCATGTTGTATCATCTTCATTTATTTTTACGTTGACCTCCTGGCTTTCAACGGCAACGTGTACTTTTCCATATAACGTTGTTTTGATCTCTGACATGGCAGCCGGAGAGGCCAGCGTGGCCGCCAACGCTAGTATTAATGCTTTCTGTTTCATATTTGCACCTTTAATAAACTTTAAAAAATTATTAGAAAATTAGAATGTCGTTACATAAGTAGCGACAGGTGCACAGTATATTTTTGAAATATGACAGCTGTATTACAGTTATATGACGATTCTGTTAAACGCGACAGCTAGTGTAGTTTTAATGATACTCCTGATGAGAAAGGTAATTATTTTCTATTTCGACACCCTTCCTACAGCTTCAAGTTATTAAATTACCTGATTTGCTATGGCTGCATCGGTGAATTTTGAATCCAGTCATTAAATTGTTGTTTTTCACCCACACTGGCTTTCCCCCACCAGTATTGCAACATGGGCAACACGGCTGGAGTCGGTGTACTTGCGGGGTTGCCAGTATTTTGTAGAAGGCTGCTTTCTTTGCCCGGCTGAATTTCTGTTGTGGAAATGCTTGTTACTTCTTTGTTATTCAGTGATGCATTAGATGTTGCAGTCGTCTTAGATGTTATGGGTTTAGCAGTTGACACATTTGTCGATGAAGGCTTTCTTGCTGGTGTGTTTTTCAGGCCCGGAACAAATAATCCCTCCGCCTCCGTGGATATTTTTTTGCCACTGTCAGCATCAACAACGAAAATTTCAGGTTTCGCACTGAATGTCTTAGCCTCTTTATATGATTCTATTACACGGTGAGTAATGCGGTAGCTTTTTCCACCTTGTGTTGATATTGACACTGTTATCGGAGCCGACCGTAGCTTGTCAAAGTTATCGTAGTCTATGTCCCATAGTTTATCGTACCTTACAGTAAATTCATGATAGCCAGGCGACACATGCACGACTGTATCACCAGAGTTGAGTAAATTCGTATTGTGTTTTTCAGCATCAATCTCAAGTAGGCGCAGTTGTCGCGTCACAATGATTTTCGATTTAGTATCAAGTGTAGCTGCAGGCTTTTTATCTTCAAATAGAGTCATCCCATGGGCAGTACTCACCAGGGCTAATGATGCAATTAAGGTTAGTAAATTGAGTTTACTGGTTGTTTTCATGTTGGCTCCGAAGTCATTGGGTAACAGATTTATATAACATATCCATATGACATTTTTGTGACATGCTGACGATGGCACTTTGAATTCAGTACTCATAGCAGTTGGGCAGAAGTATCACACCATAGTTAAAAGCCAGTTACACAAATTACCTCATGATGTCGAAACAACTACCGCATTAGATCAAACCCTCGGATCAGTCGTGTGTAGTAGAAAGACATTACCTTAGCCTCTCAAGATTGAATTCCTTAGGAACCTCTGTCCTTAGGAACCTCTGTAATTGATGAATCCCGTCATTGCGAGCGAAGCGTGGCAATCTCATGCAGTATAATCAATCACTTAGAGATTGCCACGTCACTTCGTTCCTCGCAATGACGATTTAATCAGAGTTTCCCTTAGTATTTCTTGTTTTCAACCAGACTACCGGTGACCCATCTGATCACATCAGATAGAATCTCCTGATCAGGCGGGTGTCGTATAATGGTATTACCTCAGCTTCCCAAGCTGAAGACGTGGGTTCGATTCCCATCACCCGCTCCAAAACTACTTAGCTCGAATATGACTGTCAGACTGAAGTTGGGGTGGAACAGTATTACTACCCCTGATCGGTTGCACGGCTCGTGGCGGGTAATATGGATAGCTCTGATAATTTTGCTGATACACTGGCGGGTACCACATAGGTGAATAGGGATTGTGCCGATAATCACCTGACATCCTGTTGAACCAGCCTGGTGGTCCACCCATAGGACAAAATGGAATTTCCGGGAATGCCAGAACACTTGTGGAGCTCGACAATAACAGTACCAAAAATATTCGCTGAGACAACATTAAGTGATCATACCCTTCTAATGAGCAGAATACTTAATAAATTCTTATGCCTGTAGCTTCATAATACAGAGTAAATCAGACATAATTATCAACTAAGCACCATCATGCAATATTTAGCTGATCTTAACTTTCCTTAAAGCTCCCAACCTGACAGAGAACATATGAAACTTTTAAAAAAAATACTCTTAACTAACATGCTGTCCACCCTGCTTCTATCTTCTGCAGCTTTTGCCGGTGCTGAAAGCGGTGTTTACCTGGGCGCAGGCGTTGGTAATTCAAATATCAAAGGCCCCGTTGATGAGGAAAATTTTGATCTGGACACTAACGGCTACAAACTAATTCTCGGATATAACTTTGGTATTGTGCCGCTAGTCGACCTTGCGGTTGAAGGCAGCTATGTTGACATGGGTGACGAATCTGATGGTGTCACCACCTTTTCCCAGTCTTCATTAAATGGCTTTGGGCTTGCCGGCGTAAGTTTTGGGCCTGTCGGTTTTTTTGCCAAGCTAGGCCTTTCCTCCTGGAGCGCTGATGCCACGGCGAGAGGTGTCAAAAAAAGTGTCTCAGGAACAGACCCTGTCTACGGCATAGGTGCACGCCTGCAGATCATGAAAGTAAGCGGTAGAATTGAGTTTGAATATTACGATCAAAACAATTTTGATGATGTTTATATGTCCTCAATCAGCCTGCTTTATACCTTCTAGAAAACCTACTAAGCCGAACCCTACTTAGGCGACACACAGAGGATCCAAAATGATTCAGATTAAGGCACGACTCGCAGGTAATGGTTGTTCCCTTGCCAAGAGTTGTAACGCAGAGCTGGATCATTTTGGATCCTCCCTACGGGCTACTCTGTGCCATGTCACGGACTTCGTTATCGAAACTTACTGTAGAATGACTACAGTGGCGTTCCGATGCCTTGCCGTGAACAAGGCACAGAGTAGCTGTGTGTCGTCTAAGTAGGGTTCGGCTTAGTATATTCGTCACATCTCAACCATGTTGAGTAAATTACCACTCGTCTGGGTTCTAATGCTTACAACATCCGTAACTCACGCGGCTGAGATGTTGTATATTAATTTAACTGAAGATGACGACCTCTATCAGCTACGATCGGCGAGTATTATTGATGCACCCCCCGATCTTATTATTAACACCTTACTTGATTACAATAATTTTCACCGCCTGTCTGGCGGTATCAAAGAAACCCGCTATCTGGATCCAGACCCGGATGGAACGCCTGTTGGCTATACTTTAGTTAAGAGTTGCATTCTTTTTATGTGCAAACAAATAAATAAGACGGAACGCGTCACGCTCGCAACAGAAAATGAAATTATTTTAGATGTAGACCCATCACGAAGCGACTTCGAGCTCATGCATAGCCGCTGGAGTGTTAAACAAAAAGATGGAAAGACTGTACTGACTTTTGACATGGATATGATCCCGGGTTTCTGGGTACCGCCTTTGATCGGTACATGGGCGATAAAAAGAAAGCTGGAGAGCACAGCAATGAACATGGCTCGCCGGATGGAAACAATGGCAAAAACAGGCATACCTCTGAGTGAATTTAAAATTAAGTAATTTTCTCTAACATTTTCCTTACACTGCGCTATACTCGCAACACGAACACTCGATAAGTAGTGCATAGATTGCGATATCCATATATCAGTGAGAAGGAGCAGCCTAGATGGGAAATATACAGCAAGTTTCCACAGATACCTCAGAACACCCTATTCTCTACATCCTTGATACCAACGTTTTAATTCACGACCCCGCCGCAATACTCGAATTTGAAGAACACCATGTCGTCATTCCGATGACCGTACTGGAAGAACTGGACAATCTTAAAAGCGGGCGCCAGGCCATCGCTGCAGACTGCCGCCAGGCTATACGCGGTATAGATGAAATACTGGGTCGTGCCTCACCCGATGAAATCGAACAGGGCATACCTATTCGGCGTGGTGACAAAGGCCCTATCCGCGGCTCATTATCTATATTGATGACTCATGCGCCGGACAATCTTGCGATACTTCCCTCCCATCTAAATGACAACAAAATTATTAATGACATCTGCCTGTTGAAACAGAATCGGCCCGAGCAGCGTACTGTGCTGGTTACCAAAGACATCAATATGCGGCTTAAAGCACGCGGCTGCGGCATAGAATCAGAGGACTATCACAATGACCAGCTGGTCTCTGATATCAACCTGCTGGATGCCGGCTACCTTGAATTTGAGGGCAGCTTCTGGGACCACGTTGAGAATGTTGAAACTGAGCAGCAAGCCGGTCGCACGATACACAGAATTGCAAAAACAGAATCCTTGCAGGAAATATATCCGAATAATTTTATCGTTGATGAGCAGGGAATGATCGCTCGCGCTGTAGAGGTCACCAGCGACATAATCACACTGCTTCATATCGAGCACACTCGTTTCTTACAGCAGGAAGCATGGGGTCTGCGCCCGAGAGATGTTTATCAGGCAATGGCATTGAATCTGCTGCTTGACCCGGAAGTACACCTGGTCAGCCTGACCGGCTCGGCAGGATCAGGTAAAACCATACTGGCACTCGCTGCTGCCATCGAAATGACTGTAGCCAATAAACTTTACCGCCGTATTATCGTTACCCGCAGCACTCAGGGACTGGATGAAGACATTGGCTTTCTGCCCGGAACTGAAGAAGAAAAAATGGAACCCTGGCTGGGAGCGATAACGGATAACCTGGAAGCCCTGCATTATGATGATGAGGATTCTGAAGGGAGTATCGACTACATTCTTAAAAAAGTACCTTTGCATTTTAAATCACTTAATTACATACGCGGACGCAGCTTTCAGCACAGCCTGATTCTTATTGATGAATCGCAGAACCTGACACCGCACCAGATTAAAACTATCGTCACCCGCGCAGGCAGTGGCTCAAAAGTTATCTGTCTGGGTAATTTATCCCAGATCGATACACCTTACCTCAGTGCTACCAGCTCCGGCCTTACCTACCTGACTGAACGTTTCAAAGGCTTCTGCCATGGTGGAAGCATCCAGTTGCAGGGAGTTCCCCGCTCATTGCTTGCAGAGTATGCAGAGGCTAACCTTTAGTGATAGCTTATATAATGCTAAAGTATTAAGCTGGATTACGGCAGCAAAACTGCTTGCCCTGCCTCAAAAATAACACTACAGGTCATCTCGTATGGAAACTTTCGTCTTATCCTATGGCCACAGCCTCACACGATATCAACAAATATCACTTTTTGATGTAATCTACGCATACATCGGATAAATGATTATCAAAAAAATGAGAATGTAATGTTTTTCGACCCGAAGGATGAACTTAACAAGGATCTCAGGAACGCCCTGGTAGAACGGTCAAAAGACCAGCTGTATGGCGATGAGGGACTAATGGCCACTTCCATAGGGAAATGGATCACCTACCACATGCTTTTCGCTGATGACACTACCGCCAGTGAAAGCTCCATAGAGGGCATGGAAGTTGCTCACATAGAAAGTATCGAAGATTTCCTCAATAGTGGGAAAGGCAGCTATAACTGGAAGCAGCTCGAAACCATTAGCCTGGAAACTAAATCAGAGTGGTTAGCAGCGACTCTAAAACAGGTCATTAATGGTGAAGTACAGATAGATAGTGAACTACGCCGGTATGTCAGCAGCATTGTAGACCAGCCAAAGCTGGTAAAGTACATCAACGATGAAATAGAAAGTTACACGACTACCCGTAAAGAGTGGCTGGAATCCTATATTGAACTGCCGATCATGCCAGTTATCATGAAATACCGAAGCGTCGCCTCAAACCTTGATTCGCACGAACAGAAGAAAAAGGTAGAGCAGCAGGAATTAATGAACAAAGCTGAAGAAGCGAACTCGCGCGTGAGAAAGAGCCTGAAAAAATTCGGCAACCTCGAAAAACGCTATGAAATTGATAATGTCGACAGCATCCTGGATTTGCTGGAAGAAGTGGTCAAAGAACCGGACATAAATGATAATGACGTGGCCAATTTTATTCTGATGAATGCCCCGCGTTTTGATGAAGACGTTCGTTATCTACTAACGACTCGTTTTCCTGTCTCTCAGGAAGAGTAGCCAGCCGATTGCGAGAACCCCACCCCACTGCAATATAGCGAATTTCGGTCCAGGTAAAACCTGATGCTTGCAGACCATCAATTAATCAAACACCTGTAAAAAAACCTTCTCGCGCATTCAGCCATACCAGGCAAATGGGAATTGAGTCGGCTTCATTAGAAACCCCTTATTAAACCTGTCAGGATATTTAACACTCCTTAAATTTAGTGGCTGTAAGTCATTGTAATTATATGGTGGAATGGAAATTGCATTACGTAAGTTATACTTTTGCAACAAATAGGACTTGTGATATGATTCTTGAATATAAAAATAAGCTTAGGGAAGAGCCACATATAGAAGTCACTCTAAAATAACAACACCTTCCCTGGGGTCAATAGCCGCTAGATGAATAGTCGTTCGCCTACAAAAGTACTCCTCGTGGATGACAAACCGTATGACGGCGAGCTGGCCGCACTCGTATTACAATCCCACCTTCCTCAAGCAGAGCTGATACTCGTCGAAGATGCGATTGAGTTTGCTGAGCACCTTGCACTGGGTGGATTCAACCTGGTTATCACCGAAAGGCAACTGAAATGGGCGGAAGGCAGCCGCGTCCTCGAGAGCATCAAACGTCTTTACCCCGAGTGTCCGGTAATCTTTTTCTCTGCCGAAAAGGCCCCTCGCGGCAGCAACGAAAACCACTACAATCAGCCCGACGCCCAGGTCAAAAAAGGCAGCGCCGGATTCCTGCATCTGCCTGTCACTGTCAATCAACTATTAAAACCCAAAGAACCCTCTGTAGATGAAAACGACTCAAGCGGTCCACTTGTAGACCGCTTACCTGTTGGCGTTTTCTCACTCAGCCAGGAAGGCAAACTGACCTGCCTGAACGGGGCCTGCTCCAAGATTTTCAGACTTAACGAGAACGACGAAGAGCCCATTTTATTACAAGATCTGCTTGCTGATAATGAAGACTGGGAAAAAATTAACCATGTGTTGCAACAGGGAGAAGCTGTCAATGACCTCGATATGCAACTGTGCTTTGGCGATGATACCCCTTACTGGATCCGTCTTGACCTGTGGCCAACTGAAAAAGCAGTATACGGGTCACATTATTTTGAAGGGAGTGTATAT
>JAYEGM010000061.1:0-4602 GCA_034659075.1 Pseudomonadota bacterium
GGGATTTAAGCAGAAGAGTGTGTGAAGGTAGTCAGGGAAGAATTGATTAACTATACCACCGATTGAAATTCTGCTTACAAACTAGGCGGATTGGTTATTCAAGGTGCTTGTCAGACCATAGCAGACTATACCATTAGTATTAATAATAGCATTATTGACATAGCTTATGGGCTGGGTATATGATCGGTGACCAATAAAAGAAGAAGAGATAGCTGACATGAAAGATAATAATTCTAATAAAAGCTGTTGCCAATTACTGATATCAATCGCCGCAGGAATTAGCGGGTAACTACCTGAATATGCACAAGCTGCGTAGACGCCTTGCTCGTGACGAAGAGTGAAACTGGTGAGGCATAAAATAAGAATGGAGGGAAAAACTGACTCAGTTACCAGTTAATACTTTTAAACGTTTAAATACAGACCAACTACTCACTACAGTTAAATATCTTGTTTTACCAACAAAATAACCAAGGAGAACTGGGATGAATAAAAAAATTACAAGTATCGCTATTATTTCTATATTTCTGGGCCTGTCTTTTAGTGCTTCCGCTAAAGACAATGGTGGAGGGAAACACTATGTTTACAATTTAATTGGAACAGGCACTATGTATGAAAGTCTTGAAGACCTTGATGGTGATGGTGAAGCTACCGACCTTGCCTGGTGTTTTGATGTTGATTTAGTCGATATGAAAAACCAGCAGCTTATTGGTACGGCTACCGATTGTTTATCAGACGTAACACCTACGGGTACAGGCGTAGCACTGGTTGGCACGTCCTATTTCCATACGCCATTTGGAGACCTCGTTACTCGCGGCAATACATCAGTACAGCCTGTATTCCATCCCACAGTGACACCTGATGGTCAAAATATGACCCACATAACCGGGGCAGCTGGCACCGGGAACGCAATTATCGATGGTACACATCGCTTTGAAGGTGCGACCGGTACAGTACGTTTATCAGGCATGGTAGACATGACGAACTTTGCAGGTAATGTTGGCGACCCGATATCATTCAATTGCCTGTTTATTATTGATCTGGATTGAACAATATTTTTGAAATATCTATGATATCTAATAAATATACTGGCATTCTTTAATGTCTAATTAACGATTACGGCAGCCATTAGGGCTGCCGTTTTTATTTGCTTTTGTAAGATTCCTGGACTTCCGCTTCTGGCCGATAGCGGTGAATAGTACATCTTCTTGTTCAGCAAACTCCAGCCGTTCGGTTAAAGGGGGCGGTGTGATTATTTTTTTAAATCATGCCGCCCCCTTTAATTCATATTTATGATAGAGGCTATCTGACCAGCATCAATAATGAATGCTCTATGTAAGCCTCCCTTATCAACAGGTGGTAAAATATTCATGCTAGAGGAAAACTTATAAAATGAAAGCATCTGATCTGTTCGTTAAGGCTTTGGAAGCTGAAGGTATCCAATATATCTTTGGCATACCCGGCGAAGAAAATCTCGATTTTCTCAACTCCCTGAAAGATTCGTCGATCAAATTAATCCTGACGCGCCATGAGCAGGCTGCGGGGTTTATGGCTGCCACCTATGGTCGTCTTACCGGCAAGGCCGGGGTTTGCCTGTCCACACTTGGACCAGGCGCAACCAACCTTGTTACAGCAGCGGCCTATGCTCAGCTTGGCGCCATGCCAATGTTGATGATTACAGGGCAGAAGCCAATCAAGGCCAGCAAACAGGGGCAGTTTCAGATTGTTGATGTGGTGGACATGATGCGGCCACTGACCAAGTTCACCCATCAACTCAGCAGTGCCCATAACATCCCTGCCAGGGTGCGCGAAGCAATACGCAATGCGGAAGGTGAACGACCGGGTGCAGTTCATCTTGAACTGCCTGAAGACATCGCCTGCGAGGAAACAGATTCAAAAGTCATCACCAGGAGCAGATTTGACATACCCCATGCAACGGAACATTCCATCGCTGCTGCCGTCGGGATGATTGAGTCGGCAAAGCATCCCTTGCTTCTTATTGGGGCCGGTGCCAACAGAAAGCAGATTAGTGCTACCCGTGGGAAATTCATCAGGAAAACGGGCATCCCCTTCTTCAGTACCCAAATGGGCAAAGGCGTCGTTGATGAACGTAATCCTCTTTTCCTGGGTAATGCGGCGCTCTCCGCCAATGACTATCTGCATCGAGCTTTCGAAGCGGCTGATCTGATCATTAACATCGGCCACGACGTTGTTGAGAAGCCACCTTTCTTTATGGAAGAAGGTGGTTTTAAAGTTATACACGTGAACTACATTACCGCGGTTATCGATCCGGTCTATCATCCGCAGCAGGGTGTGATTGGTGATATTGCTAATAGTATGCAGCGCTTGACTGATCGTATTACTCCACAAAAGAGCTGGGATTTCTCCAGATTCATGGAGGTAAAGGCACATCTGGACAAACATCTGCTTGAAGGCACCGAAGATGATCGTTTTCCGGTCTACCCGCAGCGCCTGGTTGCCGATATCCGGAAAGCGATGCCCGACGATGGAATCATCGCGCTCGATAATGGCGTCTACAAGATCTGGTTTGCCCGTAACTATAAAGCCCATATGCCGAACACTGTCCTGCTCGATAATGCACTGGCAACCATGGGTGCGGGCCTGCCTTCAGCCATGGCTGCAAAAATCGTTCATCCGGACCGTCGAGTGATGGCCATCTGCGGCGACGGGGGCTTCATGATGAACTCACAGGAGATGGAGACGGCAGTACGCCTGGACCTTGACCTGGTTGTACTGGTACTCAAGGACGATGCCTACGGTATGATCAAATGGAAACAGGCCAATATGGGCTTTGATGATTTTGGTCTCGATTACGGGAATCCGGATTTTGTCCAATATGCCAACAGCTATGGCGCAACCGGACATCGCCTCGAATCAGCAGAGTCACTAATTCCCCTGGTCGAAGAGTGCTTCAACACAGCAGGAGTACACTTGATTGAGGTTCCTGTCGACTATTCAGATAATGACCGTATACTTAATTCGGATATTATGGAACAGAGTCAACGGATATAAGACTATAGCCCAGTATGCTTCAGTGCCCTTTTTAGTATTAGGCCTGGATATCTGCAGTTGGCCGTATTGAGGCGACTTTCCTCGATTTGATAATATCTTCAATCGGAGTTCCGAGTTATTTTCTAAATTATAGTTTTTATCGGCTTAGTCTCGATAGCAGCTAATCTGGCTTGTACCCTGCTCAGGTTTCAGCAGTGGTATTGATCCCTATTTCCCTTTTGCATTCATTATCGAGCACTACTGGGGGAACCGGCTAAATGCGAGGACGGCCAGAACATAACGAATACAGGATAGTGCGAAAAACCAGGCACAGTATTATACTTGATAGAATTTAGGATCCTGCTTACTACACAAGGTATTTCATTTCATGGACACCACACATTTTATTAAATCGAGAGCCGCCATTGCCTGGGGCCCAAATCAGCCATTAACAATTGAAGAAGTTGATGTCATGCCACCGCAAAAAGGTGAGGTATTAGTCCGTATCGTTGCTACCGGTGTTTGTCATACCGATGCTTATACCTTATCCGGTGCAGACTCTGAAGGTAAGTTCCCCTGCATTCTTGGTCATGAAGGCGGCGGCATTGTTGAGCAACTGGGTGAAGGTGTCACCTCGGTGGCGGTAGGTGATCATGTGATCCCGCTGTACACCCCTGAATGTGGTGAGTGTAAGTTCTGTTTGTCCGGCAAAACCAATCTGTGTCAGAAAATCCGGGCTACCCAGGGCCAGGGCCTGATGCCGGATGGTACGACCCGTTTTTATAAGGACGGAGAACCGATTTATCACTATATGGGCACTTCGACATTCAGCGAATATACCGTGCTACCTGAAATATCTCTGGCTAAAATAAATCCGAAGGCTGACCTTAAAGAGGTTTGCCTGTTAGGCTGTGGCGTCACTACCGGTATGGGTGCGGTGACAAATGCGGCCAAAGTACAGGAAGGTGATACAGTTGCCATCTTTGGTCTGGGCGGCATTGGCCTGTCTGCCGTAATCGGCGCAGTGATGGCGGGCGCTTCGCGTATCATCGGGGTTGATATTAATGAAGACAAATATACATTGGCGCGCCAGCTGGGTGCGACCGATTGTATAAACCCGCAAAAAATAGATCAGCCCATACAGGATTATATTGTAGAACTCACTGATGGCGGTGTAGATTTCTCGTTTGAATGTATTGGCAATGTTGATCTGATGCGTTCTGCTCTGGAGTGCTGCCACAAAGGCTGGGGAGAATCGGTGATTATCGGTGTTGCGGGAGCCGGTGAGGAAATATGTACCCGTCCCTTCCAGCTGGTCACTGGACGAGTATGGAGAGGCACTGCTTTTGGAGGTGTAAAAGGCCGTACTGAATTACCCGGTTATGTTGAACGATATATGAATGGCGAGTTCAAACTGAGTGATTTCATCACGCATACGATGGACCTCGATAATATCAATGAGGCCTTTGATTTGATGCACGAAGGAAAAAGCATTCGCAGTGTGATTCACTATTAAGGGCACCCTGAACATAATGGGTAAATCGATATGAGCTTGCAACTAATCAGTAGTAATAAAATGTTTGATGGCTGGTA
>JAYEGM010000062.1:0-45837 GCA_034659075.1 Pseudomonadota bacterium
GGCTGCCCTGTTCGTTAAGCCCGGAAAGTTGCAGTCCCAGGCGAAGCCTGTCATGCGGCTGTATACTTCCCTCGAGTAGAACAGACTTACTCTGCACGCCGAAGTCATTTTCTTCATCCATGCTGACGACGCCCATCTTTACATCTACGCCACCCAATGTTCTGTAACCTGCAAGAACCATATTGGCACTGTTGGCAAAACCTGCATAAGGTGCAGTAAGATTACGTCGATCAAACAGAGTCGTTCCACTGGTTTCTTCAGACAGTCCAAAAAACTGGCGGGGATCAAGGTTTAAATTTAATGCGTAGTAGGCACCATTTCGCCCACCCTGGTGTATCGACATTGACCAGTCCTCAATAAGCTCTGTATCTTCCAGCTCTGGTATCGCATACTGGCGCTGAGCCGGGTTACGGTCATACCAGACAGCCATCTGTAACTTGTCGGTCAGCGACAGTTGTGCGGTTTCTGTCGTACGCCGTAAATTTTGCATCATCCGATCCATGGTCAGGCTGTCGTTGCGAACGGTCATTAAGGCTTCCAGGTCGATCTGATAAGGCCGGTTATAGCTATCAACAACGACCGCTTCTTTGAGTGATTTATTTCTGATTATTATTGCTGCCGCTACACCCGCACCTATGACCAGCCCGGCTGCCAGCGCACCTGAACCACCGCTATCACTGGAATCACCAGGCAGGTCTAAATCACCCTGTGGCTGCAATGCTGCCGCCGTATTGAGTTTGCCTCGGCCATAGACCTCATCAGTACCGGGAGCCCCCAGATCATCGGCACTGTTAAAAATAATTTCGGCTACCTGCTGAGCATTTAAGCGAGGATTCTGGTCGAGGATCGCTGCTGCGGTTCCCGATACATAAGGCGCCGCAAAGGAAGTGCCGACATAGGGTGAAAAACCGCTGTAGCCGGGCGCCACAACATAATATTCCCTGCTGTTGCCCGCACGATTGCTGTATGAAGCAATTTTACCATCTTGACCCAGTGCACCGACTGCAATGGCAGAACCGCCAAACAATGATGCCAGGCTCGCCGGAAAGGCAGGATCAGGCTGACTGCCGTTACCGGCGGCAAGAATAAGCAACTTACCAGCCCGGGCTGAATTCTGCATGGATACTGTGAGTGCCTGACTATAGATATTTTGCGGACTGCCCAGACTAAGGTTGATTACCCTGGAATTACTATTTGTTGCCACATTCACACCAGCAATAACGATTGTCTCGGTGGAAGAACCGCTACTATCAAGCACCCGTATCGGCATAACTTTATTCTGTCCATATATACTGGTGATAATCCGCGACACGGTGGTTCCATGCTGTTCCGGTGTTTCGTCATAAGGATTACCATCACCATCGACCAGATCGACACCAGTAACAATTCTGCCCACAAGGTCCGCATGATTGGGATTGATCCCTGAATCAATTACGGCAATCGTTTCTGCATAAACCTGTGGCGCCTGCAGCAGACCAGCAGAGAGAGTCAGGCATAAAATTACAGGCAATGAATATTTGGCGGACCTCATTTTTTTAACCTCTAAATTATGATTTCTTACAGGGCTAGACCTGACTCAGTAAATCATAATCATAATCCACTATCAGCGGTGAATGGTCAGAAAAGCGCTTCTTTTTATAAATTGAGGTGGCTACGGCTTTTGCGGCAATTCCCGGTGTGGCTATCTGATAATCGATGCGCCACCCTGTATTGTTATCCCAGGCCTGCCCGCGATTTGACCACCAGGTATATTGTCCTTCACCCTGCTCCAGCTGCCTGAATGTATCGACGTATCCAGCTTCATCTATCAACCAGTCCATCCATGCACGCTCATCCGGCAAAAAACCGGAATTTTTCTGATTACTGCGCCAGTTCTTTAAATCGATTTGCTTATGGGCGATATTCCAGTCGCCACAGATTAGATATTCTCTACCGGAAGCCCGCATTTCCAGCAGCAGCGGCTTCATCCTTTCCATCATATCGTATTTGAAGTCCTGTCTTTCCTGCTTGCTGGAGCCAGAAGGCAAGTAGAGAGAAATAATGCTGAGATTGCCATAGTCCGCCTGGATGTACCGGCCCTCAGCATCAATATCCGGCCAGTTCAGCCCGTAAACCACTTTATCGGGCTGATGACGGCAGTACAATGCAACGCCGCTGTAACCTTTCTTTTCGGCATCATGAAAAAAACTGTGCATGCTTGGCGGGTGATACAGTTTATCTGTTAACTGAAATTCCTGTGCCTTGGTCTCCTGGATACAGACTACATCTGCACGCTGTCTCAACATCCAGTCATAAAAACCTTTTCTGCCGGCCGCACGTATGCCATTAGTATTGGCAGTTATTATTCTCATGGTTTGTCTTCCCTCCAATCCATATATTACCTGCTATATCTCAACGAGACCATTTTCATTCCATCAGCTTGCCTATAGAATGGAGCAATCAAATAAATATAAATGTGAGTCATCACCATGCAGGATTTTCGTAGAGAGTTTCTTGATTTTGCCATTCAGTCCGGTGTACTGCGCTTTGGCCAGTTCACCTTAAAGTCCGGCCGCAGCAGCCCCTATTTTTTCAATACCGGCCTGTTCAACAGCGGCAATGGCCTGGCCCAGCTGGGCCGGTTTTATGCCCGTGCCATTCTTCAATCAGGTATCGAATTTGACATGATATTCGGCCCCGCCTATAAAGGTATTCCCCTTGCAACTGCCACAGTGATTGCCCTGTCGGACTATCACGGACTGGACATTCCCTATGCTTTCGATCGCAAGGAGGCAAAGGACCATGGCGAAGGTGGCAACATCGTCGGTGCACCGCTACAGGGCAAAGTCCTGATCATTGATGACGTCATTACTGCCGGCCTGTCTGCCGCCTATTCGATAGATCTGATCCGGGAAAATAAGGCCGAAGCGGCTGGCTTCATTATCGCACTCGACCGACAGGAAAAGACCGCCAACAGTGGCACATCTGCCTTGCAGTTGCTGCAGCAGAAACAAAACCTGCCGGTCTTCAGCATAGCCACGCTGCAAGATCTGGTAGAACTACTAAAGCAGGACTCAGAAAGAGCCGGCCCCTTGTCGGAAATAGAAGCCTATCGAGAGGAATACGGTTGCTGATTCCAATTCAGGGCGAAGCATCCTGGTCAGGTTTATAGCGTGGAAATCTATCTGGTTGGCGGTGCTGTGCGCGACGGTTTGCTGAAGCAGACTGCCCGGGATAAGGACTGGGTAGTTACCGGGGCAACACCGCAGCAGATGGTTAATCTGGGGTATAAACCTGTCGGCAAGGACTTCCCGGTTTTCCTGCACCCGGATACGAAAGAAGAATACGCCCTGGCACGAACCGAGAAAAAAAGTGGCCACGGTTATCATGGGTTTGTTTTTCACACATCACCCGATGTCACCCTGGAAGAAGACCTCGCACGCCGCGACCTCACTATCAATGCCATGGCTCAGGATGGCGAAGGCAATATCATCGATCCTTATGGTGGCCGGAATGATTTGAACCATGGCCTGCTGCGTCATGTCTCGGATGCCTTCATAGAAGATCCGGTCAGGTTATTGCGTGTTGCACGTTATGCAGCACGCTATGCAAAGCTCGGCTTCACCATAGCTAATGAGACTCAGCTGCTGTTAAAACAGATTGTCAGCTCCGGCGAAGTCGATGAGCTGGTTGCTGAGCGCGTCTGGAACGAAATCAGCAATGCACTGGATGAAGACTCTCCTTCTGCATTCTTCCTTGCACTCAGGCAATGCAATGCTCTCGGTGTGCTATTACCCGAAGTCGACCGCCTGTTTGGAGTGCCGCAAACGCCGATTTACCACCCGGAGATTGATACCGGGGTACACACCATGATGGTTATTGATGTGGCCGCACGCTCTGCTGCCAACAATTCCGTCCGTTTTGCCGCCCTCTGCCATGACCTGGGCAAAGGGACGACAGCCTCGTCACGCTTACCCATACATATAGCCCACGAAGCACGCGGACTGTCGTTGATCGGTGAAATATGTGATCGACTTCGTGTACCTGCCGGACACAGACAAATGGCTGAACTGGTATGCCAATACCATACCCATTGTCATCGAGCCACTGAACTGAGAATATCGACTATACTAAAGGTTCTACAGGCACTGGATGTCTTTCGCCGACCACAGCGACTGGATGATTTTCTGCTGGCTTGTGAGGCAGATGCAAGGGGCAGACTTGGCTTTGAAAATATAGCATACCCGCAGGCAGATGTTTTTAGACGCTGTTTTGAAGCGGCGAGCAGGGTTGATATCAAAGATCTGGTTAGCGCAGGAACAAATGGCAAGGAAATAAAACGTCAGCTAAAAAACAGGCGGGAACAGGCGATCGGCAAGGCACTCGATAATTTTAAATAAGGCGTGTAGAAATAAAGATGCCCTTTATTTAGGCAAGCACAGCCCCTGTAATCCACGGCAGGCTGGACAGACAGGAAGATACTGCTAATAATTACTACATGATAGATAAAAAAGACAATGCACCCTCCGAAAAGAGCGCAAAATCTGAGTTGACCACCAGTAGCTCGATAGACAAGCCTTTGCTTGATGAAGATCCGCCTGAAAAAGCAGCTGATATCGATACATCCCACCTCACACTTGATGAATCATCGGGACAACCCGGCAGCACACTGGAAAAAGAGCAGGAAGTTGAAGCACCTGCCATCAATACCTCTTACCTTTCACTGGAAAAGGAAGAGAATATAGAGCCCACAGGTAAACCCGCTGTTGATTTACCTTCCGGCAACGGTGAGAAAGTTGCAGGGTCTTCCTCAGAAGATCAGATGGATGAAATAGACTTATCCGCAGATGAGCCAGAATCGGCTCAAGAACAACTTGAAATTAAAAACCCGCTGGCGCAAAACCTGCCGGATGCCGATTCTGATGTAGAACCCGATACAGAGCCTTCTTCCGAAAATATCGCTGATGCTTCAGAAAATAATGAAGCGGATGATCAGGTAATGCTGACTACCGATATTCCTGATGCAGAGTTTGATAAAGAAATGCTGGATAGCACTACGGACAAGGCCCCTGGCAAGAGCCCAGATAATGAAGATGAAGAAAATCCTGAAGGCCCCATTCAATCTATTCTGGAGACAGTAAAAAAACCCGAAAAGGTCGTTCGAAATGCCTGGACGAACAGCTCTGCCAGACGATTCCTGATCGATAACGTCGAATCTTTTCGGGTTAAAGATGAAGACCAGAACATGGAATCCGTCATTGAGAAAATGTACGGTGGAAAAGTCGAAAATAAATTCACACCCGGCAAATTCCTCAAAGATAATTTACTATTCAGTTTTTTACTTTTTCTCTTTCTGTTTCTTGTTGGGTGGAAAGTTGCCGGAATCTTTTTCCCTGAATTCATGCCGCGAATAAATGATCAGATTATTGAAACTGTACAGAACACAACATCCAGAATAAAAGCAGATAAACCTGCCGATAAGAAAAAACCCGTTGTAATAAATATTGGAAATAAAGCACAAATAGACGAGGCTCTTTCAAATTGCCTGGTTGAACCTGATGCCCGCATGGCCTTCAGCAGTGCCTTTGCCGCTGTCGGCTATGAATTCTCCGATCATACTCTTACCCTCTCTTATGAAGAAACGAAAGATTCAATAAAAGTCTGGCAAGACATGGATATGGGCTACTATATTAAGGATGCCATTCTCAGGTTTTCTACCCTGGCCATGCTGAGTCTGCCAGCCATCCAGGATGCTCAAAATACAGTTGCTGACTATAAACAATCACTTATAAATATTTCTGAGCAGACAGATGGATTAGAAAATCGCATTCGCGATATACAAACAGCGGGGGGAAACCAGTCTACCTATACTGTTAATGAGCGTATCCCTTTACGCAATCAACTTGATAGACTTAATGCACGACTTGTAGAAGAGCCGGACCTGGCAAGATTTGATCATGTACTGAAGAAAATAACACTGGTTGAAAACATTCTTTCCGGGCGCGAGAAGCCTGCCCGGGTCGAACCGGATCAACTAACGGTAGAAGATCCAGAATGGTTAATGAGCACGGCTGAATCAGCATCAGAAACTATCGCGACCCCGATTAGGGAAAAGGTATTGCCGGCCATCCAGACCCCGGCAGGGGAACTTAAAAAGGTCTTTCCCAAGCTGACTGCATTCCACCTGTCTCAGCTCGACAAGGCACTGGATGATCTGCTCAAACTGTCTGCATTAATTACTTTTCTGCCTGAGAACATGCTCACTCCCTATAAACTGGAACTATCCGGCCTGAGTCGGCGACTAAACGATACAATGGAAAAGGAATTTTCCACATGGATGAGTTTTGACCGTTGTCTGACTAAAGAACGCGGGCAAGTTTCTGAGGCTACTGAATAATAGAATCTGTGTGGATATCGAATAACGAGTGCACCACACTAATATCCGTAAATCAGTTAGAATACCCAGCCCTGAACTAACCGATACACTAGACTTTTAACAGGCTACAATGCTTTCTAATCTCTTTAATAATCCTGCTATACGTAAGAACTGGCTAAAAATTCGTTACCTGCTCGGCCCCCTGGTACTTTTTTTGCTGCTGCGCTACATGAACACAGACTATCTGCTGGCAGGTTTTCTGGTGTCTCTATTCGGGGAATTAATACAAACCTGGAGCTTTGCGTCATTAGTCAAAAATGTAGAACTGACAGTACGTGGGCCCTATGTCATTGTAAGAAACCCCATGTATCTAGGGCGTTATTTCCTGGGACTGGGTTTTGTTATCCTGCTTAACAACATCTGGCTCGCTGTTATCTATACAGTCGTCTACGTTTTGTATATGGTCAACCGCGTCAACCGCGAAGAAGCCCGACTCATAGGCCTGCTCGAGGGCTACGATGACTACCGCAGCAAAGTTCGTGCATTTATGCCCACGAAAGGCGTCAGTGATACGAATCCACTCTGGTATTTTAACTGGGATACATTGCGCACCAATCATGGTGATCAGAACTTTATCGTCTTTTTACTGATTTACGCTATCATTTTTTCTTACGTAATTTTCTTTAAGTAAGCTCTGATCAAGTAACCTTCTTTAAATAGCGATCCAGGCTGCGGTAGCGTATAGCTTCAGCAATATGCTGTTCCTCCACCTCATTAAAACCCGCCAGATCGGCAATCGTCCTGGCAACTCGCAGCAATCGGTGAAATGAACGTGCCGACAAACCCAGCCGGTTGATAACATCCGCCAGGCAACTGCGGGCAGAACTGCTGATCCTGCTTTGCTTATCCAGCTGCTGGTTTGTTAGCTGTGAATTCATCACACCTGATCTGTCCAGTTGTCTCTGCCTCGCCAGTGAAACGCGCTGCCGGACAAGTTCACTGCTCTCAGCCCGGTACTGATCATCCAGCAAGACATCTACCGGTACCGCCAGCACCTCAACCTGTAGATCAATTCTATCCATTAATGGCCCCGACAGCCGTGCCCGGTAGCGTTGCACCTGATCAGCAGTACACCTGCAGCGCCCTGAAGACTCACCGAAATAGCCACAGGGACAAGGGTTCATGGCTGCAAGAAATTGAAACCGTGCCGGGAATTCTGCATAACTTGCCGCCCGTGATATTGAGACGACACCGGACTCCATTGGCTCACGCAGTACTTCCAGCACATGTCGACCGAACTCTGGCAATTCATCAAGAAACAAGACGCCATTGTGCGCGAGAGATATCTCACCCGGTTTAGGTTTCGAGCCACCACCAACCAGTGCAACGGCTGAGGAAGTATGATGTGGTGAACGAATTGGACGCTGGTTCCAGCAGTTCATGTCTACCCCCTGTTTACCGATGGAATAGACTGTAGCCGTCTGTAAGGCTTCATCTCGACTCATCGCTGGCAAAATACCCGGCAATCGACTGGCCAGCATCGTTTTTCCGCTGCCTGGTGGACCCGACATCAACAGGCTATGGTTTCCAGCGGCGGCGACTTCCAGTGCCCTCTTCGCCTGATGCTGGCCACGAACCTCGGACAAATCAGGGTATTTATTATTTTCAGGTTTGGATGTGTTCAGTTCAACCTGTCGCAGGAGTTGCTGGCCGTTTAAGTGCGCGATAAGCTCCAGCAGTGTCGCCGGTGCCAGTACATCACATTCTTCGACCAGCGCGGCTTCCTGACCATTCTGCTCTGCTACAACCAGTGTTCTGCCATGCCTGAATACCTGAAGAGCTGCTGGCAATATTCCAGTTACCGGTCGAAGCTCTCCGCTCAAAGCCAGTTCTGCTGAAAATTCGTATTTTTCCAGATGAGAATGGGCGATTTGGTCCGATGCAGCGAGTATTCCAATAGCAATGGGCAGGTCGAAGCGACCGCCTTCCTTGGGAATATCGGCTGGGGCCAGGTTTATTGTGATGCGCCGGGGAGGAAATTCAAAACCGGAATTTAAAAGCGCACCCCGCACCCGGTCCTTGCTTTCTTTTACTGCCGCTTCAGGTAAGCCTACTATTGAAAGTGATGGCAGGCCATTGGATAAGTGTGCTTCGACAAACACTTGCGGAGCCATCACTCCATCTGCTGAGCGCGAATAAATAACTGCAAGTGACATAAGAGGAATCCTTTCCTGTACTGATTTTTTTTGGTCGACATCCGTTGTCGAGCTTCAGGCAACGTAGTTAAGAATGATTACTGCTGCATTTGTTTCTCAAGTTGTGCTACCTGCTGTTCAAGCTGATCGAGCTTCTCTCTAGTCCGCAGTAAAACACGTTTTTGCACCTCAAATTCTTCACTGCTGACCAGATCCATTTTTTCAAAAGCACTATTCGCCGCTGCCCGCAGATTATCCCGTACTGCTGATGCAATCCCGGCAGGCAACGCTGCTTCAAAAAAGCTGATAAAGCTTTCCTTTGTTGTATTATTTTTTTCCATATGGTGTTAGATCATCCCCAATTACACAATGTAAATCAACTGTAATTCACTTTCATTGCCTGCTTACACTACAAATGCACCAGAATAGTGAATTATTGATCATATGCGATTATTTAGGAGCGTGATGCCCCATGCAACCAGCACTATAATTTTCATATCTTATTGTTTTTACAAGCTTTAATCACGCACTGTTGTATTGGCATGATTTCTGCTTAGTTGTATTGCGAGATTACAGAGATTTTTAAATTATTATTTAGAACCAGCAGGCGACAGTACTCAATTACAGAGCCTGATTATTTACCAAGGAGCATCAAAATATGAAACAAATCACAGCCATTATCAAGCCATTCAAGCTTGACGACGTGCGTGACGCCCTGTCAGAAATTGGCATCACAGGCATGACCGTCACCGAAGTTAAAGGCTTTGGTCGCCAGAAAGGACACACTGAGCTTTATCGCGGAGCTGAATATGTTGTTGATTTCCTGCCTAAGGCAAAACTCGAGATTGCTGTAAATGCCGATGTAGTTGATCAGGTCATTGAAGCTATCGTTGGTGTTGCCAGAACTGACAAGATCGGTGACGGAAAAATCTTTGTTACGCCGGTTGACAGCGTAGTGCGTATACGTACCGGTGAAACTGACGCTGACGCGTTATAAACGACTTTATCAATAAAAGAGGAACTTATTGTGGAAGCTATTGAAGGTATCAAGAATCTAAGCTACGCGCTGGATACATTTTATTTCCTCATTACCGGTGCACTGGTAATGTGGATGGCGGCAGGCTTTGCCATGCTGGAAGCGGGGCTGGTTCGTTCCAAGAACACGGCTGAAATTCTGACCAAGAACATCGTGCTATTTGCCATTGCAGGCATTATGTACATGCTGATGGGCTATAACATCATGTATCCGGCAGATGGCAACGGTTATTTCCCGGCACTTGATCTATCGTTCATGTTTGGCGGGGATAATGACCCGGCTGCCGTCCTGGCAACTGATATAAACGAATGGTATGACGGCTCTTACTATTCTGGCATGTCTGACTTCTTTTTCCAGATGGTATTCGTCGCAACCGCTATGTCTATCGTTTCAGGTGCTGTTGCTGAACGTATGAAATTATGGTCATTCATGGTATTCGCCGTAGTGATGACCGGCTTCATCTACCCGGTACAGGGTTACTGGAAATGGGGTGGTGGCTTCCTGGATGGCATGGGCTTTGCTGACTTTGCCGGTTCCGGCGTAGTCCATCTGGCTGGTGCCTCTGCCGCCCTGGCTGGCGTCCTGCTACTGGGTGCCCGTAAAGGTAAATACGGACCAAATGGTGAAGTGCGCGCTATTCCAGGTGCTAACCTGCCGATGGCGACACTCGGCACCTTCATCCTCTGGCTGGGCTGGTTCGGTTTCAACGGCGGCTCCGAGCTGATCCTGTCGAATGTCGGCGAAGCAAACGCTGTTGCAGCAGTGTTCGTCAACACCAACATGGCTGCGGCCGGCGGCGTCGTTGCGGGCATCATGACCGCACGCATCCTGTTCGGCAAGGCTGACCTGACCATGGCTCTTAACGGTGCACTGGCCGGCCTGGTTGCTATTACAGCTGAACCTCTTGCACCTACTCCTATCGGTGCTACCCTGATCGGTGCGGTAGGCGGCGTACTTGTTGTCTTTGCCATTATCACTATGGACAAGATAAAAATAGACGACCCGGTCGGTGCTATATCAGTGCATGGTATTGTAGGTCTATGGGGCCTGATGGCGGTGCCAATCTATAATGCTGATGCAAGCATTGGCACACAGGCCATCGGCGCACTGGTTATTTTTGGCTGGGTCTTTGGTACCAGCCTGATTGCCTGGGGCATCATCAAGATGATCATGGGCATCCGTGTCAGTGCAGAGGAAGAGTATGAAGGTGTGGATATCGGCGAATGCGGCCTTGAAGCCTATCCTGAGTTCACTAACAAGTAATCCCTGTTCAATACGAACTTCAGGGGCGCTTCGGCGCCCCTTTTTTGGTTTAAAAAAGTTTCAGGTTTCAGGTTTCAGGTTTCAAGTTAAATTCAATAACTGCCATATAGTCTTGAAACTTGAAACCTGACACTTGAAACTATTAGCCAATCTAAGGCAAACTCCCCCCCTGACACAATCAGAGGAGGATCATCATGAAAATGGTCGTAGCAATAATAAAGCCGTTCAGGCTGGATGATGTCAGGGATGCACTCGCCAATATTGGAATTAATGGCATTACAGTTACCGAGGTAAAGGGATTCGGACGACAGAAGGGCCACACCGAACTTTACCGTGGTGCAGAATATGTCGTCGATTTCCTGCCTAAAGTAAAACTTGAGATTGCCATTGCCTCAGAACAGGTTGATTCGGTCATCGAAGCGATCGTCAATTCTGCCGGCACAGGAAAAATTGGAGATGGAAAAATATTTGTCAATGATCTGGAAAGAGTCATCCGAATTCGCACCGGTGAAACCGGTCATGATGCGCTTTAAAGGCAGGTTAAAGGCTAAAGGTTAAAGGGGAAAGTAAAAGACTAAGGACTTTTACAGCATCTGAGCAAAACCATAATAAACTAAAGTGATACCAGAATAATAGAAACCAGGGAATGACATGTGTGGGTGTGCATGTTGTTTGCAGTGGAGGAATTAATGAAACGATTGTCAATTCAGTTAACAAGCCTGTTGCTGGTATTTTTCAGTTTCCCGGCGCTGGCCGATGAGGCTGCATTAGATACCGGTAATTCGGCCTGGATACTTGCTTCAACTGCCCTGGTGCTGTTCATGACCCTGCCCGGCCTCGCTATGTTTTACGGCGGACTGGTTCGATCAAAAAATGTTCTCTCTATCCTTATGCAATGCTTCGCCATCGCTGGCGTATCATCCATATTGTGGTTCACCTTTGGCTATAGCCTGGCTTTTTCAGAGGGCAACGCATTTATTGGCGGGCTGGATAAGGCTTTCTTGGCCGGCATTACCAAAGACTCTCTGCAGGGAGATATACCTGAAAGCCTTTTTGTCATGTTTCAGATGACCTTCGCCATTATCACCCCCGCCCTGATCATAGGCGGCTATGCTGAGCGCATGAAGTTCAGTTCAGTACTATTATTTAGTGCAATCTGGCTGATGGCCGTTTACGTCCCTATCACCCATTGGGTGTGGGGTGGTGGCTGGCTGGCTGAAATGGGGCTATATGACTTTGCCGGTGGCACCGTGGTACACATCACCGCCGGTATTGCAGCACTGGTTTCAGCCCTGGTGCTCGGACCGCGCAGAGGCTTTGGAACATCGGCCATGATGCCGCACAACATGACCATGACCGTAGCTGGTGCAGGCATGTTATGGGTAGGCTGGTTTGGCTTCAATGGCGGCAGTGCATTAGCCGCGAATGGTGATGCAGGGATGGCCATGCTGGTCACACATATAGCTGCCGCTGCAGGTGCCCTGACCTGGATGTTTATTGAATGGATGCGCTATGGTAAACCCAGCGCCCTCGGAACAGTAACAGGCTTGGTAGCAGGCCTTGGTACCATTACCGGTGCCTCAGGCTTCGTTGGCCCTGCCGGCGCTCTGGTAATAGGCATAGTGGCTGGTGGCGTCTGCTTTAGTGCCACTACCTGGCTAAAAACCGTCATGAAAATAGATGACTCACTGGATGTCTTCCCGGTTCATGGTGTCGGCGGCATACTCGGCACACTGCTTGCCGGCATATTTTCCGCCACCACCCTGGGAATGTTTAGTGGTTTCGGTTTCGCAGAAGGTATCACCAGCATGGCAGGTCAGCTAAAAGTACAATTTATCGGTGTACTTGCCACCATTGCATACACCGCTGTTTTAAGCTTCGTCATTCTTAAAGTTGTCAGCTTTTTAACCAAAGGTCTGCGCGTTAACGAAGAGCAGGAAGTCCAGGGACTGGACATTCATATGCATGAGGAACGGGGATACGACCTATAAAAGATGGGGGAAAGGTAAAAGGGGAAAGCTAAAAGACAAAAGCAAACCAGCAACGGTTTTCCTTTAACCTTTCCCCTTTTACCTGCTTTTTAAATCTCGTCAACCGGAACCCGGTATTCAATAAACGCCCCGGATTTCAACTGTTTCAGAAACTGGTCATATTTTTCGGCCATTTTCCGTTGTCCTATCTTCTGCCTGATGGCATCACGGGTATTCTGCTCACTGACATCCAGCATCCGCCTTTCCTCAAGCTGAATAAGATGCACACCGAACTGGCTAACTACGGGCTGTGATATTTCGCCAATCTGCAGAGCATCCATGGCCTGTTCGAAAGCCGGCACAGTTTCACCCTTACCCATCCAGCCCAGCTCACCGTCTTTTATGGCACTGCCTGAATCCTGGGAAACCTCTTTAGCCAGTCTACCAAAATCTTCCCCGGCGAGGATTCTCTGCCGTAGTTTCTTTATTTCTGAAATGGCATGCTCAATATCAACCTTGTTCTCTGCCTTAAGAAGTATATGCCTTGCACGTGTTTGTTTTACCAGTTTTTGCTTTTTCCCTTTTAGCTGATTTAACTTCAAAATGTATATACCCCCCGGGCTAACGAGTGGTTCGCTGACATCCCCCTCCTGCATATTCTCCAGTGCATCGGCAAAAAGTGCCGGCAGCTGATCCCTGGTTTTCCAGCCCAGGCTACCACCTTCCCCGCTGTTTGCGGCCTTTGAATACGTTCTTACTGCCGCGTCAAAGCTTATCTCACCGTCAAGAATACGACGTCTCAGTTTTGCTGCGCGCTCACGACCTGCTTCGAGCTCCGCGGGAGTAGCCTCTTCATTAACCGGCAACATAATATGTGCGAGATTGTAAACACGGTCTGGCTGGGCTTTTACAACATTTTTAAGAACCCCGTCGATTTCACTTTCCAGAACTGTCACCTGGCGCTTCACATCTCTTTCGATGACTTGCTGCACAAGAAGTTGCCTTTTTAGATCTTCTTTGAACGTTTCCACGCTCAGACCATCCTCTTTTAACTTCTGCATTACTTCCGGGGCAGTGAGATTATTTTGTTCTGCAACTCTTTCTATGGCCTGATTAAGCATGGCATCCGTGATATTTATACCGGTAGTCTTTGCATGCAGCTGTAGCAACTTCTGAAATACCAGCTGCTCCAGAACTTTTTCCTTTAAGATTTTTTCAGACGGGATTGTTTCACCGGAGGCAGCAAACTGACTTCGCATACTGTTTAATGCAGATTCAAATTCTCCCATGGTAATGATATCGTCATCAACGACCACCAGAACTCGGTCAAGCATTGTGACCGGGGCAGCCAGTACTTTAACTGGAAGTGCAGATCCAAGTATAAGTATAGAAATAACCAGGCTGAGCAAATATTTCAGCATATGAAAGTATTACCTGTAAAATCGTTAGTATCGTAAAATCAGAATCATTCAGAATCAGTCTTTATCAAAAACCCGTTTTGATTTTTGTTAAACCATTCAATTCGATCTGGAACATGACTGCATTTACGTACTCGCTGTTATTATCAATTCGCCTTTGCGCATCTACTCTGAATCCCCAACAGCATGCATTATAGCCAACACCGATGCCGCCACGTAAAAAATCATTAACTTCAAGGTCATAGCGTGCATTTGCATTAAACTGCCAGCGTGGTGCCAATGCCCAGGCAACATCGGCATTGAGCTGCTGTGAAGTGTTGTTCCTGTTGTAGTAACCCAGGTTGACCCCTCTACGTGCATCTTTTGTGTATCGCAGGTCGGTATTGAAAACACCCAGCTCGCTTTGCTCAGAATTATATTGAAAAAAGTTATACATATAGAATTTATTTGATATTCGAGTGTATAGCTCAGCGACAAAGTCTGATCGGCCAAATGTTTGAGGAAGTGTAGGGTCGGTCGACAGACTCACCTGTCTATCGTCAAAATAGTAGATCTGTCCCAGGGTGCCTCTCAGCAATTCATCACCGCTATCTGCATCAATTAATCGTGATGTCAGCGATGCTGTCAACTGATTTGCATCGCCAATCCGGTCAGGACCGGTAAAGCGGTTTTCCCTGAACATGGTACCCATGCTGAAGGTATTTTCGCCTGTATCAAACAGTGGTATATCGGTCTGGTCTTCGTAGGGCACATATAGATAAAAAAGCCTTGGTTCCAGGGTAGTAGTAAAATCCTTGCCCTTGATAAAAGATTGCTTATCAAAATAAAGGCCACTATCGAGAGAGAAAATACCCAGACTTCGGTCCGGATCACTAACTTCATCAGCAGCAACATCTGTCAGATCATAGGCTGTATATCTAAAGGTGGCCTTAGGCTTGAAAAAGCCATACATCTCCCTGAAATCATAAGCCACACTTGCACCCAGATCGGAACGTGGGCCGCTTACCCTGTCGGTTCTCTGGAAATCTGTATAGCTGCCATAAGCATCAAACCTAAAATTGTTTACTTTCGGTATATTGGTTGAAAATGAAATTGCCGGTTCGCGTTTATAGGGCCTGTCGGCTTCAGGAATAGTTTCATCTATGGTTTGAAAGCGGGAATACAATGCATCGGCACGCAGCCAGCTTCCTGAATAATCCACCCGCCCTTCCTGCCGGAGAAAGGTTGCAGAGGTCAGCAGCAGATTCCCGGAAAAATCCTCAAAGTAGTCATCATCAGAGACTTCTGCATAATTGACCGTGGCATCCCAGCGGCTGGCTAGTTTTTGGCGTAAATCAACCTTGTATCCATAGCGGTTTTCACCTGTTTCTTTGTCATCTGACAGATAGGCGCCATTAAAATTCCCTTTCCCCCCTTTCGTTAAATAACGGTATTCACCCTGCAGCTGGGCGCCGCGTTTACTGTAGTAATTCAAACCGAGAGTAGCATCCATATTCGGTTTGATATTGATATAGTAAGGAACTTTGATAACTGTGCCTGAACGATCTGTCGAGCCAATTGAAGGCATCAAAAATCCGGTTTTTCTATCATTGTCTAATGCAAAGCTGACATAGGGAAACCAGAAAACAGGAACATCAAACAAACGCAGTTTCATATTCTTTGCTTTGCCGACACCGGCAGATTTATCCAGCTCAATTTCACCGGCATTCAATACAGCAATTTCCTTATCTTTACGACAGGTTGAATAGGTTGCGTCGTGCAGGACTACCAAGTCATGCCCTTCAAAGTCGATACTTTTCGCCACACCGTGGGCGCTGATATATTTTGTCCCTTCTGGAGACTTGGCCCCGGTCTTCGATGTGAGGGTATATTTCACATCTTCAGCACTGCCTATCAGGGTCTCTACCTCCATTTCCATTTTCTGTGCCTGAAAGACATTGCCCGACGGATCCTGGATGCGAATATTGCCATCTCCGGCAAAGCTATCTGTCTCCTTGTCATAGCTGAGCTTGTCAGCACTGACCATCATGCCGTCTTTTTCCAGTTCTGCATTACCGGAAAATATAACGCTTTTGCCAACAATCTCTGTTTGATCTGCCTCGAGTGCAACGGCTCCAGGCTTCAATTCACTGTCAGCTGCGCTGAAACTGACAGTATCCGCCACACAAACACCCGCAAAAGCGGCACGATAGGCATCAATCATGGAATTTCTGTATTCCTCTATGCTGAAGGCATGTACGGTAAATGGTAGGGAAAATGACAGAAATAAGGTGGCTTTCAGTGCAATTTTATTATGCATTCGATTTTATATCCTAATAACAGGCTTATGAGTATTGTGCGATGTGTAAAATCGCATAGAATGGACGCCCCTTCAAGCCTTCTGTTCAAACTGAAGGCAATTATTATACAGATGGATTAAAGACTATTGGATAGAAGAAAACAAATAATTCACAACTGGATCAAATCTCTTTACCCTGCAGAGGAATTTCGCCTCGAATCTGCGTCCAGTGATGCCAGCTTTCGGCGCTATTTCCGGCTGTTTTTTAACAATCCCGATCTCACTTATAGCCTGATAGTCATGGATGCACCACCGGAAAATGAGGAAATTACGACATTTTGCCGACTGGGGCGGCGATTTCACAAACTGGGCATTAATGTCCCACAAATATTGCATACTGATGAGGAGCAGGGTTTTGTCCTGATGACCGATCTGGGTTGCCAGCATTACCTCGACAAGCTGAACAACAGCACGGTCGAGCGGCTTTATGGTGATGCCCTCGGCTGTCTGGTGACACTACAGACGGGTACCTTTGATGACCCGGCCTTTCTGCCACAATATTCAGATAATTTGCTGCGCCAGGAAATGGATCTATTCCGGGAATGGTACCTGAAAACACATCTTGGCCTGGAAATCACGGCAGAAGAACATGAAACGATGGATGAGGCCTGGCAACTGCTTATCGAATCCGCCATGGAACAGCCGCAATTATGGGTACACAGGGACTTTCATTCACGCAATTTGATGGTCACCGAATTTCACAACCCGGGGGTCATCGATTTTCAGGATGCAGTGACCGGACCTATCACCTATGATCTGGTTTCTTTATTAAAAGACTGTTATATCGAATGGCCCAAAGAGCGAATTGAAGACTGGGTGCTTGGCTACCACGACCTGGCCTTGCAGTCCGGCCTGCTTGAAAAAAAGGATGAACAGCAATTTTTACGCTGGTTCCACCGCATGGGTATTCAGCGCCATTTGAAAGTGGCCGGTATTTTTGCCCGTTTGTCACATCGTGATGGCAAAGACCAGTATCTGAATGATATTCCGCTAACACTCCGTTATCTGGTGTCAGCACTAGAGAATGACCCTGATCTGCAGCCGCTTTTCCGGCTGGTTACAGAAAAAATATCACAATAATATGACGGATAAAAAATACGCGATGATATTGGCGGCCGGGCGCGGTGAACGACTGCGGCCACTCACCGACGTTATACCAAAGCCATTACTCAAGGCCGGCCCCAGATTGCTGATCGAGCACCACCTGCATTCCCTTGCTGAAGCAGGCTTCAGTGACGTGGTCATCAATATTAGCCACCTTGGACAGCAAATCATTGACACACTGGGTGATGGTTCCCGTTATCAAATCTCCATCCATTACTCTGATGAGAGAGATTCCGTACTGGAAACTGGTGGCGGTATTTTCAAGGCATTGCCCTTGCTGAAGTCTGAAAATTTCCTGGTCATTAATGGCGACGTCTGGACAGATATTGACCTTTCTCTATTGCCTGTGGAAATCGATGGCCTTGCTCATCTTGTACTGGTCAATAATCCTGATCATCACCTGCAGGGGGATTTTTCTCTACAGGAAAACCTGCTGTGTGAAAGAACCGATGCAAATCCATCATGGACATACAGCGGTATTGGAATTTATAGCCACTCACTATTTCATCATTGCAAGGAAGAACACTTTCCTCTTGCACCTCTATTACGTGAACATATGGCAGATGGCCAGATCACCGCAGAAGTCTATGATGGTTTGTGGTTTGATATTGGTACAAAAGAACGGCTCATTGAGCTTAATCGCATGCTTGTAGGTTAAATGTTTTTTATTCCGCTGGATTAGTTCTATTTTTTTGCTGGCGCACAGCTATGAGTTTTACCCTGTCTGAATTTTTCTTTTTTTATTCTATTTCTTGAATTGATATGAGCTTTTCGCCCTTCATGGGCGAGTTCATTTCTTTTGTACGGACAAAAGAAACATAACCGAAGAAAAGCCGCCCCGATGTGTTAGCCTGCGGCTGCTCTGTGCGCTTCAGTCTGGACCGGGCGCGGTGAACTCGGGCTACGCCCTCAGACATGCACCGCGCTGTTCCGGCCCAGCCTTCCAGTGCTCGACAACCCAAAAGGGGGTGGGTGAGTCAAAGGCTAGAGCCAAAATCAAAAACAAAATGGTGTAGCGCCGCTCGACGCAATTGTTGTGAGTTTTACAATACCGCATGGAAAAGAATCGCGCCGAGCGGCGCTCCTACAATATGGTATTGATTAATTTCTGGTTTTGATCTTTGGTCTTGACCTACCCGTCCCGTTCAGGCTCGCCGAGACGCGCAGGATGAGCTGGGGTTTCGGGGTGTGCTTGTTTGAGCGATAGCGAGCTCACACCCGCCAGCTTATCTGAGCATCGCAGGGAACCCGATGGGCTAGCATGCGGGTGGCCTTTCTTTTGGTACCTTTTCTTTGGCCATCAAAGAAAAGATACTCGCCCATGAAGGGCGAAAAACACGAATTAATTCAAGAATAACAACAAAAAAGAACTAGCCCAGAAAGAATAAAATCCTCAGCCGTGCGCCAGTACAAAAAAACAATCAGGTAACAGCTTCGCCATCTGCCTGCAGATCCGCATGATAGGATGACCTGACCAAAGGGCCACTGGCGACATTTGTAAAGCCCATCTCTTCGCCTAACTCACGGTATTGTTCAAATTCAGCCGGGTCAACGTAGCGACTAACAGGCAAATGGTGGCGGGAGGGCTGCAGATATTGGCCGATAGTCAGCATGTCGCAGTCATGCTGACGCAGGTCATGCATAACAGCAACAACTTCATCAAAGGTTTCGCCAACACCCAGCATCAATCCTGATTTGGTCGGTATAGAAGGATGGGCAAGGCCGAATTCTTTTAACAATTTCAGAGACCAGGCGTAATCTGCCCCTGGCCTGACCTGCCGGTACAATCTAGGCACTGTCTCCAGATTGTGGTTCATCACATCCGGTGGGGATTTTGATAAAATTTCCAGTGCAATGTCCATGCGTCCACGAAAGTCCGGCACCAGAACTTCAATGCGGGTCTCTGGTGACCTTTCCCTGATTGCTGCAATACAGTCCACATAGTGGCCGGAGCCACCATCTCTGAGGTCATCACGATCTACCGATGTTATAACCACATATCGCAGAGCCATTGAGGCAATCGTCTCAGCCAGGCTTTGCGGTTCATTCATATCGACAGGATCAGGCTTGCCATGAGCGACATCACAAAACGGGCAGCGACGGGTGCAGACATTGCCAAGTATCATGAAAGTAGCCGTGCCTTTACTGAAACATTCACCGAGATTGGGGCAATTAGCTTCCTCGCAGACCGTATGTAAACGCTGTTTACGCAGAGCTTTTTTTAGGCGAATAACTTCAGGTGTTACAGGTGCCTTGATTCGGATCCAGTCGGGTTTACGAAGAAACTCCGTGGTCGGTTCGATTTTAACCGGAATTCGCGCCGTCTTTGCCTGCCCCCTCTCGGCGCCTGCAGGCAAGGACGCTGATAAACTGCCTGTTTGTTTATTACTCATCGTCATCGTGTGAACTGCCATCGAGATCATCAAAAACTGGATTATATCCCAGCTTGCTGGACAACACCTGTATGAACTGTCTGCCAATACTATTGATGTCCGTTTCTGCACCTACTGCCTTCATGTCGGTCATTTTTATTCCTTCCAGACCACAGGGAACTATTCTTTCAAATGGTGTTAGATCCATATCTACATTCAGGCTAAGGCCGTGATAGGTACAACCATGCTGGACACGCAGACCGATAGAAGCGATCTTGCTGCCATTGGTATAGACACCCGGTGCATTTTCTTTTCTTGCTGCTTCGATACCCTGAGTTGACAGTAAATCAATGGCTGTCTGCTCCAGAATATTCACCAGTGACTTGAGGCCAGTATCCAGTCTGCGCAGATCCAGCAATACGTATGCAACCATCTGGCCCGGCCCGTGGTAGGTGATCAGGCCGCCGCGGTCACTTTTCACAACAGGGATATCTCCGCTGTCAATAATATCTTCTGCCCTTTCCCTGATACCCAGTGTAAACACCGGCTCATGTTCAAGCAGCCAGACTTCATCAGCGGACGCTTCGTGCCTGTCCCGTGTAAAGTCCTTCATCGAGAGCCAACTGCTCTGATAGCTTTGCGGCACATCGAAGTGGCGAACGATCAGTTGGCTGTTTGCTTCACCAATAGTCATTGGTTCCTTTAGTGCCCTTTAATAATTACAAAGTCATTAGTATGTCGGGATGGTCATGCATGGTTTGATAGATCGCTTCCATTTGTTCTCTATTTACCAGCCTCACTTCACAGGTGACTGAGTGAAAATTTCCACTATTACTCTCTTTGCATCTCACCTCAACTATTGCACCCGGTTCCGTGTGGTTGGCCACGATCTCTTTTACTTTATGCTCAAAATCATCGGCCTGACGACCCATGGCTTTTATACCGATGGTGCAGGGAAAGGACAGTTTCCCGAGTTCTTCATCTTTCTTATCAGTCATCACTTTACCTGGTACTTTTTAATGTTGTTGTTTATATGCTTGTTATTTCACGACACTTCACCATTCCTGAACCTCATTTTAAACTCATCATAAAGTTTTATGATCTGATGGTAGTGCGAACCGGGACTACCATTGCCAACAGGCTTACCGTCCAGTACAACAATCGGCAGGATTTCTTTTGTTGAACTGCTAAGCCACAACTCATCTGCCGCATTCACCTGCTGTTCCGTAATATCTGTCTGCTGGCATTGCAAGCCGTGGTTGCAGGCAAGTTCGAGTACCAGCTCACGGGTAATACCCGGTAGTATGCTGTGCCCGGAGGCAGGTGTCAGCAGCTGCCCGTCATGTACCACAAACAGCGTACTTGCCGCACCTTCTGTCAGCTTACCATCCTTAAATAGAACTGCTTCAGCGGCATCATGCTCATGGGCAAACTGCCGTGCCAGCACGTTAGCCAGTAATGAAACCGATTTTATATCACAACGCTGCCATCGCTGATCAGGAAAGCTCACGGCACGGACCCCGGCTTCCCGATGCGCCTGATCCGGATATACCAGGTCCTGCGCATAGGCGAGTACCGTTGGTATTACTTTATCGGGAAAAGCATGATTGCGGGGAGCACTGCCCCGCGTAATTTGTAAATAAATAGATGCATCACCCGTTCGGCTAATGAGCAGGCGTTCGAACATCAGCATTATTTCCTGGTCGCTTAAGGGTGCCGGCAGGCGAATTTCCGCCAGAGAATATCGTAATCGATCAAGGTGCTGCTGCAGACGAAACAACCTGCCTCCATAGACAGGAATTACTTCATAGACACCGTCACCAAAAATAAAGCCGCGGTCAAAAATAGATATTGAAGCTTCCGCCACAGGCAGGTATTTGCCATTTAGATAGACTTCTTCTACTGCCATTACTTCCTGGATCCTTCTATAAGATATCAGCAAACCAGAGCATAACCGTGCCAATCAATTGATCAACTATGCCCCCTTCAGGTATTTCTGCCGCAGCGCTAAGCGGAAATTTCCCCAGCGATGTACCCTGCACGCTGAATTCGATATCTCCCAGCACCTGACCACGACTTATCGGGGCAATAACATAATCTGGAACTGTGACGGTTTGTGTAATATCTGTACCACCCCGTCTCGGGATTGTCAGGGAAATACTTTCGGCTAATTCTACCGACACGGTATTACTCGCTGCCTTGTAGACGTCAATATTACGAATCTTTTTAGCCGCGGGGTAGACTTTCTTCGTTATATAATTCCTGAAACCAAAGTTCAGCAAATTCTGAACCATATCCGCGCGTGCCAGTTTGCTGTCAGTGCCGGTCACGACGGCTATTAATCTCATTCCATCACGCTCGGCAGAGCCTATCAGGCAGTAGCCGGCAGATTCAGTATGCCCGGTTTTCACCCCGTCTACGGATGGATCACGATAAAGCAGAATATTTCTATTCCCCTGTTTGATTTTGTTCCAGGTAAAGTCTTTAATCGAGTAATACTTATAATACTGAGGATAGCGACTGATCAAAGCTCGCGTAAGCTTTGCCAGATCAGCAGCCGTTGTCAGATGACCTTCATCAGGCATTCCTGAACTATTGACGAAATACGTTCCCTTCATAGCGAGGTCAGCTGCTACGTCATTCATAAGACCAACGAAGGACTCTTCAGTGCCGGCAATATGTTCAGCGAGGGCGACAGTGGCATCATTACCAGACTGAATAATCATGCCTTTAATCAGGTCTTCCATCTTAACTTTGGAATTAACCTTGATGAACATGCGGGAACCCTGCATACGCCAGGCCTTTTCACTGATAAAGACCATATCATCGAGACTCTGGCGTCCTTCTGAAAGCTCTCGAAAAACTATAAAAGCTGTCATTAGCTTAGTCAGGCTAGCGGGCTCAATCTGCATATCCGGGTTGCCAGCACTCAAAACTGCACCACTGTCATCATCAATCAATAACCATGACTTCCCTTCAATAACAGGTGGTGCGACATTGGCATCTGCAACTTTTTTTTGATCCAGGGCGAATACATTAAGCGTTACCATGAGCAACATTAGGCTCGCAATAATCGGGGTCTTTTTCATTAGTTGTTACTTTCCTGTTGTGTGTTTTTTACGATAAACCGTGCATTGGGATATCCGGCATGGTGTAAGTCAGCGAGAATAAAGTCGACGTCGCCCGAGGGGTCTAATGGACCGATTCTGACTCTGTACATGTCAATTTTTCCAGGAGCACGTGAATACTGGCTGACACTGGTATTATTATATCCCGCCGCCACTAAACGCCGCTGCAAACTGTACGCTGACGCTTCATTACTATAAGCACCTAACTGGATATAGAGCCGCCCATCTGCGGTAGCCGGAGATGTTTGAATTTTCGTAACAGGGACCGCCCTGGCTACCCTGTTATTGCCCTGCGTGCTTGTGGCAGTATGATCATCATTTATTGAAACGATCTGCACCGGCGCCGTACCAGAATTCACAACTCCAAGCTTAAGCGCGGCAGCGTATGACAGATCCATCACCCTTTTATGCTTAAAAGGTCCGCGGTCGTTCACCCTGACAATGATAGTACGGCCATTTTTTAAATTCGTCACCCGCGCATAACTGGGTATAGGCAGAACAGTATGTGCAGCTGTCATTTTATACATATCATAGGCTTCGCCGCTAGAAGTTCGCTTGCCATGAAATTTTTTACCGTACCAGGACGCCGTCCCCTTCTGCCTGAATCCCTTATTACTTTTCAAGGGTACATATTGCTTACCAAAAACGACATAGGGTTTATTGCCGGTCGCGCTTAAAGGCTCAGAATGCGGAACTGCATCCTTTACTTTTGACAGGTCTACGCTGGATTTTGGCGGGCCATCATCAAGATAGTAGCCTCCTCCAGATTTTTTTACGGTTTTTTCCTTACCGGTAGAACCACAACCGGCAAGTAACACGATCAGCCACCAGCATAATACTGACTGCCACTTCATTTTGATGCCTGAACACGTGCTTTAATTTCTTCACCCAATAATTGCACTGCTGTGGCATAAAGCTTGGAAGTATTGTAACGGGTAATGACGAAAAAATTATCAAATGCAACGCGATATTCCGGAGCCTTTTCACCTTCCAGTTTTATCAATCCCACCCTTATTTGCGGGTCAAGCTGTTCCTGTAATGTGAAGCCTCTTTGTAATAAGTCGTTAAGTGGCCGATCAGTTTTTCTCTTTTTCACCACCAGTTTATTCGCCTTGCTGCTTACCCCGCTGGTTGACCAGGAAACCGGCTGACCCGGTTTCCAGCCATGTTCATGATAATAGTTGCCAATACTGCCGATTGCATCTTCAACACTGTTAACAAGGTCACTGTATCCATCGCCATTAAAATCCACAGCATAGGCTCGATAGCTGCTGGGCATGAACTGTGGCAGTCCAATGGCACCGGCGTAGGAACCGGTCACCGCTATGGGATCCAGTTTGTTTTCATCGCTCAACAGAAGAAAATTTTTCAGTTCCCTGGTAAAGTATTTGCTGCGGCGCGGATATTCCAGACCAAGCGTAGAAAGCGCGTCGATGACACGGAAGCCACCGGTATTTGTACCAAAACGTGTTTCCACACCCAATGTAGCAACAATTATTTCAGGTGGTACACCAAATTTCTCCTCCGCCCGGGCCAGTATGTCAGCATGCTTCATCCAGTATTCTGCACCCTTGCTGATATTTTTTTCGGTCAGAAATATTGTACGGTAGCGATGCCATGGCATGGACTCTGCCGGTTTATCCATAATCTCAATAATGCGCGGCTTTATTTCAACCTGTTGAAATAGTGCCTCAAGGTCTGCCACGCTAAAAGCTGTTTGACCGGCAACCTCGTTGAACATTTTATCAAGCTGTTTGTAGTCACTGACCTGCAATGAAAATGCAGACGGGCTAAAGAACGCAAAGATAGGGAGAATAGCCGTAAGGGCTTTAAGTATATTTTTCATTAGTGCATAAACCAGCGGTTAGAATAAGCGGACATCAGAATACCAAAACCTGCCATCAACGAAACCATTGATGTACCCCCATAACTTATCATGGGCAATGGTACACCGACTATTGGCAATATACCGGTCACCATCCCTATATTAACAAATACGTAGATAGCAAATGTGACTGCCAGTGAGCCACACAACAGGCGGCTGTACGAATCTTTTGCTTCTATTGCAATATACAGGCTTCTGCTGACCACAAACAGATATACCAGCAATAATATCAGTGAACCCATAAAGCCGAATTCTTCGGAAAATACAGCAAAAATAAAATCTGTCGACCGCTCAGGGATAAAATCCAGCTGGGACTGGCTGCCGTTCAGCCAGCCCTTGCCATACAAACCGCCTGAACCCACAGCAATCGCAGACTGAATGGTATGGTAGCCAGCCCCCAGTGGATCTGACCAGGGATCAAACAAAGTCAGGATACGCTGCCGCTGATAATCATGGATCAGATACCAGGCGAGAGGGGCTGCTGCGGCCACTACCGCGACAAGCATCGCAATAACCCGCCATGACATGCCTGCAAAAAAGATCACTACCAGACCGGAACCGGCAATAAGAATCGCTGTACCAAGATCCGGTTGCTTGATCACAAGGACGGCAGGTATGGCAACAACTATAAATCCAAGCATCGCTGTAGCAAGTGATGCTGGCAGTGGCTTTTTTACCATCACCCAGGCCACCATCATCGGCACGGCAAGTTTCATCATCTCGGCCGGCTGAAATCGTACAAAGCCAAGATCTATCCAGCGTTGCGCGCCTTTACCAATCACCCCGGCACCCAGCACGATGATCAATAGAATCAATCCAATTCCGTATAAATATGGTGTCCAGCGTAATAACTGGTCCGGTGTGATACGTGCAACTAAAAACATGACAACGAAGGCCAGAACTATGCGTATTGATTGACGTATCAATAAATCGAGGTTCTGGTCACCGGCACTGTAGAGTATAAACAAACTGATGACAGACAGTATCAGCAAGCCGGTAAATAATGTCCAGTCGATAGAAAAACCTTTACTGTCACTCATGACGGGTCCTTGTCCTGCTGCGGCATTTCACCCAGCAGATAATAATCCATTACTTTGCGCGCAACAGGCCCCGCCGTCGACCCTCCATGGCCACCATTTTCTACAATGACGGCAACGGTAATTTCAGGGTTTTCAGCCGGCGCAAAAGCGACAAAAAGTGCATGGTCTCTATTTCTCAGGGCCACTTCGGCTTCTTTGTAACGTTCATTTTGCTTGATGCCGATCACCTGGGCGGTTCCTGTTTTCGCTGCTATTTTGTAAGGGCTACCAGCACCAATACGCCTGGCAGTACCGCGTGGCGAGTCAGTCACATCCACCATTGCCTGCTTAACTATTGCCAGATCTTCATCACGCCAAATTTCACCATCCAATATTACCTGCTCATTCTGCTCTTTTCCTGCAAGCAAAGGACCTTCTTCTGCCAGCAGCAGATGTGGTTTCATGCGTATTCCATTATTTGCAAGCGCAGAGGTCGCAGATGCCAGCTGTAACGGTGTGGTCAGGACATAGCCCTGGCCGATGCCGGCGATAACGGTTTCACCGGGATACCATGTCTGGTCTCTGGCCGCCCGCTTCCATTGCCTGGAGGGTAATAACCCGCGGGATTCACCGTTCAGATCGATTCCGGTTTTAGCACCAAAACCAAACAATGCGAGGTTGTCATGCATGTAATCAATCCCCAGATGATGCGCCAGGTCATAGAAGTAAACATCACAGGACTGGACAATAGCATCATGCAGACCGACATGCCCGTGACCACCACGCTTCCAGTCACGGAATCTGTGACCACCTTTGGTCAGCGTATAAGATCCAGGGCAGGAAATTATTTTCGTCTGACTTAGCCCGGACTTCAGGCCGAGCATCCCCATAAACGGCTTGATTGTAGATCCAGGTGGATATCGCCCACGCAGGGCGCGGTTCAACAAGGGTGTATCGAGTGAGTCACGCAGCAGTGCATAGTCCGCCGTACTGATTCCATAGACAAACGCATTGGGGTCATAAGATGGCGTGCTGGCAAAGGCCAGTATTTCACCTGTAGCGGGCTTGATGGCCACCACCGCACCACGGTAATCGCCAAGCGCCTGTTCTGCAACAAGCTGCAATTCGCTATCGATGGTCAGATAAACGTTTTTACCGGGCACTGAGGGCGTACTTGATATGGTACGCACCACGCGGCCATGGGCATTGGTTTCAATCTGGTCAAAACCAATCTCCCCTCGCAGCAGGTCTTCATAATATGACTCTATGCCGGTTTTACCCAGAAAGTTGATCCCTCGATAAATCTCCTTGTCTATCTTTTCGAGATCGCGTGAGCTAATGCGCCCGACATATCCCACTACATGAGCACCACTTTTCTTTTTTGGATAATTCCGTTCCAGCCTGGCGCGAAGTTCAACGCCTTTAAAACGATAGCGGTTGACGGCAAAGCGTGCTGCTTCTGTATCCGTCAACCGACTGCGTAAAATAATGGTATCAAATCGAGCATGGCGTTTGACATCACGATGAAAGATCTTCAGCTCATATTCCGTTAGCTTCACCAGTTTGCCCAGCTCGTCCAGTAATTTGTCCATGTCCTCAACCTGATCCGGCACGACTTCAAGGGTATAGGATGGAATGTTTCGCGCCAGCGGGATACCATTTCGATCAAAGATTAACCCGCGTACCGGCGGCCTGGGCACTACGCTAATCCGATTGTTTTTTGACAGAGTGCTATAACGGTCATATTCAACCACCTGCAGATAAAACAACCGTGCCAGCAGGATGATGGTTAAAATCAGCATTAATATGCCAATCACGATCGACCGCGCGGTAAATACCCGCGTTTCGCGAAATACATCCTTAATTTCAAAACCTGACAAATTATAGATCCCGGCTGCTTACTCGCTGTCGCCGCATATCCCTGAGAACGATATATACCAATGGCCAGATCAGGGCACTGGTTAGTGCTGGCATCCAGTAGGACCAGCTAATCGAAAATTCGCCTGTGATGCCCCGAACCCAGGCGTTGAGTGTCAGGTTTATTATGCCCATCAGGAGCACTATGAACGACTGCTGCCATAACGGGAACACCCGTACACGCAAATGAAAGAGGTTAACCAGATAGGCGACTATCGCCAGCGCCATTGCATTTTGCCCCAACAAACTGCCATACATTACGTCCAGCACCAGCCCCAGCAGCCAGCCGGTAAAAATACCTATACGGTCAGGAAATGCCATACACCAGTAAATCAGCACCAGCATCAACCATTCAGGGCGATAAATAATCGCTATATCAGGCAACGGCAAACTGCTTAACAGCAGGGCCACAAGAAATGAAAGCAGTACCGAAAGGCTATTCATCAAAAGCCTCCGGTAATACTTCCTCTTTTCGGTCGCCGACAATCTCTGGCCAGATAAGCAGAACCTCCCGTCCATGATCCAGCTGAGTAACCGGCAGTGTATTAATCGTCAGAAATTCATCACTGGGTTCCTGCTTAACTTCAGTAACCGTAGCAACAGGGTATCCGGTAGGAAAACGACCACCCATACCGGAACTGATCAGCAGATCACCGGTACGGATGTCGGCATCAGCAGTCAGATAAGGCATGGCGAGTCGGTTACGGACACCGGTACCGAACAATACGCCCCGCAAACCATTTCGCATGACCATCACGGGAACCGCGCTGCCTGGATCTGTTAATAAGGTAACTGTGCTCTGGAACTGACTAGTATGCACGACCTGGCCGATCACGCCATCGCCATTTATTACCGGTTGTCCGACATAAACATCATCACGGCTGCCTTTGTTAAGGCTAATCTTCTGCGTATAAGGTTCAAGATTCACCTCAACCAGCTCAGCCAGCAGTACCCGCTCTGCTATTTGCTCTGATTGTCCAAGCAGGCGCTTGAGACGGCGATTGTCTGCTTCCAGTGAATGCATTTTTTTCAGTCGACTGCGCAACAATAGATTTTCCTGCCGCAGTGCTTCTTTGTCAGACTGTAAATTCTCACTTCTTTCCATCGAGCCTGTAATCCCCTGAATTAAATCACGCGGGATAGTCGAAACAAACATTATCGGGTAGACAGCGGTCTGCAGAATATTTCGCAATTTTTCCAGCTGCTGCGAACGGTGATCAATCAGCATCATGGCAATGGATAGCGCAATCATGACTATGACACGCACAGTCGCGGGAGTGGCACCACCCAGGCGTCTTAGGAGTTCTCTCATTTACGGACTGTAAGGAGCCATTGAATAAGACTGATTAATGAGATTGATATTCAAAAACATCAGACACGTGCATAAGAACGTAGCTAATAGCAGGCTAATAGCTAGATTTTCAACACAATAGTTTGAATTTATGAAAGGCAAGATCGCAATCAAGAATTGTTCAGAGGTTCCTTATGGCAGAGGAATTAATAAAACATAAAATGCATGTTTTACGAAAAAACAGTATTCCCCTGTCACTATTTCAAGTAGTACCTAAAGAGTTTTTAACGTTCCTGAGCAAACACATCACCAAGACGATCCATTTCTTCGAGTGCATGCCCGCATCCACGTGCGACACAGGTAAGAGGATCTTCTGCGATAACTACTGGCATACCCGTTTCTTCCATAAATCGGCGGTCAATATCACGTATCAGTGCACCACCACCGGCCAGTATCATCCCTTTTTCCGCAATATCAGCACCAAGCTCCGGCGGTGTCTGTTCAAGTGCGACTTTAATCGCCTGCGAAATCTGATCCAGCGGGTCGGCAATGGCGTCGTATATTCCCTTGCTGGTTAATGTCACTGAACGCGACAGGCCCTCAGCCAGGTCACGGCCCTTGATTTCCATCTCAAGAATTTCAGAGCCAGGTGTTGCAGCGCCGATCTCCTTTTTTATTCGTTCAGCCGTCGAGTCGCCAATCAGCACCCCGTGCTGACGACGAAGATAGGTAATTATCGCTTCATCAAATTTGTCACCCGCAACGCGAAGAGAATCTGAATAGACCAGCCCGCCCAGCGAAACGATCCCGACTTCTGTGGTACCGCCACCTATATCAACAACCATTGAACCGGTGGGGTCGGCTACCGGCAGCCCAGCTCCAATGGCTACCGCCATAGGCTCTTCAATCAAGTACACTTCACGGGCCCCGGCACTTAAAGCGGATTCCTTAATAGCGCGCCGCTCAACCTGTGTTGAACCACAGGGAACACAAATAATAATGCGCGGGCTGGGCTTGAAAAAGCGCGATTCCTGTACCTTGCGGATAAAATACTTGAGCATTACCTCGGTAACCGAAAAATCGGCAATAACACCGTCCTTCATCGGCCGAATAGCCTTGATATTACCCGGTGTGCGTCCAAGCATCTGCTTGGCTTCCTGCCCTACCGCCATCACTGATTTCCCTGAAGGACCACCCATCGGGGAATAGCGAATAGCAACAACTGAAGGTTCGTTTAGTACGATGCCCTTGTCACGGACATAAATAAGTGTATTTGCCGTGCCCAGATCTATTGCCAGATCGTGGGAAAAAAAGCCTAACAGTCTCTTAAACATTTTTTCTGTTTTACCTATTTGTGTGTGCAGACTTTCCAGCGCCCTGCCGTGTACAGTGATACACACCAGGCAGTTAACAGGACAGACTTACTGTATATATATTATTATCAAAATTGAGGATCACTGAAAACAGGAATTTATCAATGACACAACTATAAGCATTGTACTCTAGCAATGACGCTATTTCTATTCAACCATCGATGATTATGCTACCTTTCGCCAGCGGAAAAACAGTCGTTATGGTCTTATGGAGAAAATATGTCAATAAATAATGATGATGTAGAGAAAATTGCCCACCTGGCCCGGCTCGCTATCAACCCCGATCAGCTGGATATATATAGCAAAAACCTGTCTGGAATTCTGGCCCTGGTCGAACAGATGAATGAGGTAGACACCGATGGCATAGCCTCCATGGCCCATCCACGTGATACCAAACTCCGCTTGCGTGATGACCGGGTGACCGAAACCAATGAACGGGAAAAATTCCTCAAACTGGCCCCGGCAAGTGAAAACGGCCTGTTTCTGGTACCCAAAGTCCTCGATTAAATATAAGTACAGACAGTAATAACACCACCATGCACAAAAATTCTCTGCAAGAACTGGCTCTTGGGCTGGCAAACAAAGATTTCTCAAGTGTCGAACTGACCCGCCACTTCCTTGACCGTATAGAAACGCATCAGGACATCAACGCATTTATCACTGTTGATCGTGAGGGCAGCCTGCAGCAGGCAGCTGAAGCCGACAACAGGCTGAGTGCTGGCGAAGCTCTGCCCCTGACCGGCATACCGCTGGCACATAAGGACATCTTCTGCACCGATGGACTGCGCACCTCCTGCGGCTCGAGAATGCTGGATAACTTTATCGCGCCTTACGATGCGACGCTCATCCGGAAATTTCGCCAGGCAGGCAGCATTACACTGGGCAAGACCAACATGGATGAATTCGCCATGGGGTCTTCCAATGAAACCTCATATTATGGACCCGTACTAAACCCCTGGAACAAAGAGCATGTTCCCGGCGGCAGTTCCGGTGGCTCTGCGGCGGCAGTGGCCGCACAGCTGGCACCGGCCGCTACCGGCACAGATACCGGTGGCTCAATTCGCCAGCCGGCCTCCTTTTGCGGCCTGACTGGCCTGAAACCCAGCTACGGCAGGGTTTCGCGCTATGGCATGATCGCTTTTGCTTCGTCACTGGACCAGGCCGGACCGATGACCCGCAGCGCCGCTGATGCTGCCATATTATTGCAAACCATGGCTGGCTTCGATGAACGGGATTCAACATCGGTCGATGTCGCCGTGCCTGACTTTTCTGTAGATCTGGAAAAAGACATCAAAGGCCTGAAAATCGGCATGCCGGTTGAGTTCTTCAATGATGACCTGGACCCCGGCATTGCCTCTATCGCCCTGGATGCCTTACATGAATATGAAAAACTCGGTGCAGAACTGGTAGAAATCAGCTTACCGAACAGCCATCTCTCTGTGCCCTGCTACTATGTACTGGCGCCTGCTGAAGCCTCTTCAAACCTGTCCCGCTTTGATGGTGCACGTTATGGCTACCGCACGCAGGAATACGATGACCTGCTGGACATGTACAAAAAGACCCGGGCTGAGGGCTTTGGCGAAGAGGTTAAGCGACGCATAATGATCGGTGCCTATGCCCTGTCTGCCGGCTACTACGATGCTTATTACCTCAAGGCGCAGAAGATTCGCCGCCTGATTTCTGACGACTTCAGTTCCGCCTTCGAAAAATGTGATGTCATTGCCGGCCCTACTGCACCGGAAGCGGCTTTCCGCTTTGGTGATAAAATCGATGACCCGGTCGCCATGTACCTGAACGACATCTATACCATCTCGGTAAATCTCGCCGGGCTGCCGGGCATGTCGATTCCGGCAGGCCTGGACAGGAACAACCTGCCTGTTGGCCTGCAGCTGATAGGTCAGTATTTTGATGAAGCGAAACTGCTAAATGTCGCTCACCGCTACCAGCAGGCCACTGACTGGCATACGCTCAGCCCGCTTTGAGGTTCATAAATTGATCAGAGATTCCTTAAAAATGAAACAAGGTTCAGGATATTAGAAGATGGAATGGGAAACTGTTATCGGGCTGGAAATCCACACCCAGCTTAAAACGAAAAGCAAGATATTCTCCGGCGCAGCAACTGCATACGGCGCCGAGCCCAACACCCAGGCCTGTGCGGTAGACCTGGCGCTGCCGGGCGTACTTCCGGTAATGAACCGTGATGCCGCCCGCATGGCAGTCAAGTTCGGACTGGCTATCGGCGCTAAAATCAATCAGACATCCATATTTGACCGTAAAAACTATTTTTATCCGGATCTGCCGAAAGGCTATCAGATTTCACAGCTGCAGCTGCCCATTGTCGGTGAAGGCTCCATCACTGTTGATGTCAACGGTAAAAAGAAGACCATCGGCATTACCCGCGCACACCTTGAGGAAGATGCCGGCAAGTCCCTGCACGAAGATTTTCATGGCATGACCGGCATCGATCTCAATCGCGCCGGCACACCGTTGATAGAAATCGTCTCTGAACCCGATATGCGCTCCGCAGCAGAAGCTGTTGCTTATCTCAGGTCCATTCACTCGCTGGTTCGCTATCTCGATATTTGTGACGGCAATATGCAGGAAGGCTCATTCAGATGCGATGCGAATGTCTCAGTCCGCCCGAAAGGTCAGAAAGAATTTGGCACCCGCGCCGAATTAAAAAACATCAACTCATTTCGCTTCGTAGAGAAAGCCATCGATATTGAAGTTGAACGTCAGATCGATATTCTTGAATCAGGCGGCCGGGTTGTGCAGGAGACCCGCCTCTATGATTCAGATAAAAACCAGACCAGATCGATGCGCAGCAAGGAAGAAGCCAATGATTACCGCTACTTCCCGGATCCAGACCTGCCTGAGATGGTACTGGAAGATTCATTCATCGACGCAATCCGTGCCGAGCTGCCAGAATTGCCTGATGCAAGATACCAGCGCTTCATTAACGAATATGGCCTGTCTGATTACGATGCCGAGACCCTGACAGCCAGCAAAGAACTGGCCGACTACTATGAACAGGCGGTGGCTGCCCTGCCCTCTCAACCGAAACTGATCGCCAACTGGGTAAACGGGGAACTGGCTGCAGGCCTTAACCGGGACAACACCAGCATCAATGAAAGCCCCGTCACCGCTGCAATGCTTGGCGAACTGGTAGCACGTATTGACGACAATACCATTTCGGGAAAAATCGCCAAGGAAGTATTTGAAGCGATCTGGAACGGTCAAGGCAGTGCTGATGAGATCATTGAAAAGCGTGGTCTGAAACAAATCTCGGATGACAGCGCTATCGAACCCATTATTGATGAGATCCTCACCAACAATCCGAACCAGATTAAGCAGTACAAAGGCGGCAATACCAAATTACTGGGTTTCTTTGTCGGCCAGGTAATGAAGGCAACCCAGGGCAAGGCCAACCCAAAACAGGTCAACGACCTGCTGCGCAAGAAACTGGTTGACCAGTAGAAAATATGGCTGATACTTCGCCATACATAGAGTTCTGCTTTGACTATATCAGCCCGTACAGTTACCTCGCGGCGACTCAGATGCCGGCCCTGTCCGAACAACTGGGTATCCCGGTTATCTGGCAGCCGGTAAACCTGCCACGCCTGATCAAGCTGTCAGGCAACACCCCGCCCGCCACTATTCGAAACAAGGCCAGATACCTGCTACGCGACCTGAAACAATGGTCACAACATCTTGATGTCCCGTTCCGCATGATCATGCCGGGGTCCTTCGACAGCCGACTCGCCCTGGCCTCAAGCCAGGCCCTTGACGATCAGAACAGGGAAATACTCGCCACCGCCGTCTTCAAGGCCCTGTGGGCGGATGGCATTGATTATCTTGAACAGGACTGGTTAGGCAAGGCGGTCGCGGCAGCAGATTTACCTGGAGAATGGATTCTGTCTGATGCTTATTCGCAACAAATGGATGAGGTCAACAGCCAAACCGCAGCAATACACAAAGCAGGCGCCTTTGGTGTGCCGACATATTTTCTACGAGGTGCGGGGAGAACGCAGATGTTCTGGGGCATCGACCGTCTCGATTTTCTCGTTATGGCAACTGAAAAAGCACTGAAGCGTATTTAGTTGACTAAAAAAGCATGTGGTATATAAGCACACTCTTATTGTGTTTGTTGAAAAAAACATACAGACTATTACTAATTATATAAAAAATAGAACTTATCAGAGGGGATACACCCCCTATCATTCCGCAAAGGAGACTCACCAGGATGAATGATATCCAGCGCAATAACAGCCATAAAACACTCAGGCTGACACTTTTATCAATCGCCATCACAGCATTAACAGCAACCCCGGCCCATGCTTTCACTTTTAGTAGTGGCGAGCTTGAAGGCGCTCTGGATACAACGATCTCCTACGGTACTCGCTGGCGTGTAAATAACCGTGATCAGTCGATCATCGGTAAAGCCAACGGCGGCACTGCCAACTCGGTCAATGGTGACGATGGCAATCTGAACTATGACAAAGGCCTGGTTTCCAGCGTCATCAAGATCACACCGGAACTGGTATTAAAATACAGAAACTATGGCGCCTTTGTCCGCGGGACCTATTTTTATGATTTTGAAGTCATGGGCAACGACACAGCAAGGACCCCGCTTAGCCAGGATGCGCTGGACGAAGTGGGTGAAAAAGGTGAATTGCTTGATGCCTATGTCTGGGGCAGCTGGAATCCTGGTGACAAACCTCTTGATGTCCGTCTTGGCAACCAGGTCGTCAACTGGGGAGAAAGCACTTTTATCCAGGGTGGCATGAACAGCATTAACCCGGTCAACGTGAATAACCTGCGTGTTCCCGGGGCAGAATTGAGAGAGGCTCTGAAGCCAGTACCAAGAATCTGGGCCAACCTCGGCGCAACAGACAACATATCTGTCGAAGGCTTCTACCAGACTCATTGGGAAAAGACCATCATTGACCCGGTAGGCAGCTACTTCAGTACCAGCGACCTGGCCGGTGAAGGCGCCGAAAAAATTGTACTCGGTTTTGGTTCTGCTCCTGACAATCCTGCCTTTCCAACCACTGCTGTCCCCCGAGGGGATGATAGAGAAGCGAAGGATGGAGGTGAATATGGTCTCTCGCTTAATTACCTTACAGACAATGCTTCAGAATTCGGTTTCTATTTCGTCAATTACCACAGCCGCCTGCCGATCATCAGTGCGATGACGGGCAGTGTTGCCGGGGCAGTCGGTGGAGATTATCCAGCCAGTGCAAATTATTTCATTGAATACCCTGAAGACATCAAGATACTCGGTACCAGTTTCAATACGCAAATTGGTACCAGCGGCATTTCCTGGCAGGGTGAGCTGACTTACAAGATTGACGCGCCGTTGCAGGTCGATGATACCGAGCTACTGTTCGCTGCCCTGACCCCTGTGTCACCTGCACTCGGTGCAATAAACCAGGTCGGTACATTTGGTTTCGAGGAAGAGATCTCCGGCTACAGAAAGCTTGATGTCGCACAAATACAGTCAACCTTGACCCAGGTATTCCCTAACATAATGGGCGCGAACCAGCTTGCAGTCGTCGGTGAACTTGGCTTCACCCATGTCATGGATATGCCCAGCTACCAGGAACTGCGATTTGAGGGACCCGGCACCTACACCTCAGGCAGCCCGTTCCCTACAGCAGCAGGTGTACAACCGGCCACTGAAGACCCATCAGGTTTTGCAACCGCCACCTCCTGGGGCTACCGCCTGCTCGGTCGCTGGGCATATGACAACGCATTCAGCTCAATCAATTTAAACCCTCGCGTTGCCTGGGCGCATGATGTTTCTGGTACTACACCGGGCCCCGGAGGCAACTTCATCGATGGACGCAAGGCATTGTCCATCGGCCTGAATGCCGTCTATCAGCAGACCTGGTCTGCAGATATTGCCTATACCCGCTACATGGGTGCCGGCAGGTATAACCTGATCAACGACAGGGACTTCGTCTCTTTTAACATCAAAACATCATTCTGAGACGAGAGAGTTTGGAGAATAAATTATGAAAAATACTAAAACCGTACCACTGCTCACTGCCCTGGTGCTGACATTACTTAGTTTCACCTCTGCACATGCAGCAGTTTCCGAGACCGAAGCCGCCCGTCTTGGCAAGGATTTGACACCAATGGGTGCTATCAAGGCAGGCAACGCCGAAGGAACGATTCCTGCATGGGATGGTGGCATTACATCACCACCCGCTGGCTTCAATGTGGGTGACCATCACCCCGACCCATTTGCCTCAGATAAGATACTTTATACAATCACTGCCCAGAACAAGGATCAGTACAAGAACAAATTGACTGCTGGCCATCTGGCCATGTTTGAAACCTACCCTGACAGTTTCAAGCTTAACGTTTATCCAACTCGGCGCAGCGCAGCTTTTCCACAGCGTATATATGATGCAACCCTGGCCAATGCAAGCAAAGCAAAACTGGTCGATGATGGCAATGGGGTTGGCGATGCCATCATTGGCATCCCGTTTCCAATCCCATCCGTCGGCGGTGAGGTCATCTGGAACCACCTGCTGCGTTATCGTGGGGAAAATGTCGGACGCTGGATAGCACAGGCGATGCCGACAAGAAACGGTAAATATACCCTGGTCAAGTTCGAAGATGAATTTGACATGCTATACAGCAAGCCCGGTGCGAAGTTTGAAGACCTGAACAACGTCATCCTGTATTTCAAACAAAAGGTCATTGCACCTGCCCGCCTGGCCGGCTTTATCCTGCTGGCACATGAGACCCTGAACCAGGTCAGGCAGCCACGTGCCGCCTGGACCTACAACACTGGCCAGCGCCGTGTGCGACGGGCGCCGAATGTCGCTTACGACAATCCCGGCACAGCCTCTGATGGCTTACGCACTTCCGATCAGTTTGATATGTTCAACGGTGCACCCGATCGTTATAACTGGGAACTCGTTGGTCGTAAGGAAATGATTGTTCCTTACAACGCCTACAAGTTGCACAGCAAGGACGTCAAATACAAAGACATACTGACCCCTAAGCATATCAATCCAGACCTGGCTCGCTATGAACTGCATCGCGTGTGGGTCGTTGATGCCACACTCAGGGAAGGCACCAGCCATATTTATTCACGACGTACTTTCTATATTGATGAAGACAGCTGGCAGATCCTGGCCGTCGATCAATATGACCGACGCGGTAATATGTGGCGTGTTTCGGAAGGCTTCCCGATCAACTACTACGATGTTCCAACACTGTGGTCGACCCTGGAAGTCCATACCGATCTACAGGCAGGCCGTTATCTGGCTCTCGGCCTTGATAACGAAAGTCGCATGTACGACTTCAATCTTAAGAGAACATCGAAAGACTATACACCGGCCGCACTGCGCCGAGAGGGTCTGCGCTAGACCAGCAAGAGTATATCTACTTGTATCGTCGTAAGCGTTCGATAGCGATAGTTACAGCCTTTCTGATTGCCTCGCTGCTGCCAGCTTTACCTGCTGCAGCAGACGAGCAATCTGAACAGGCAAAGCTGGCCAGCCATTCCCTGCTTCTTGATATCACCCGTGCAAACAACCGCCTCGTCACTATCGGTGAGAGAGGACATGTACTGATATCTGATGACAACGGTCAATCCTGGAAACAGATACTGGTACCTACACGCAGTCAATTGACCGCCGTCTATTTTCTCGACGACAGGCACGGCTGGGCTGTCGGTCATGATGCCGTCATTTTATTCACCAGTGATGCTGGAGAAACCTGGTCTCTTCAACATTACGATAAACAATATGACGATCCATTGCTGGATGTCTGGTTCAAAGACCAGGATAACGGTTTCGCGATTGGCGCCTATGGCCTGTTTCTGTCCACCAATGACGGTGGTACAAGCTGGGACCGACGGCAGATTAGTGATGACGACTTCCATTTAAATGGCATCGCCTCTCTAAACCATGATGTACTAGTTATCGCTGCGGAACAGGGGCATTTGTATCGTTCTGTTGATGGCGGTTATAGCTGGTCTGAACTCCCTTCACCTTACGCCGGGTCATTTTTTGGCATCACAATGATCAACGACGATCTGTTGCTGGTCTTTGGCCTGCGTGGAAACCTCTACAGTTCATCCGACAGAGGGGATAGCTGGCAAAAAATTGATAGCGGGACAGAAGCCTCTTTGATGGCGGCCCTTGCACAAAAGAACGGTACTATTCGCGTTGTCGGACTGGGTGGAAATATTCTTACCAGTACAGACCAGGGTAAAAGCTTTTCACTCAGGGTGCGTGATGACAGGAAAACACTAACCTCAATACTTGAAACAGCTGACGGTCAGCTGGTGATGAGTGGCAGCGCAGGCATCACAATAGAATCTGGAGACTCGAAGTGAGTAGTAAATCGAGACTGGTCCAACATATTAGTGAACTGGTCTTCAGATTCAGACCCCTGGTACTGATACTCTTTATGGCTATTACCCTGTTCATGCTATGGAGTGCAACAGCACTCAGGGTTGATGCAGGTTTTAACAAACTCCTGCCGCTTGAACATCCCTACATGAAAACCTTCGTCAAATACCAGACAGAATTTGGTGGTGCCAACCGCGTACTGATCGCCATTACTGTCAACAAAGGTGACATCTTTACCCCGGAGTTTTTCAACACCCTGAAAAGCGTCACCGATGAAGTTTTTTTTATTCCCGGTGTCGACCGTGCCCAGGTCCAGTCACTGTTCACACCCAATGTTCGGTTCATAGAAATCGTCGAAGATGGTTTTGCTGGTGGTAACGTCATACCCGCAGAGTTTCAGGGCACCGCTGAAGATCTCACCCAGGTAAGAAAGAACATCATCAAATCAGGACAGGTGGGCAGACTGGTCGCAAATAATTTTACCGGCGCCATGGTCACTGCTGGCCTGCTGGAAAAAGATCCCACCACAGGCGAACGCATCGATTATCAGGAAGTTGCAAAGCGACTTGAAGAAATTCGGCAGGAACATGAAACCAGCAACATTCATATCATTGGTTTTGCCAAGGTTGTCGGTGACATTACCGAAGGTGCCCAGAATGTTCTGCTGTTCTTTGCCATTGCCTTCGTCATCACTGGCGTGCTTGTTTATCTGTATTCCCTGTCCCTGTGGCTAACAGTACTCCCCCTGTTCGCCTCCCTGACCGCCGTTAGCTGGCAACTGGGCCTGCTGCCATTGCTTGGCTTCGGTATCGATCCAATGTCAATACTGGTTCCCTTTCTGGTATTCGCTATTGGAGTCAGCCATGGTGTACAGATGATCAATTCCATGCGCTCAGAAATCTTTAAAGGTGCATCGCCAAAAATAGCTGCAAAGGCCAGTTTTCAGCGTTTACTGATTCCAGGTGGCATAGCCCTGGCCAGTGATACGATAGGCTTTTTGACCATACTGCTGATCAAGATAGAGATTATTCAGGAGATGGCTATTACCGCCAGCATAGGTGTTGCAGTAATCATCCTGACCAATCTATTTCTACTACCGGTATTGTTATCGTACCTGCCTGACGCTGAAAGCAAGTTACAACAGCGGTTGATTGCTCGCAGTGAACGTCTAAAACCATTCTGGCATCGATTGTCAGCATTCACCGTCAATCCTCTGGCAACACTTACAATCGTGGTCAGCCTGATACTATTCGGTGCAGGACTCTGGAAAGGTTCTGATATTGAAATCGGTGACCTTGAACAAGGAGTACCCGAACTGCGTAGTGACTCCCGGTACAATATCGATAGTGCGATTATTACTGATCGCTTTTCCATCGGTGTTGATATCCTGAAAGTGATTGCAGAAACCAGTGCCGATGGCTGCATCGACCACGACATCATGTCCACCATCGATCGCTTTAACTGGCATATGCAGAATATCGACGGCGTACAGTCCGTCATTTCCTTATCGACACTGGCCAGGCTATACAATGCAGGCTGGAACGAAGGCAACCCGAAATGGCAGGTACTGCCACGTAACCAGCAAGTACTTGTGCAGGCCATATCACCGGTCGATACCTCTACTGGTCTATTAAATGAAGATTGCAGTGCCATGCCGGTACTGATATTCACCTCAGACCACAAGGCAAAAACGATATCCAGGATTGTCGATGCCGTAAAAGCATTTGAAAATGATAACAACAACGGCGCGGTGCACTTTAAGCTGGCCAGCGCCAATGTTGGCGTCATGGCGGCAACCAATGAAGCAGTAGATGCCGCCCAGTTTCCCATGCTGCTTTATGTCTACGCTGCGATTATCACTCTGTGTCTACTCACCTTCCGTTCGTTGCGGGCAACATTGTGCATCGTCCTGCCTCTCGGGCTGGTCTCGGTACTGGCCTATGCCCTGATGACCCTGCTGGATATCGGTCTTAAAGTTTCCACCCTGCCTGTCGTCGCTCTGGGTGTAGGTATTGGTGTTGATTACGGCATCTATATCTTTAGCCGTCTGCATGAACAACTGGATGAAGGAAAGTCTCTGCGAGATGCCTATGAACTTACCCTCAATATGACAGGAAACGCGGTCCTGTTTACCGGACTAACCCTGGCTATCGGTGTATTTACCTGGATATTCTCTGACCTACAGTTTCAGGTAGATATGGGGATACTTCTGACCTTCATGTTTCTGCTTAACATGATTGCGTCCCTTACTGTTTTACCTGCATTGACGGCTTTGTTTTATCGCAAGCATTCTTGATGGCGCTGGCGCACTGCTGGGGTCCTCTCCTGTCTGGGCTAGCTCCTTTTTGTTCTTATTCTTGAATTAATTCGTGTTTTTCGTCCTTTATGGACGAGTTCATTTATTCAGCCCATCCATGGCCTTCACCCTTCGGGCCAGTCTTCGACTGTTCAAATCCGCTCCCTGCGGATTTAGTCTTTTGAATTATTCATACAGAACCAAAGAAAAACCGCCCCATCGTGTTGGCCTTCGGCTACTCTGCGCGCTTCAGCCTGGACCGGGCACGGTGAACTTGCTTCGCTCAGACAGGCACCGCGCTTATCCGGCCCAGCCTTCCAGTGCTCGACAACCCAAAAGGGGAAAGGAAGGTCAAAACCTGGTGTGTATTTTTTATCTGTTCGTCATTGAGAGGAACGTAGTGACGAAGCAATCTCTTGATGCTGGAATGAAACAAATAGATTGCCGCGCTTCGCTCGCAATGACGGGTGTTTTTTGTTGTTGATGTAGATGTTGATCCTAAAAATCCCGTTCAGGCTTGCCGAGAAGCGCAGATTGAGCCGGGGATTTCGGGATGTGCTGTCTGAGCGATAGCGAGTTTCACATCCCGCCGGCTCGATTGAGCATCGCAGGGTACCCGAAGGGCAAGTATGTCGGGTGTCCTTTCTTTTGGTACCTTTTCTTTGGACAAGCAAAGAAAAGATACTCGTCCATGAAGGACGAAAAACTCAGAAAAATTCAAGAAAAAAGATAAAAAAGAACTCACTGGGAAGGGATGCAACCCCATGCCGTGCGCCAGCACAAGAACAAAAAAAGGAGGCCAATGGCCTCCCCTCCTCTATGCAGACGCTAGTCTGCAATACATACTATATATTTTTACTGTGCTGGTGCAGGAACCGGTGCAGGATAAGCAGGAGCGTAACCGCCACCATAAGGTGCACCATATCCGCCACCATAAGGTGCGCCATAACCACCACCATATGGGGCACCGTAACCACCGCCGTAAGGTGCGCCATATCCACCACCATAACCAGGACCGTAGCCACCATAACGAGGACCGTAGCCACCACCATAGTAGTCATCATCGTCCCACGAATCGGACATTTCTTCCATCCAGTACATCGGTGTAAAGACAGGCCAGTCATTGTAGCCACCGCCACCCCAGCGATCACCACCACCCCACCACGCGCTGGCATTCAGCGATGCTGCCAGCAGCAAGGCTCCAATCGATACAGATAAAATCTTCTTCATAGCAATCTCCATTCAAATGTTGTAAGAACAGTATATTACTATTCTCTAATATTGGCAATTAAATCTTGTGAACCCAGCATAGCCTTATCACCTGACAAGCTCAACAAATTCTATGCCATTGTCATCTGGATCACGACAGAAAAGTGCGCGTCGTCCGGATTTACTCATAGAATACGGCACTTCTGCCCGTTTCATAATTTCTTCGACCTTACTGATTGCAGTCACTTCCAGGGCGAAATGTGCATCTCGACCGGGGTGTTCAGCACCCGTTCCTGAAGCTGTTTTGTCGAAACACAGCAAATGAATTTGCTGTGCCCCGATTTTCAGCCACATGCCGGGAAAAGCCATTTCTGGCCGACTTTCATCCACCTCCAGCCCCAGGACATGGATGTAGAAGTTGCTTGACCGCTGCAGGTCAGCCACTAGCAGGCTGACATGATGCAATCCTGTGAATAGATCAGCTGTAGGCATTATTTGTTCTCCTTTGTATCGACTATTTCCGCTGCCTTTTTCCTGCTGAGGAATCGCCATGGCAATGGAAACAATGCAGCAACATGTTTTCTGTACAGGCGATACTGATCTCCATGAAAGGCAATCAGCTTCGACTCTTCAAGACGAGAACCAAGTATAAAATATAGACTCATCAATATGGCTGAAATCAGAAATGAGACATTCATATCCCGGGTCCAGATCAAAACCAGCGCCAGAGCATACCAGGGATGGCGTACAAAACGATGCAATACTGAAAGCTTGAATGACTCTTTCTCTGTTACATCCACCCTGCCCTCATTCAGCTGACGAGTACCAAAAAACTCAGCACTATCATAGGATCGCAATGACCAGATAAAACCTGCAAAAGCCACTAGTGCCAGACCATTAGCCAGGTAAGACCAGTTTCCTGACCACTGCCAGACAATATTACCCTGATGCCTGGCCATAACAAAAAGTGGGGGAATTATCAGTAAAATGGCGATAATGTTAAATGAAAGCCGATACCATGGCATGAACCCCGGGCATGAATTGAGGATAAACTGCTTGAACCTTATTGAGGCTAACAATGAATGGATGGAGAAATATAGCAACCACAGTATAATTAAAACGACATGGTGATTGTTTAACTGCGATAATATCATCGACTTTTCTCCGGTCTCAAAATAATAATATGGGCACTAAAACAGATAGAATAGCCGAATGGGTACTGCGAACCAATGCCCGTCTTCCATTGCCTGTGCTGCATGGCATCGGAAACATCCTTGGCAGCATGCTTTCCATCCTGCCGGGCAAACGCATCGCTACCTGCCGGAAAAATATTCAGGCCTGCTTTCCTGAACTATCCAGATTCCGTCAACAACGGATGGTAAGGCAAAGCCTCCGCCATACAGCCAAAGCATTGATGGAAGTGGGCCGACTCTGGTTGCGTCCTGCCGAGATAAACCTGGGTATGATAAAAGCCGTATCCGGTGAAGAATATATTACAAAATGTGTGGATGAGGGGAAAGGGGTAATACTTGCGGCCCCGCACCTTGGCTCATGGGAAGTGGCCGGAATTTATGTTTCATCAAAATATCCAATAACAACCATGTACCAGAAACCACCACTGAAAGGTTTAAACAATATAATCAAAGATGGGCGAGAAAGAAGTGGAGGCAATTACGTTCCAACAGATGGCAGTGGTATACGTGCAATGTTGAAAGCGCTCCGTAAGGGTGAAATGGTTGCCCTGCTGCCAGACCAGGTTCCCTCGCAGGGCGGGGTCATTGCCCCGTTCTTCAACAATCCTGCACTGACTATCAGCTTGCTTAGCACTCTTGCCGGAAAAACAAATGCCACCGTTATTTTCGGCTTTGCTGAACGGCTTCCCTGGTCACGTGGTTTCCATATGCATTTTCTGCCCCCTGATGAAAATATTTCATTTACATCACTGGAAGAATCCGTCACGCGCATTAATGCTCAGGTGGAGAAATGTATTAGAATAATTCCGGAACAATACCTTTGGGTCTATAAACGGTTTCAGAAAAATGGCCAGTCTTTTTACGACAGGTAGTTTTTTTCTGATAAAAAACGAAGTATGCAATAGAGTAAACCAGGCAATGCTACATGATAAAAAATTATTAATCATAAGGAGAAAAAAATGGAAGCTCTCGGTATCGCCGCAATAGAAAGGCAACTTGGTAAATTAAATGAAGGGCTGAAGGAAAATGCCTGGACAATAGAAAACAACAAATTGCATAAAGAATTCATTTTCAGAAACTTCATAGAAGCCTTTGGCTTTATGGCGCGTGCAGCCATTATCGCAGAGAGCATGAACCACCACCCCGAGTGGTTTAATGTCTATAAAAAAGTTGTTGTCGACCTCATGACACACGAGGCTGATGGCCTTACAGAGCTGGATTTTAAGCTAGCAGGCAGGATGGAAGGACTAGACTGATGTTCGCCCTCTAAGAAGCCGCTGCCCTTCGTTTCTCTAACATTAAAAGAACTAACAAAACAGGTGAAAATAACCATAGCAAAGGGTCTATTAAATAATCCCAGGTATTGAGAGAATTAAGAATTCCAGCTTCTCTTACAGCAACGGTGATCAATAAAATAACGGCCATTTGTTGCTGTTTAAAAATCCAGTAAAGAATCGAAATCGATAACAATAGCATCGATAGCTCGAAACTATAGCCTAAGGCATAAGGATCAAATTGCATAAGCCCGAGTGTTGCAGGATACAACAGGATCCCGGCCAGCAGAATAAAGATATAAAGGTGTATCCGTGTAGACGGCAAAATTAAATCCCGAACTGCCATCTTCCGTAGGATAAAAGCTGACAGCAAGATCATGCTCACAATACTTAATTCGCCTGCAGCCCCATTGATCCATAACCATATATTGCTATCTACTACTGGTATGATTAGCGACAACAATATAACAACTGCTACAATCAGCCAGCGCCATATACTATGCCGGGTAATTATTGAAGCGAGTAGTGCACCGAGAGAAATAATAATTAAAGCCGTACTATAATTCATTAGTATACCGTTCATGGCAGCTGCTCCAGCCAGGCCCGGTTAAAATTAGCATAGGCTATACGTCTGCGCTGCCAGGTGTATACCAGATGAAATTCACCATTTATCGAACGATACAAATACGGGTAGGAAAATTCCGATTTTACTCCATCTTCATCAGGCCCGGATGATTCCAGTTGAAAGCGTTTTTGCCAGCTAAGCCCCTTGTCTGTTGATACGGCAAGAGCAAGCTGATTGCGATCATTTTTTAAATCGTTATAG
>JAYEGM010000063.1:0-16622 GCA_034659075.1 Pseudomonadota bacterium
TAATGCCGGGAGACAATGTGAAGTTTATTGTCAGCCTGATTGCACCGATTGCGATGGATGAAGGACTGCGATTTGCAGTACGTGAAGGCGGCCGAACTGTCGGCGCCGGTGTTGTATCGAAGATTATCGAGTAAAAGTACTTATCTGATCAGAGAAACCCGCGCAGTTTTGGCTGTGTGGGTTTTGGCGTCTGGATGGGTGTTTATTTTTGGAAACAATAGGCCAGTAGCTCAATTGGCAGAGCAGCGGTCTCCAAAACCGCAGGTTGGGGGTTCGATTCCCTCCTGGCCTGCCAGAATTATCGGCAGGAAATATGGATTGGTTGAACAGAATTAAACTTATACTTGCTGTGCTGTTGGCAGCGGGTGGCGTGGTGGCCTATTACCTACTGGCGGATTACTCCGATCTGGTGCGTGTACTGGCGGTCGTTGTGGCGGTTATCGCTTCACTTGCTGTCGCTTTATGGAGTGATCCGGGGCAGGCAGCGTGGGCCTTTATCCGGGCCGCTGACCGGGAAGTACGCAAGGTTGTCTGGCCGACGCGGCGAGAAACTATCCAGACTACGATGATCGTCGTGGTGATGGTGGTCATTGTCGGTTTTTGCCTGTGGCTGATTGATATGGGGCTGGTTGCCGCATTAAGTAAACTGACCAGTTAAGGAGAACGTTGGTGTCGAAGAAATGGTATGTAGTTCACGCGTTTTCCGGTTTTGAGAAGCGTGTTGTTTCATCCTTGCATGAGCACATAGAGCGTGCCGGCATGGAGGACCTGTTTGGAGAGATTCTGGTCCCCACTGAGGACGTAGTGGAGCTGGATCGGGGCGGCAAAAAGCGCACCACCGAACGTAAGTTCTTTCCGGGTTATGTGCTGGTTGAAATGGAAATGAATGATGATACCTGGCATCTGGTGAAAAACGTACCCAAGGTGTCCGGCTTTATTGGCGGCCAGGGCAATGAACCGACGCCGATTACCCAGGCCGAGGTTGATGCGATCGTTGGTCGTATGCAGGACAGCACTGAAAAGCCAAAACCGAAGTTTTCATTTGTCGCTGGCGAAATGGTTCGCGTTATCGATGGCCCTTTCCTCGATTTCAACGGCACGGTAGAAGATGTTAACTACGAAAAGAACAAAATGCGTGTTGCAGTGTCCATTTTTGGGCGTTCAACACCGGTAGAACTTGATTTTAGCCAGGTTGAGAAAAGTTAGCCTGGTTGCTAAGAATTTGTAGCCGCAAGGCTTGTTAACCCGGGGAGCTGAAAAGCGTTTGCACCCGACTAGGAGCATTAAACAATGGCAAAGAAGATCGAAGCCTATATAAAACTGCAGGTTCCTGCAGGACAGGCAAACCCCAGCCCGCCTGTCGGCCCGGCACTGGGTCAGCATGGTCTGAATATCATGGAGTTCTGCAAGGCATTCAACGCAGAAACCCAGAGCATGGAACAGGGCATGCCGGTGCCGGTGATTATTACCGTCTTTTCGGATAAAACATTCAGCTTTATCAAGAAGACACCTCCTGCATCCGTACTGTTAAAGAAAGCCGCCGGTATCAAGAGTGGTTCAGGACGTCCGCATATGGATAAAGTTGGCAAGGTGACGCGTGCACAGCTGGAAGAAATCGCCACCATCAAGATGGCCGATCTAAGTGCGCATGATATGGATAATGCAGTACGCATAATTGCTGGCAGTGCCCGCAGCATGGGTATCGAGACGGAGGGCGTTTAAGATGGCAAAGAAGATAAGTAAACGTCGTCAGGCGATCGAAGAAAAACTGACCCCGGGCAAGGAGCACGCACTGGATGAGGCACTTGTCGTGCTGAAAGAATGTGCCACCGCAAAGTTTGAAGAATCCATTGATGTCGCCATTAATCTTGGCATTGATGCACGTAAATCTGACCAGAACGTTCGCGGTGCGACCGTTATGCCTCAGGGAACAGGTAAAACAGTCCGCATAGCTGTCTTCGCAGACGGAGAGCAGGCCGATGCAGCAAAGGCCGCCGGTGCCGATGTGGTTGGTATGGATGACCTGGCCGAGACCATGAAGAAGGGTGATCTGAACTTTGATGTGGTGATTGCTGCGCCGGATGCGATGCGCGTGGTCGGTGCACTGGGGCCGGTACTGGGGCCGCGTGGCCTGATGCCTAACCCTAAAGTTGGAACCGTCTCGGCGGATGTCGGCAAGGCGGTAAGCAATGCCAAGGCCGGACAGGTACAGTTTCGCAATGACAAGGCAGGCATAATTCATTGTTCAGTCGGTAAGGCAAACTTTGAAACGGCCGCACTGATCGAGAATATAACCACATTACTGGACGCGCTGAACAAGGCAAAACCCTCTTCAGCAAAAGGCCAGTACATTATGCATATGACTGTTTCAACTACTATGGGGCCCGGCGTTCGTGTAGACCGGGCATCTTTAAACCTTTAGTAGAAACCAGTAAAAGAATCTGGTGCTGTTAGTACCAGGCCGCAAGTCTGCGTTTATTGATTTTTGATGATAAGGACTGGCGGTTGATAGGGCCGGTATAAGAGCAGGGGTTTCCTGAATCTGATGCCGGATTGTCAAAGACCGCAGGGGTCGGCATGCGTAACAGCATGACGGCTTAATTACCTGCGTAGATGGTTTTCCCGACATCAGGATCTCCTGCTATCGGGTGCCACAATATGGAGTTTGTACTCACTATGAGTCTCAACATCGACGAGAAAAAGGCAGTTGTCGCTGAAGTGTCAGAAATACTGAATGGCGCGCAGGCAACAATACTGGCCGAGTATCGAGGTTTGACTGTCACAGCGATGACGGAATTGCGCAATAGTGCGCGAGAATCCGGCGTCTACATTCGTGTGGTCAAGAACTCGCTGGCAAAGCGTGCAGTCGATGGTTCCTCCTTTGAATGCCTGCAGGAGCATATGGCCGGACCACTGGCTTATGCAATATCGGAAGATCCGGTAGCCTGTGCCAAGGTATTGAAGAATTTTGCCAAAGACAATGATGAACTGGTCATTAAGATCGGTGCTATGTCAGGCAAGATACTTAGTGAAGGGGAAATTACCGCACTGGCGAAACTTCCTGGACGGGAAGAGTTACTGGCAAAACTGATGGGCACTATGCAAGCGCCTGCTCAGACCTTTGTTGCGACACTCAACGCGATCCCCGGAACTTTTGTTCGCACACTTGCCGCTGTTCGTGATAGCAAAGACAGCTAAACAAGGCACTTTGTATATTTATTTAATATATTTATTTTTTTAAGAAATCAGGAGATTTCAAAATGGCACTAACAAAACAGGAAATTATTGACGCAATCGCTGAGATGTCTGTACTGGACCTCTCTGAAATGATTACAGAAATGGAAGAAAAATTCGGCGTAACAGCTGCGGCAGCCGTTGCAGCAGCACCTGCTGCCGGTGGTGGTGATGCAGGTGGCGCAGCTGAAGAGAAGACTGACTTTGACGTCATTCTGACCAGCTTCGGTGACAACAAGGTATCTGTCATTAAAGCCGTACGTGCTGCCACAGGTCTTGGCCTGAAAGAAGCCAAAGGGCTGGTTGAATCTGCCCCGGCGCCAGTGAAAGAAGGCGCTGAAAAGGCAGAAGCTGAAGAACTGAAAAAGCAGCTTGAAGAAGCAGGCGCCAGCGTCGAGCTTAAGTAAGTTTTTTGCACATCCAGTAAGGATGTCTGGCTGCAGGCTGGTGATGAAAGTCACCGGCCTTTAGCTGTTTGTAAGGATGCTGAAGTATTGGTGAAAATCATTGCAGCATCTGATTAAGTATTATTAGATTTTGTAAAAATATATCGAGGACGATAGATGGCTTACTCCTTTGCAGAAAAAAAGCGAATCCGCAACAGTTTTAGCAAGCGCCCGAGCATACTCGAGACGCCGGATCTGCTGACGACCCAGAAAGAGTCTTATTTCAAGTTCCTGCAAACCGCGACAGATCCCGATGATCGCCTTAACAGGGGGCTGCAGGCTGCTTTTAATTCGGTTTTCCCAGTTGTCAGCTATAACGGCGATGTGCACCTGGAGTTCGTTAAGTATCGTCTTTGCACGCCTGTCTTCGATGTCAAGGAATGCCAGCAGCGCGGGCAAATCTATTCGGCACCAATCCGGGTGACCCTGCGCCTGGTCATTTATGACAAGGAAAGCAAAAAGAACAACCGAACCATCCGTGATGTGCGTGAGCAGGAAGTCTATCTGGGCGAAATTCCGTTGATGACAGACACCGGTTCGTTTGTCATCAACGGCACCGAACGGGTCATCGTGTCACAGCTGCACCGCTCGCCCGGTGTGTTCTTTGGTGATGACGGCGGTAAAACGCATTCATCCGGCAAGCTGCTATTTTCAGCCCGGGTGATTCCCTACCGTGGATCCTGGCTGGACTTTGAGTTCGATCCCAAAGATATGGTCTATGTCCGTATTGACCGTCGCCGTAAGCTGCCTGCTACAGTCCTGCTGCGCGCCCTGGGCTATAGTTCACAGGAAATCCTGGAAATTTTCTTTGACACAGATACATTCAAGCTGACCAAAAATGAAATCAAGATGGCGCTGGTACCAGACCGTCTGCGTGGCCAGGATCTTGTATTTGATGTTAAAACACCAAAAGGTGAGGTCATCGTAGAAGCCGGCCAGCGTATCACTGCACGTCATATCCGCGAATTGACCAAGGCAAGGATTAAGACCTTGCCTGTGCCGGATGAATATTTCCTGGGCCGTACAGTCGCAGAGGATTTTATCGACCCGGATACCGGCGAAATCCTGCATGAAGCAAATTCCATCGTTACAGAAGAGATGCTGGAAGACTTCCGTAAGCATGGTGTGAAAGAAGTCAAAACACTCTACACTAACGACCTCGATCGAGGTGCATTCATTTCTGAAACCATGCGCATCGACGCCAGCCGAACCCAGCTGGAAGGCCAGGTTGAGATTTATCGCATGATGCGTCCCGGTGAACCACCGACCAAGGATGCCTCGCAGAATTTGTTTGAGAATCTGTTCTTCAATCCCGATCGCTATGATCTTTCTGCCGTTGGCCGGATGAAATTCAATCGCCGCCTGTTGAAAGATACAGATGTAGGTGCAGGCATACTCAGCAAAGAAGACATTGTTGAAGTCCTGACCACCCTGGTCGACCTGAAAAATGGCAAAGGCAAAACCGATGATATCGATAACCTCGGTAACCGCCGTGTGCGTTCAGTCGGTGAGCTGGTTGAAAACCAGTTCCGTATTGGTCTGGTACGTGTTGAACGTGCGGTTAAGGATCGCCTAAGCATGGTTGAATCCGAAGGACTGACCCCGCAGGACCTGATCAATGCAAAGCCGGTTTCTGCTGTAGTTAAAGAGTTCTTTGGTTCCAGTCAGCTTTCACAGTTTATGGACCAGACCAATCCGCTTTCTGAAATTACTCACAAACGACGTGTTTCTGCATTGGGCCCGGGTGGTCTGACACGTGAACGTGCCGGTTTTGAAGTGCGTGACGTACATCCGACCCATTACGGTCGTGTGTGCCCGATTGAAACACCGGAAGGGCCAAATATTGGTCTTATCAATTCGTTGGCTATCTATGCCCGCACCAATGATTATGGTTTCCTGGAAACACCCTACCGCAAGGTAGAAAATAATCGTGTGACGGATGAAATCGCCTACCTGTCAGCCATTGAAGAAGGTAATTTCGTCATTGCCCAGGCCAATGCCCGAACAGACAAGAATGGTAAATTCCTGGATAAGCTTATCTCCTGCCGCTACCGTAACGAATTCACGCTGGCGAATCAGGGCGACGTGTCCTACATTGACGTAGCCCCTTCACAGATTGTCTCGGTTGCCGCCTCGTTGATTCCTTTCCTTGAACATGATGATGCCAACCGTGCATTGATGGGTTCAAACATGCAGCGCCAGGCCGTGCCGGTTATTCGCAGCGAGAAACCACTGGTGGGTACCGGTATTGAGCGCACTGTAGCGGTTGACTCCGGTGTGACCGTTGTTGCTAAACGTGGCGGTATCGTGGATTCGGTTGATTCCAGTCGCATCGTTGTACGGGTGAATGATGATGAAGCGTCAGAAGGTGATTCTGGTGTAGACATCTATAACCTGGTCAAGTATTCGCGTTCGAATCAGAATACCACTGTCAATCAACGTCCGCTGGTCAAAGTCGGCGATCAGATAGCCAATGGTGATGTGCTGGCTGACGGCCCATCTACCGACATCGGTGAGCTGGCACTAGGACAGAATATCCTCATCGCCTTCATGCCATGGAATGGATACAACTTTGAAGATTCCATTCTGATCTCCGAGCGTGTGGTTGAGAAAGACCTGTTTACCAGCATTCATATCGAAGAAAGAACTTCTGTAGCACGTGATATTAAACTGGGCTCTGAAGAGATCACCCGCGATATACCGAATGTAGGTGAGGCCGCTCTGTCCAAGCTGGATGAATCCGGCATTGTCTACATCGGTGCGGAAGTCAACGCCGGTGATATTCTGGTTGGCAAGGTGACGCCTAAAGGTGAAACTCAGCTGACACCGGAAGAAAAACTGCTCAGGGCCATCTTTGGTGAGAAGGCCTCTGATGTAAAAGATACCTCGTTGCGTATGCCTTCCGGCAGTGGCACGGTCATTGATGTGCAGGTTTTCACCCGCGACGGTGTGGAGAAAGATCTGCGTACCCAGGCGATTGAGAACGAACAGATTGCCGCGGTGCAGAAAGATATGGCTGATCAGTTCCGTATTGTTGAATCTGATGCCTATGACCGTATAGCCAAACTGGTGACAGGAAAAGTTGCAGAAGGCGGACCGAATGGCCTGAAGTCCGGCAGTAAAGTGACTGCCGAGTATCTTGATGATCTGCCGCGGGCAAAGTGGTTTGAAGTCCGTATGCGTACTGAAAGCATCAACAAGAGCATTGAGCAGATACGCGAGCAGGTCGCGCAGCAGAAGAAGTTCTTTGATGATCTGCTGGAAGAAAAGCAGGGCAAAATTACGGCGGGTGATGATCTCGCGCCGGGCGTATTGAAGATGGTCAAAGTTTTTGTAGCCGTCAAGCGCCGCCTGCAGCCGGGTGACAAGATGGCGGGACGGCATGGTAACAAGGGTGTAATTTCCCGTATCGTACCGGTCGAAGATATGCCGTATATGGAAAATGGCAAGCCGGTTGATATCGTGCTGAATCCTCTCGGAGTGCCGTCACGTATGAACGTTGGCCAGGTGCTGGAAATGCATCTGGGCTGGGCTGCCAGAGGTCTTGGCGACAAGATCAATGGCATGCTGCGGGCCAGGAAAAAGACCTCTGAAATCCGTAGGTTCCTGGAAAAAATTTATAATAGCAGTGGCAAGCCGGAAGATATCAAATCACTGACTGATGATGAAGTGATGGAGCTTTCCGGCAACCTGACCGATGGTGTGCCGATGGCGACACCGGTATTCGACGGTGCGGCTGAAGAGGAAATCAAGCATATGCTGAAGCTGGCTGATTTACCTGAATCAGGCCAGACGCAGTTAATCGATGGCCGCACAGGCGAGAAATTCGACCGTGAGACTACCGTTGGCTATATGTACATTTTGAAGTTGAACCACCTGGTCGATGATAAAATGCATGCGCGTTCCACTGGTCCCTACAGCCTGGTTACACAGCAGCCGCTGGGTGGTAAGGCGCAGTTTGGCGGTCAGCGCTTCGGTGAAATGGAAGTCTGGGCACTGGAAGCTTATGGTGCCGCTTATACCCTTCAGGAGATGCTGACAGTCAAGTCAGATGATGTGAATGGCCGTTCCAAGATGTATGAAAATATTGTCAAGGGCAATCATCACATGGAGGCAGGCATGCCGGAATCATTCAACGTATTGATGAAAGAGATTCGTGCGCTGGCACTGGATGTTGAGCTGATACACAACAACTGATCGAACACAAACCCTATTTCGGTGAAATACTAATCATCGTGGAGACAGGACATTGAGAGACTTATTCAATCTTTTCAATAAGGCAGAAAAAAACGACGACTTTGATGCCATACGGATCGGTCTGGCATCGCCGGAGAAAATCCGTTCGTGGTCATTTGGCGAAGTAAAGAAGCCGGAAACTATCAACTACAGAACCTTTAAACCCGAACGCGATGGCCTGTTCTGTGCCAAACTGTTCGGCCCGGTCAGTGACTATGAATGTCTGTGCGGCAAATACAAGCGCCTCAAGCATCGCGGTGTGGTGTGCGAGAAGTGTGGTGTAGAAGTTACCCATTCCAAGGTGCGTCGTGAGCGTATGGGCCATATCGACCTGGCCACCCCCTGTGCGCATATCTGGTTCCTGAAATCCCTGCCTTCGCGCATGGGCCTGGTACTGGACATGACAGTACGCGACATTGAGCGTGTACTGTACTTTGAAGGCTATATTATTATCGATGCCGGCATGACACCGCTGGAAGAACAGGCACTGCTGACCGAAGACCAGTATATCGAAGCACTGGAAGAATACGGCGATGAATTCGAGGCATCGATGGGTGCTGAAGCCATTCGTTCACTGCTTAAAAGGATCGACCTGAAAGAGGTCGCTGAAACACTGCGCGAAGAACTGGATAACACCAATGCAGTGACCAAGATCAAAAAGCTGACCAAGCGTCTGAAAGTGATCGAGGCCTTTATTGCGTCCAATAATAAGCCGGAATGGATGATTCTCGATATTCTGCCGGTGCTGCCGCCTGACCTGCGTCCACTGGTGCCGCTGGATGGCGGCCGTTTTGCCACCTCCGATCTGAATGATCTTTACCGTCGTGTTATTAACCGTAACAACCGTCTGAAAAGGCTGCTGGAACTGAATGCACCGGACATCATTGTTCGTAACGAGAAGCGCATGTTGCAGGAGGCCGTTGATGCACTGTTGGATAACGGTCGCCGCGGCAAGGCTATTACCGGTGCTAACAAACGCCAGCTGAAATCGCTGGCCGATATGATTAAGGGCAAGCAGGGCCGTTTCCGTCAGAACCTGCTGGGTAAGCGCGTCGATTATTCCGGCCGTTCAGTCATCGTGGTTGGCCCGACACTTAAGCTGCACCAGTGTGGCCTGCCAAAGAAAATGGCACTGGAACTGTTCAAGCCCTTTATCTTCAGCAAGCTGGAATTACGTGGTCTGGCGACCACCATCAAGCAGGCCAAGAAAATGGTCGAAACTGAAAGCGCTGAAGTCTGGGACATCCTGGAAGAAGTCATTCGTGAACACCCGGTACTACTGAACCGTGCACCAACCCTTCACAGGCTTGGTATCCAGGCCTTTGAACCTGTCCTGATTGAAGGCAAGGCGATCCAGCTGCATCCACTGGTCTGTGCACCGTATAACGCTGACTTTGACGGTGACCAGATGGCAGTTCACGTGCCGCTGTCCATCGAAGCACAGCTGGAAGCGCGCACGCTGATGATGTCAACCAATAATGTTCTGTCACCGGCTAATGGTGAACCGATTATTGTGCCATCGCAGGATATTGTGCTGGGTTTGTATTTCATGACACGTGAAAACCTGAATGCCAAAGGCAATGGCAGCATCTTCGCGGATGTCAAAGAAGCACAGCTGGCCTACGATTCGGGCACAGTAGATCTGCACGCCTCGGCAAAGATTCGTATTACAGAAACAGTCACCGATGACAAGGGTAAGGAAAGTACAACTACTACCATCTATGACACAACAGTGGGTCGTGCCATACTTTCTGATATTCTGCCTTCTGCACTACCGTTTTCCGCCATTAACCAGGTGATGAAGAAAAAGGCGATATCCGAAGTGATAAACCAGAGCTATCGTAAGGCCGGTCTGAAAGATACCGTTATCTTTGCCGATAAACTGATGTATACCGGCTTCAAGATGGCGGCCAAATCAGGCATATCCATTGGCATTGATGACATGGTGGTACCTGCCAACAAGGCAGATATCCTGGGCGAATCTGAAAGTGAAGTTCTCAGCATCCAGCAGCAGTTTAATGACGGTCTGGTGACCAACGGTGAGCGATACAACAAGGTTGTTGATATCTGGACCCATACCAGTGAAAAAGTCGCCAATGAAATGATGGACCAGCTGGGTACGGATTCATTCACCAATGAAGCCGGTGAAACTGTTGAGCAGGAATCATTCAACTCTATCTATATGATGGCTGACTCCGGTGCGCGTGGTTCGCATGCACAGATTAGGCAGTTGTCCGGCATGCGCGGCCTGATGGCCAAGCCGGACGGTTCTATTATTGAAACGCCTATCACAGCCAACTTCCGTGAAGGACTGAACGTGCTGCAGTACTTTATTTCTACTCACGGTGCACGTAAGGGGCTTGCTGATACTGCGCTGAAAACCGCGAACTCCGGTTATCTTACACGTCGTCTGGTCGATGTCTGCCAGGATCTGGTAGTCGTGGAAGATGACTGCGGCACAGATCAGGGTGTTATTAAAGAGACGCTGGTAGAAGGTGGTGAAGTCGTTGTGCCATTGTCTGATCTGGTGTTGGGTCGAGTTGTTGTAAAAAACATCCCTAACCCGGAAGGCAGGGGCAATCTGATCAAGAAAGGCAAAATGCTGGATGAGAAGGATATCGCCCTGCTTGATGAAAACTCAATCAATGAAGTGCTGGTGCGTTCGCCGGTGACCTGCGAAACCCGTTATGGCATTTGTGCCACCTGCTACGGTCGTGATCTCGGACGCGGACACCTGGTGACGACCGGTGAAGCAGTGGGTGTTATTGCTGCACAGTCAATCGGTGAGCCGGGGACCCAGCTGACCATGCGTACCTTCCATATTGGTGGTGCAGCGACAGGTTCTGCAGCCATCAGCAGTGTTGAAGTAAAGAACAGCGGCACAATTCATATGCACAATGTTAAAGCTGTCAAGAACTCAAAAGGCAATCTGGTCACCATATCTCGCTCGGGTGAGTTGATCGTGCAGGATAAGCGCGGGGCAAACCGAGAAAAGCACAAAATTCCGTATGGTGCAGAACTTTCCATCAAAGACGGTCAGAAGATCAATTCCGGCGATATTGTGGCCGAGTGGGATCCGCATACACACCCGATTGTTTCTGAGGCGGCAGGTAAAATCAGCTTCATCGACATGGTGGAAGATGTCACTTTCAAGAAGCAGTCTGACGACATAACAGGTCTGACGCGTTACGTAATCACTGATTTAACTCAGCGCTCGGCAGCGGCTGTGGATATGAAGCCTGCCATTATGCTGGTAGACAAGAAAGGTGAACCGATTAACTTCCCGGGGACTGAAATACCTGCGAAATACTTCCTTCCCGGTAACGCCATTTTGATGGTTGATGACGGTAAAGATGTCAAGGTTGGTGACATAATGGCCAAAAACCCGCGTGAAGGTTCAACTACCCGTGATATTACGGGTGGTCTACCGCGTGTGGCTGAGCTGTTTGAAGCACGTAAGCCTAAAGATCCGGGTATTCTGGCCGAAGTCGGCGGCGTTATCTCCTTCGGCAAGGAAACCAAGGGCAAGCAACGCCTGGTAATCACCGATAGTGAAGGTGAGAACCATGAATTTCTGATCGCCAAGGAGCGTCAGCTGTCCGTGGTTGAAGGCGAATCCGTCATCCGTGGCGATGTGCTGGTAGACGGTCCGCCGGTTGCGGCAGATATACTGCGATTGAAAGGGGTGCCGGAGCTGCTTGAGTACATTGTTGCTGAAGTTCAGGATGTATACCGGCTGCAGGGTGTGAAGATCGATGATAAGCATATTGAGGTTATTGTTCGACAGATGCTGCGTAAGGTTACTGTTTTAGATCCGGGCGACACCCTGCTATTGCCGGGCGAACAGCTGGAACGAACAGCTTTGCTGGAAGAGAATGACAGAATGCTGACGGCTGGCAAGAAGGAAGCCATCGCAGAACGTAATTTACTGGGCATCACCAAGGCATCCCTGTTGACCGAATCGTTTATCTCAGCGGCATCCTTCCAGGAAACAACACGTGTCCTGACCGAGGCCTCGATAATTGGTAAAACAGACTCCCTGCGTGGCCTGAAAGAGAATGTAATAGTAGGACGCCTGATTCCAGCTGGAACGGGCCTGGCCTATCATCAGGAGCGTCACCGTCGCAAACAACGCGAAAAAGATGAGAAGCTGGCACTGGAAGAATTTGTCAACAGTGCAACGAGTGCTGAAACCGATGTTTCCGAAGGGGATGAGGCGGCAATATCAGCCTAGTGTGAGATTCACTGACTCAAGTAGGGATTAGTAGTAATTCTGTCTTGACAGCGAGGGCCGATGTCCCTAGAATTCCCCCTCTTTTCGCAGGCCGGAGATTTTTCACCGGCCTGTGTCTTGTTTTGGGCTGGAGAATATTGAATGCCAACAGTTAATCAGCTGGTGCGTAAGCCGCGTCAGCGTCAGACAAAAAAGTCAAATGTACCCGCTCTAATGGCCTGTCCGCAGCGCCGTGGTGTGTGTACTCGTGTTTATACCACGACACCGAAGAAACCTAACTCTGCACTGCGTAAAGTGGCACGTGTCAGGTTGACCAACGGCTTTGAGGTCAGTAGTTATATCGGTGGTGAAGGGCATAACCTGCAGGAACACTCGGTGGTACTGATTCGCGGTGGTCGTGTGAAGGATTTGCCTGGTGTACGTTATCACACCGTGCGTGGCACGCTGGATACCGCGGGCGTCGCAGACCGTCGCAGGGGTCGTTCGAAATACGGCACCAAGCGGCCCAAGTCGTAAATCACGTCATAACATGATTTAAAGGCTTGCCCGGAATGCGGAATTATTGCAGTACATATAATATAGACGCAACAAACATAGAATAGATACGGATTTAATCGATGCCTAGAAGAAGAGAAGTACCCAAGCGCCAGATTTTGCCCGACCCAAAGTTCGGTAGTGAAATACTGGCCAAATTTGTCAATATTTTGATGCTGGACGGCAAGAAATCGACAGCTGAAAAGATCACTTATGGTGCACTGGATCTGATTGTAGAGCGTGGTAAAAGTGACCCGATAGAAGTCTTCGAAACAGCACTGGAAAATGTTCGTCCGACGGTTGAAGTTAAGTCCCGTCGTGTCGGTGGTGCTACCTACCAGGTGCCTGTAGAGGTGCGCCCAAGTCGCCGCACTGCGCTGGCGATGCGCTGGCTGGTTGAAGCTTCCCGCGCACGTGGAGAAAAATCCATGGGCCTGCGTCTTGCCGGCGAGCTGATGGATGCTTACGAAGGTCGCGGCACTGCGGTTAAGAAGCGTGAAGATACGCACCGTATGGCGGAAGCCAATAAAGCATTCTCGCATTTCCGCTTCTAGGCAATATATAGAACATTTAAGGTTTTAGTAGAAAGGATTATCAAGGAAACATAAAGTGGCACGTAAAACACCCATCAAGCGTTATCGCAACATCGGCATCATGGCTCATATTGATGCGGGTAAAACGACGACTACCGAACGCGTACTGTACTATACCGGTATTTCACACAAGATTGGTGAAGTGCATGATGGTGCTGCAACCATGGACTGGATGGAGCAGGAGCAGGAGCGTGGTATTACCATTACCTCGGCTGCAACGACCTGTTTCTGGAGTGGCATGCGCAAGGACAAGGGCGAGTACCGTATCAACATTATTGATACACCCGGCCACGTGGATTTCACCATTGAAGTTGAGCGCTCATTGCGGGTGCTCGATGGAGCCTGTGCCGTATTTTGTGCAGTCGGCGGTGTTGAGCCGCAGTCTGAGACCGTCTGGCGTCAGGCGAACAAGTATCAAGTGCCGCGTATGGCATTTGTCAACAAGATGGATCGCGCCGGTGCAGATTTCCTGCGTGTGGTCGGTCAGCTGAAAGAACGCCTGGGTGCCAATGCGATACCTGTACAGCTTCCTATTGGTGCAGAAGAAAACTTCGAGGGCATCGTCGACCTGATTCGCATGAAAGCGATTTACTGGGAAGAGGAAAACATGGGTTCCAATTTCGAAGAGCGCGAGATTGCAGCCGACATGCTGGATCAGTGCCAGGAATACCATGATGCTCTGGTTGAAACAGCCGCCGAAGCCAATGAAGAGCTGATGGATAAATACCTCGAAAAGGAAGATTTATCCGTTGAAGATATACTGCAAGGACTGCGTCTACAGACGCTGGCGAATGAGATCGTCTGTGTTTTCTGCGGTTCTGCATTCAAGAATAAGGGTGTACAGGCCATGCTGGACGGCATCGTTGACCTGATGCCTTCACCACTGGATGTGCCGCCTATTACAGGCATCCTGGATGACAAGGATGAAACCGAGGCCGAGCGCCTGCCTGATGATAATGCACCCTTTGCCGCGCTGGCATTCAAGATCGCGACAGACCCGTTCGTCGGCCAGCTGGTGTTCTTCCGTGTTTATTCAGGTGTTATGAAATCTGGCGACACTGTGTTTAATCCGGTCAAGCATAAAAAAGAGCGTATCGGCCGTATTCTGCAGATGCATGCCAACTCACGCGAAGAAATCAAGGAAGTGCGTGCCGGGGATATTGCCGCAGCAGTTGGTATCAAAGATATCACCACCGGTGACACGCTGTGCGCAACCAGTGACATTATTACTCTGGAAAGAATGGAATTCCCTGAGCCGGTCATTTCACAGGCCGTTGAGCCGATGACCAAGGCTGACCAGGAAAAAATGGGCATCGCCTTGTCCAAGCTGGCGCAGGAAGATCCGTCATTCCGCGTGCGTACAGATCATGAATCCGGTCAGACCATTATTTCGGGCATGGGTGAACTGCATCTGGATATCATTATTGACCGCATGAAGCGTGAATTTAATGTAGAGGCTAATGTGGGCAAGCCGCAGGTTGCTTACCGTGAAACCATTCGCAAAACAGTCGAGCATCAGCACAAATATGCCAAGCAGTCTGGAGGCCGTGGTCAGTACGGTCATGTTTATCTGCGTCTAGAGCCACAGGAGCCGGGCAGTGACTTCGAGTTCCTGGATGAAATTAAAGGTGGTGTCGTACCAAGAGAATTTATCCCGGCATGTAGGAAAGGTATCGAAAGCACCATAGAGTCTGGCGTTATGGCCGGTTTCCCGGTCGTTGATGTCAGGGTTGCCCTGTATGACGGCTCTTATCACGAAGTGGATTCATCTGAGCAGGCATTTAAAGCTGCTTCTTCAATCTGTTTCAAGGAAGCGTTCATGCAGGCCAGTCCTCAGCTGCTGGAGCCAATTATGGCGGTAGAGATTGTTACGCCGGAAGAATATATGGGTAATGTGAATGGCGATGTATCATCGCGTCGAGGCATTATTCAGTCCATGGAAGACAGTCCTTCAGGCAAGGTTATTCGCTGTGAGGTACCGTTGTCTGAAATGTTTGGCTATGCAACATCGTTGCGTTCAGCCACACAGGGCAGGGCTAATTATTCAATGGAATTCAAGAAGTATGCTGCAGCGCCTAATAATGTCGCTGAAGCAGTGATCAAAAACAAGAAGTAGTTAGCTTAACCAATAGATATTTAAGATTAGGTCGAGGAATAAGGCATGTCCAAGGAAAAATTTGAACGTACGAAGCCCCATGTAAACGTGGGCACAATTGGTCATGTGGATCATGGCAAAACGACGCTGACAGCGGCGCTGACAACGGTTCTGGCGAAAGCGTATGGTGGTGAAGTCAAAGGCTACGACCAGATTGATAACGCCCCGGAAGAGCGCGAGCGCGGCATCACGATTGCGACCGCACACGTTGAGTATGAGACAGAAAGCCGTCACTACGCGCACGTTGACTGCCCGGGCCATGCGGATTATGTGAAGAACATGATCACCGGTGCGGCGCAGATGGACGGCGCGATCCTGGTCGTCAGTGCGGCCGACGGCCCGATGCCACAGACGCGTGAGCACATCCTGCTGTCGCGTCAGGTTGGCGTGCCGTACATCCTTGTCTATATGAACAAGGCGGACATGGTCGACGACGACGAGCTGCTGGAACTGGTAGAGATGGAAATTCGTGAACTGCTGGACATGTACGAATTCCCGGGTGACGACACACCGGTCATTATCGGTTCTGCACTGAAAGCACTGGAAGGCGATACCTCTGATATTGGCGAGCCGTCAATTATCAAACTGGCCGAAGCACTGGATACCTATATTCCGCAGCCGGAACGCGACGTAGACAAGGCCTTCCTGATGCCGATTGAAGATGTATTCTCAATCTCGGGTCGTGGCACGGTAGTCACCGGCCGTATCGAAAGTGGCGTGGTAAAAGTGAGCGAGGAAATTGAAATCATCGGCATTAAAGACACCCAGAAAACCACAGTAACCGGCGTAGAAATGTTCCGCAAGCTGCTGGATCAGGGTGAAGCCGGCGATAACGTAGGCATCCTGCTGCGTGGCACCAAGCGTGAAGAAGTGGAACGTGGCCAGGTGCTGGCGCATCCGGGCACCATCACCCCGCACACCAGGTTTGAAGCCGAAGTGTATATCCTGAGCAAAGATGAAGGCGGCCGTCATACACCGTTCTTCAATGGCTATCGTCCGCAGTTTTACTTCCGTACCACGGATGTAACCGGTGCGGTAGATCTGCCGGAAGGTATCGAGATGGTAATGCCGGGAGACAATGTGAAGTTTATTGTCAGCCTGATTGCACCGATTGCGATGGATGAAGGACTGCGATTTGCAGTACGTGAAGGCGGCCGAACTGTCGGCGCCGGTGTTGTATCGAAGATTAT
>JAYEGM010000064.1:0-4480 GCA_034659075.1 Pseudomonadota bacterium
AGCATGCGCTTACACTGCCCATTTTGCTATCAAAAAGTGCCTTTTAAGCTAAAACAATGACCGTTTTACGTTGGGATTCTATTAAATATCAACAGCTTGTGATGGTCCGACCCCAGGGGGTCCGACCCCAGGGGGTACCCGCATTTCCCTCTTGACGGTATTTGTTTCGCCAATTATAAAGACTTTGTTCGGAAACACCGCTTTCTCGGCTTACTTCTGCAATAGACTGGGCATTCGGTGCCATCAGCTTACGGATAATCTGTTCTTTGAATTCTTCATGGTAATAAGGCATTCTTCTTTCACTTTCCGTCCCCTGTTTGGTTTAGACTCTATTTTAGAAAACCGGACATCTATCCTGACAGAGGGGGAAATCGCGGTATAAATAGATTATGGATAAGTTAAAAATATGAAACACATTCACAGTTATTACTCACCGAATGATTTGTATAACAAGATTATTAATGGCCTAAATGACATTGGCAAGGATTTGTCTAAAATTACACTGGATGACCTTCAGCCTGTGGATGAATTTCATATCCGTGGTGATGTCGCAACTAAGGAACTAATTGAGCTCTCTAATTTTACGCCGGATATGCATATCATTGATGTTGGCTGCGGCGTGGGCGGTTCAACACGCCGCTTGTCTCATGAAACAGGTTGTTGTGTGACTGGGATTGATTTGAGCGATGAATACATTGATGCGGCAGAAAGATTGACGCAATTACTCAACATGCAGGAACGTGTAAAGTTCCATGCTGCCAGTGCGCTTGAATTACCGTTTGATGACAATGCATTTGATGGGGCCTGGTCTATCCAGATGAACATGAACGTTGAGGATAAGCTGGGCTGGTTGAAGGAATTATATCGTGCACTCAAACCAGGCGGGCGCGCTGTATTGTATGAGGTGTGTGGTCATAAAAACTCACCAGTCTATTTTCCAGTGCCATGGGCGCAAGACAGCTCCATGAGCTTTCTATTGCCGCCTGATTCGTTTCGCGATGTCATGCAATCTGCTGGTTTTGAAATTGAAGTCTGGAATGACAAGACTGGACTCGCGCAGAAAGCCTTTGCCCATGCGAAGGAGCCCATGGGTGAGCCGAATCTTCCGGAGTTAGGTGTGCATCTGCTGGTTGGAAGCGACATCCAAAGCAAGGCCTATAATCTGCATCGGAATCTTGACGATGAACGTGTCAGTTTAATTGAAACTGTCGCAGTAAAACCAAAGCAAAACAAAAAGAGACAACAGGGTTGGACCAATTCAACTCATTGATAAGGTAGAATAATTTAAAAGGGGGCAGTACCCTTTAATTTACTTTTCTACTGGATTTTTGTTTCGGGAACACGTATAAATCTGATGCGCGTCATCAGCCTGCCTTCAAACCAGGCATCCAGGTGCAGGCTCTGTTTCCCCTTGATGACCCTGAAGCCCTTTTGCTCGACGGGCTCAATGGCTACGAAACTGAGATTGGCTGGCAGTTTGATATCGATTGATACCCGCATCGGGAAATAGCCATCAAGAAACTTCCTCATGAACGGGCCATTCTGCAGAACAAAGGTGCCATCTTTCTGTGCTATCAATGCCCGACTCTCGGCCTCGACACACAAACGGGCATTGCTGTTCACATTGGTTAACTGCACAGTATTATCCTCCACCCTGGCATGGCCGATATTCTTTTGCTGGGTAATACGCAGATGACGGATCTTGCCCTTGTTATAGACAATCTGAGCGCGGGGTAATATGTCCAGGTTCTCATGGCATTGCAGCAGCTTGATCCAGCCCGTTTCGATGCTGCTTTGCAGGACGATAAATGTATTATGGTGATGATGAACCGGTGTATCTGCTGGCTTGTCGAGGAAATTCAGTTCGCCTTCATTAATGGCATCGTATATCGCATCCGGGTCTTCAACAGGCCAGTCCAGCTCCCCGCTCCCATCTGCCTGCGACCTGGCCGCACCGGTAGCAAATATCGAGACCAACAGCAGTAATGCCATGCTGACTAATAAATGCATCGGAAGCCTTTTTTTTACACACATAACGACAGTTTTAATCCATTTGATGCAGATAGCAAGGTGGATTTAAATGGTTATGGCATCGCGTATAAAGAAGAATATGAGATAATTCATTCTAGTAAAAAAAGTGCAGGTAACTGCACACAGTTCAATCTGTTATTTGAGGAACTATGATGATCAATTATTTAGTAATGCTGCATGTTCTGGCTGTCGTGATCTGGGTTGGCGGGATGTTATTTGCTCATATGCAATTACGTCCAATTGCGGCCAGTCAACTGGAGCCCCCGGTACGTTTAAAGCTCTGGGTCGGGGTATTTGGTCGATTCTTTCCCTGGGTATGGGGATCAATTATCACAGTCCTCGTCACCGGCTTCTGGATCATTCATATTTATGGTGGTTTCAAGGGACTTGGAATGCATATCAATGTCATGATGACAACGGGCATTATCATGATGCTGATATTCTTCCATGTGTTTTTTGCGCCTTATAAAAGATTAAAACTGGCAGTTGCTGCCGAAGACTGGCCAGCAGCTGGAGCGAAGCTGGCTCAGATACGTACGCTGGTCGGTATCAATATGATGATTGGTGTGCTAACGATAGCAATTCGTTATGTTTTATAAATTTATTCTGGAAGTAATCTGTGCCTGAAGCATTAAAGGTGTCGCAGTGATTAAATTTAAATCACTGCGACACCTTTAACTTGACCCCTTTAACTCTTTTAAGACAAGACTAGATTTTTGTCATGTTAAATTCGACGGGCACCGATCTTGAAAAGATCTCGTAAATTGGTGAATACATTGCCATCGCAGTCAGGGTATCCACATCTGCGTCACTCTTCACCTGCATGTTGACACGAACACGTTCGTAACCTTTATTTACATCCTCTGAAATGCCAAAGAATCCACGGGCATTCATGTCGCCTTCAGCCGACACCACGACTTTGTCGAGAGGAATACCCTGCACAGAGGCATGATAAACCAGGGTCGTGCTCAGGCAACTGGTCAGTGAATGTAATAAATGCTCTGCTGAATTGGGTGCGGTATTGTGGCCGGCCAGAAAACCCGGCTGGTCAGCATACACGGTCAGGGTTTGCTTACGATCGGTATTTTCCTTGCCACCGGCAAAGTAGCCCTGGATTTCAGTGTGGCTGCGGCTACCATTTATCCATTGATTGTTGGCCCGGAATGTAAATTGTCCGTAGTCTTCATCCTCGGATATTTTTGTTGCCAGGGCAACTACCTGTTCCGTATCAATGCCGTTAACTAGTGGGCTGATTTTTTCTGCTGTTGCTGTACTCATGGTATTTCTCCTGTATCAGTTGATTGTGATGTTATCGATGTACTGTATCGATGGTTCAATCATAGGCAGGAGCAGGTTTTTCTTATACTGCATGAAATGTAGTATTTAACTACAAAATATGTAGTGAATTGAATAACCCATTTGGGGCCATAGTCTGCTAACCTGTATTTCAAATAGATCAGGGGAGGACTCGTTTTGACAGACTATGGTCAATTTTGCCCGGTAGCCAAGGCAACCGAACTGCTCGGTGAAAAATGGACGATACTGATTTTAAGAGAATTATTTCTCGGTTCGCATCGTTATAACGAGTTTCAGCGCGCGTTGTGCCGGATATCACCTTCACTGCTCACTAAACGACTCAAGCAGCTGGAAGCAGCCGGTATTGTCGTACGCAAAGTTCAGCAAGGCCGTAAAGGCCATGATTATTTTCTTACACCGGTGGGCAAGGAATTAGCACCCATTGTCGAACACCTGGCAACATGGGGTATGCGCTGGGCGCGCGGACAGCTCGATGATAGTGAACTGGATGTCGAGTTCCTGATGTGGGATATACAACGTCGCCTGCAAACGGACAAGCTGGCCGATGGTGAAACCATCCTGTGTTTTATCTTTGATGGCCTGACGACATTCAAAAACTGGTGGCTGGTGATTCGTGATGGCGAGGTGGACCTTTGTACCGAAAACCCGGGCAAGGATGTTGACCTGTATATAAGAACGACATTGCGTGACCTGGTCGAGATATGGAATGGCGATGTTGATATTAAAGATGCACTGGGCAATGAGCGAGTAAAAACCCAGGGCAACGCACAACTTGCTAAAACCATGCCGGACTGGCTTGGTATTTGTTTATATGCTGATATCCGCCCGGGCGACCCGGCATTGAAAAAGATAGCTGTAGAAGATTAGGTAAATCAACAGGGTCGGATCAGGCCAACTCATAAAATGGCGGGCTCGAACCAGGAATAACCGGATAATTCAGGAGCTGGCATGCGCTTACACTGCCCATTTTGTTACCAAAAAGAGCCCTTTAAGCTAAAATAATGACTGTTTTACATTGGAATTGTATTAAATATCAATGGCCTGTGATGGTCCGACCCCGGGGTCCCGTATATATAGCGAGATTTATTCAAAATACATCCTCTAACCTACTATACTGCAGGGACCTCAACGC